>JAROAZ010000008.1 GCA_029432775.1 Pontiellaceae bacterium B12227 | reverse complement strand
CCCCGCAACGGGGGATGTACGCCGCGCCTTGAGCCAAGAAAGAAATTGTGCTGTCTGTACGCTGCGCAAGCTCCGCGTCCACCCATCACAAATTCCCCCTTGTCAGCGCGGTATGGGTGTCGGCTATTACCGCCACTGCAGCGCATCAGCCGCCTTTGCGTTCCGCTCGCCGGTCAAACGGGGCAGGGGTGCTGATGTTATTTTTCGCGGCGCTCAAATAACATCATCACCTGATCCTGCCCGCTTGCCCGGCCTTCGCCCTACGGGGAGCTCCACACAAATTCAGCTCAAGCGCTTCAACTACACTCCGGAAGCCCGGCTGATCCGAACGGCTCAAGGCGTTCCAGTCGCGGACTCCCTTCTCGCCTTCAGCCGCCCGGGCCGATCTTCCTCCGGGGGCCTACGGCCTGCCCTGCGGGGCTATGGATGCCTTCGGCCGCACCCCGGCGGCAGTTTCGCCGCATTTCCGGTTTTTGATGGTAGATGTGACCGGGAAATGCTCTGCAAAATTTGCCGGGGCGCTCCAACGGTCACTCCGTTCCCTCTCATTGTCCTGCGGCGGCGGACCCGCTCGCTGTCGGGCGCAGAAGCTGCGACCGTTCACGAATTCAAAACAAGGCAGATTTAAGGCGTCGAGCATCAGAGCTGTGGTTGCCCACCGCCTTATGCTCGCAACAAAGAAGATGCCTTGTTTTCAATTCGCCCTTCGGGTGGGTAAAGCAGGAAATCGGTTTTCGCTTTGCTCGACCTCATCCTCCTGCTTTACCCACGAACGGAGCAACACACTCAAAGTCGCATAACCGCGGTTATGCGTTCGCGATGCACATTTCGCTTTCTGCACCCGGCTCGCTTAAACAGAACCCATTCTGTTAAGTCCGCCTTGCTGCTCCCTTCGGTCGGGGGTTCCGGCTGTGGCAAGGCTCGCGCACTCACACTGGCCAAAGCCTCCATCGGATTTTCCAATCTCTGGAAAAAGGGGGCAGCCCCCGGCGGGCCGCCCGCTTCCCCCTCGGCTACGCCTCACCCCCTTGCCCCATAGCGGTCACGGTTTCTGTTTACACCAAACCCGCGCCAGCCCCGGCCCCTTCCTCCAGGTCCTTCAATTTGGTGCTATGGCGGTCGGGCGGGGCGGCCGTGGTCGCGTGGTTTCGGCTTGCGCCTACACCCACCGCATCCCCCGCCCACCCGGCCATGGCGCGTCCATCTCGCAAGCTCGCTGTCCGCGCCCAAGGCCCCCGCCCGGGAACCGGGGCTCCTCGCGCTCGAATTTTTTATTTATCGCGCTCCGGAACGGCCGCCCTGCAGCTACCCTGCGGGGCAAGTGGGACTTCCAGACATTGGAAATGATTTTTCCAATCCTTGGAACTTTTCCGGGGAGAGGGGATGATCTCGCGCTAAGACGCGAAGAACGGGGTGTGGGGCTCCAAACGACGTTTCACTTCGTTTCAAAACTTCCAACCATTGGAACTTTTGCACCGGAGGTTTCCAACCATTGGAAAAAGGTTTCCCCCGGACCCCCTTCCAAAAAATAGGTTTCCAATGCTCGGAAATTTTCGGCCGAGCGGCGCGAGGCCGAGCAGGGCGAGGCAAGCCGACGGCGAAGCCAAACCGGATGGTTTCCCCCCAAAGGGACCCCCCTTCCAGCGCTGCGCGTGCGCTCCGCGCCCCTGCATTTCCCTGCACTTAGCAGGGAATCTGCAACCCTATGAAATCAATCATGCCCCTGTTTTTCCCTGATATTAACAGTGGAATTTTACGATATGAAACATCACAGGCTTGGCCATGCGCATTTGCCCGCTAAATCGGGGCATAATCAGATATTAACCTGATAGTGTGTGCTTCGCCCGCCACCGAGAGGGATGAAGACTCCTTTTGCCGCGTCCAGACCCGCACGTAGTCGACTTCCATGTGGGTGGGGAAGCCGTCGGGTGTTGAGTTTTCCGGGACAGGAATGCGACCGTCGGGCTGGGCCCAGGCGATCATCGGTGGGCGCAGCTCCATGGTGAGCGTTAGGGTCATGGGCAGATGCCAGTTGTGGTTGGGCGATTCGGCGACTTTAATGCCGTCGATGTACCACGTAATCTTTTCGGGCGTGTTCTCGCAGGCGTAGATGTGGAAATCGTCGCGCGGATCCCACGGGGCGTCATAGACATTGCGGCAGACTTCCGGCCAGTGCTGGGGGCGGCGCCAGGTTTCCACTCCATCGATCATTTCCCGTGTGTGCAGATTGCAATCCATGTGGCTCGGGCCGGTTTTCTCTTTTTTAACGGGATCGAAGCCGCCCTGCAGCATTTCGATGATGTCGATTTCAGAATAGGTAATATGCGGATAGTCGGGGTTGAGGTCTTTGCCGTTGCTATAGAGCCAGAAGGCGGGGCAGAGCCCCGGGAAGCGGGAGCATCCTTTAATGCGTGCTTCAAAATAGCCGTAGGTGGTTTTCTCTTTGGTCTGGCAAATGCCGAGGGTGTAGAAAAACTCGACGCCTTTGCGGTCCCGGTGGGGATCATATTTGGCCTGCACAAACAGGCGGCCCTTCTTCTGCCAGACGTTATCGGAGCGCCACGCGCGTTCGCCCCACGGGCGCAGCTTGCGGTCCCATTTTTTTTCATCCAGTTTTTTCGAGTTAAACTCATCGGAAAAGGTGTCGTTGAGTTTCCAATGCTTGGAAGGATCGGGGTCGACCAGGAGCGGTTGCCCTTTTGAGGCCACGTAGGCGAGCTTGACGACCTGTTGCAGTTCATCCGCCGAGAGGGCCACTCCGTACGTTTCGTTCCACTGGTTAAGAAGAGCCCGCGATTCTTCGCTGAGCAGGTCTAATGAAACGCGTTGCGGTTGTTTGAAGCCGCGCTGCAGGTAGGTCCACTGCTCGCCCACATAGAGGATTCTGGCATCAATCGCACGGCCTTTGGTATCTTCCAATCTATGGAAGTCGGTTTTGTTTTTCAGTTCTGACGCGAGTGTGAAAGTCGCGGCCGCGCTGAGTATCAATAGGGTTATATAAAGTTTCCTGTTCATCCGGGTCCTGTTTTGAATCGTCGCAACATACAGGTTATCCGGATAAAGAAAACCTGACTATTAGTTCTATTCAATGGCTGTCCAATAGCTTTCCTCCTATATTGACCTATAGTCCTATAGCATCATTCGGGGACGATAATTTAAACTGGAAGTTTAACAGGGAAAGGTTTGGAAATGAAAACGGTTTTAATTACAGGAGCCAACCGGGGAATCGGCCTGGGATTGGTTCAGTTTTATCTTGAGTCAGGCTGGAGTGTGATTGCCTGTTCACGACAGCCGTCAGCGGCGAAAGCCCTTCAGGAGCTCGCGGGGCAATATGACGAGGTGCTCAGGCAGGTGCAGCTTGATGTCGGCGATGAGCAATCCATCCAACAGCTCGGCCAGCTGTCCGGGCCGTTGGATCTGCTGATCAATAACGCCGGAGTCTCGTCGGAAGAAAATATCGGACAGTGGACGACGGCCGGATTCGAGCAGAGCTTCAGGGTGAATGCGGCCGGCCCCGCACTGGTGGTGCAGGCTTTGGCCCCGCTGTTGCATGAAGGGGCAAAGGTGGTCAATATTACCTCGGGCATGGGATCGCTGGCGCTGAATATTAATCCGGGTAACGGGCTGGATGCGTATGCCATGAGCAAGGCTGCGCTCAACGCGGTCACACAACGTATGGCGGGCAAGCCGGAACTCAAGGGACGGATTGTAATCTGCATGAATCCCGGCTGGATTAAAACGGATATGGGCGGCGATGAAGCGCCCGGAACGGTTGAAGAGGTGGCCGCGGAAATGGCGGGGACGATTGCCGGCCTCACGCCGGAGCAGTCGGGACAATTTCTCTCGGCCGCCGGCGAACGGATGGAGTGGTAAACGGATGTCGAAGCTGATCCTATGTCTGTTTGCAATTTGCGGACTTCTGCGTTCCTACGCGGGTACACAGCCGAATATTGTGCTGCTCTATTCCGACGATGCAGGCTATGCGGATTTCGGATTCAACGGCAGCCGCCATTTTAAAACGCCGCGGCTGGATGAGCTGGTTAAGTCGGGCGTAAAGCTGAATCAGTTTTATATGACGGCCGCCGTGTGCGGGCCGTCGCGCGCCGGGCTGCTGACGGGGATGTATCAGCAGCGCTTCGGCTTTGAAGAAAACAATGTGCCGGGCTACATGAGCTCCAACGGAACGGTCGGCGATGATATGGGCCTCCAGCTTGGAGTTCCAACCCTTGGAAACCATCTGCAGAAGCTCGGCTATCGAACCGCCATCTTCGGCAAGTGGCATCAGGGCCATGCGGACCGGTTTCACCCGCTGAAGCGCGGGTTTGATGAGTTTGTCGGTTTCCGGGGCGGCGCGCGCAGTTTTTATCCCTATCCCGCAGGCAAAGACGTAAAGCCTGAAAACCGGCTGGAATGGGGCTTTGGTGATTACCGTGAACACGAAGGTTATCTGACCGATGTGCTCGCCGATGAAGCCTGTGCTTTCTTGGAGCGCAATAAAGCCCGCCCGTTTTTTGCCTATGTTTCTTTCAACGCCGTCCACACGCCGATCGAGGCCGACCCGCAGGACGCGGAGCTGTTCCCGGCTCTGGAGGGAAAACGCCGGCGACTGGCTCAGATGACCTTTTCGATGGATCGGGCGATCGGGCGGATTGTGGATCAACTGGAAGCACTCGGGCTGAGCGATAACACGCTGCTTGTTTTTACGAATGATAACGGCGGACCGACCGATGCGAGTACGTCGAGCAACTGGCCGCTGAGCGGTTGCAAGGCGACCCATCTAGAGGGCGGGATTCGTGTGCCGGGCATTGTGGTATGGCCGGGCCGGTTGGCGGAAGGAAAAGAATACAACCAACCGCTGAGTTCGCTCGACCTGCTTCCAACCTTTGTGAATGCGGCGGGCGGCGATGCGTTGAAGATCGAAGGACTGGACGGCGTGGATATGCTTCCTTACCTGAGCGGAGAAAATCCCGATCGGCCGCACCAGACGCTGTACTGGAAAAAGGAAAGCCGCGGCACGATTCGCGATGGCGACTGGAAGCTGATGCGGTTTCCCGACCGTCCGGCCGAGCTTTATAATATTGAGGAGGATCCCTCGGAGCAGAACAATCTGGCGGCACAGCAGCCGGAGCGGGTGAAGGCGCTTTATAAAAAGCTGTTTGCCTGGGAGTGCGGACTGGAACGTCCGAAGTTTATGCTGAAGCGTCTCTACGAGGAGAAGGCTGCCAAGCGCTTCGATGCTTATCGGAAGCAGACTCCTTAAAGATAATAACCGAGCAGTTATATGTGCTATTGACCGTGGACGTTTACGGCGAGATAAGGAATGATGGTTTAAATTCGGCTGACTGTTTCCAGTCCGTGCCGTACATACAGGTGAGCATCTATTATGAATAAACAGGCTAAAGCTTTTTTCTATTCCATCGTGGTAGCGCTCGGCGGCTTTGTTTTCGGACTCGATGCGGCGGTGATCTCGGGGACGGTCAAATTCATTACGGCGGAGTTCGGATTGAATGAAGTCCAGGTCGGCACGGTGGTCAGTGCTCCGGGCTTCGGAGTGCTGCTGGCTTTGCTGATTGCCGGGCCGATGTGTAATAAACTTGGACGAAAAAAGACGCTTATAATTATTGCGGCTCTGTACTGGGTCTCGGCGGTTACTTCGGCGCTGGCTCCGAGTTATGTCGGTCTGATCTGTGCCCGCTTTCTGGGCGGCCTGGCCTTTACTTCGATTACCGTGGCGGCGATGTATATCGGCGAAATTGCTCCGCCGAAATGGCGGGGCAAACTGGTCTCGATCAACCAGATGAATATCGTGGTGGGCTTATCCTCGGCGTATTTTATTAACTTCCTGTTACTCAGCGGGATGAACTCCGGTGCGGAGTGGGCGTTGAAACTGAACCTAGAAGAGCACATCTGGCGCTTCATGCTGGGTTCTGAAATTATACCGGCATTTATCTGGCTGGCCCTGCTGTTCTTTGTGCCGGAAAGCCCGCGCTGGCTCGTGTATCGCGGCCGCATTGAAGAGGCCAAAGCCATCATGCATCGCATTACGCCGGACGATGAAATTGAACAGCAGATCCGGGAGATGGAAGAGAGCCTGCATCATGGCACCGAAGAGTTGTCAGCGATGTCCCAGTTCAAGGAACTTTTTCACAAGCGCATGCGCATTGCCGTCATCGTGGGGATCATCATTGCCATCGCCCAGCAACTGTCCGGTATCAATGCGATCCTCTTTTATGCCCCGACGGTGTTTGAGCAGCTGGGCGGCGGAACGGATGCCGCCTTCCAGCAGTCGATCTGGGTCGGAATGGTTTCGGTGGTCTTCACCTTTGCTGCAATTATGCTGGTCGATCGGCTGGGACGCCGGCCGATGATTCTGTTCGGACTGTTATGGATTATGGCGAGCCATCTGCTTTGTTCCTATGGCTTTAAAACCGCAACCTATTCCCTGCCTCCGGAAGCCGTTAAAGTGCTGCCGGCCGACATGGATAAGGAAGCGCTTGTTCCAATGGTTGGAAAACTGTTTTCCAGTGATATCGAGTTTAAAGCCGCGCTGATTGACTCGTTGGGCGAAGAGCAGGCGCGCCATCATTCAGCTTCGATTATTAAGGAATCCGCCACGATGAATGCCGGGCTGATTCTTGGTGGGATTCTGAGCTTTATTGCCGCATTCCATTTCTCTGTGGGGCCGCTGATGTGGGTACTCTTTTCCGAGCTGTTTCCCACCTCGTTGCGCGGGGTGGCCATTCCACTCTTTGCATTGATCAGCAGTGTCATCAGTTTTCTGGTGCAGTTCCTGTTTCCCTGGCAGCTGGCCAATATGGGCGGAGCGAGCATGTTCCTGTTCTATGCCTTGGTCAGTCTGGTCGGCTGCGTGGCCATCTGGCCCTTCCTGCCGGAAACCAAGAACATGAGTATTGAAGAGATCCAGCTCGCGCTGGAGAAAAAGACGCTGGACGGATAGTTCCAAATGCCGTGGCTTATAAAAAATCAGGCAGTTGGGTGTACCCGGTGGAAACCAGCGTACAATGTTCGATCATTCCCCAGTAAATGATTCTGTAGCAGTATAGCAGGCCGAATAGTGCTGATATTGCCATGGTTCCTGTCAGTACGGTTTTAAGTGCTTTCATGTTTATTCCATCCTTCGGGCGGTATTCATCGCGTGACTGCGAGAGGAACCCGTCTGCGATTTTGCCTAATGCAGGGGGTGTGCCATTGATTGTCTGTCATTTATAAGTTGTTGGTTGTTAATGATAAGCGCTCTTGGTGGTAGGGCGTTTAGTTTTTGCCGATAGGCTTGTGGCGTCTGGTTTGCCTGCATTATATGTCTACTCTAATGGGTGGATCAGAGCGACCGGTAATCAGGTTTGTGATGTTATGCGATTGTGACGGAACATATTGCGTATGATTCGCATGGTACCTTTGGACCATATACGGGTCTTGCGGAATGCATTAGGTTCTTTTTTGAGCGTTGGAAAAGCGGCGTAGGGGTGCTTGCTTTTCCTCCGTGCTGAGGAGAACTTTTGGATGAACAACAGATTTAAAAAAACATCCGGTGTGATCAAGGGTGCACCAAGCGGATTTGTGATCAGCCTGGGCATCCATGCGGCGGCCTTTCTGCTGGCGGGTATGCTGGTGGTATTCAATGTGGTGAAAAAGGAAGAGAAGAAATTCGTTCCGCCGAAGCCGGTTGACCGCCCGAAAATGAAGCTCAAAAAGCCGAAGGTGAAGGTCAAAAAAACCTCCAAGCCGAAATCGACGACGCGCATCGTGACGAAGGTAAAACGCGCAAGTATGCCGGATATTCAGCTGCCGGAAATGGGTGGCATGACCGATGGTCTGGGTGATGGCATCGGTGGATTTGAAATTTTGCCGAATCTGGAGGATGTTACCCAGTTTGGTGCATCAGCTTCCATTGGTAGCGACCTGGAAGGAACCTATTATGATTTTAACCGAACGCGGTCCGGAGCGCCTGTCATCACGGATCCGGCATCACTTGCTGTTATGTTGAACCGGTTTTTTACGCAGGATTGGTCGGCGAAAGTATTCAGCCGTTACTACCGTGCCCCTCAGAAGCTGTATACCACTTCTGTGGCCATGCCGCCGATGCAGTCCATTGAGGCTCCGGCTGCATTCGGGGAAGAGGACGGCAAGGGATGGTGTTGGCTGGTGCACTATAAAGGACAGCTGGTTCATTCGGAGGATATCACTTTCCGGTTCTGGGGGCATGGTGATGATGCGCTGGCGGTTCGGGTGAATGGCGAATTTAAACTGCTGGCCTGTTTTCCTGAATGGGTCACCGATTTTATGGATAACACGTCGCATCATTGGCAGAGTTCATCTGCTGACAACCGGAAGTATCCGGCAGGCAACCACCATTCTGTCGTCGGCGACTGGATTACTCTGAAAGCACACGAAGCGCAGGATCTGGAAATCCTGATCGGGGAATCGCACGGCGGGATTTTTGCAGCCATGTTGATGGTTGAGGTGAAGGGCGAGGAGTATGAGCGGAATCCGAACCGCAACGGGCCGACGCTTCCGTTTTTCAAGACGGCCGAGTTTACGCGGGATATGAAGGAATTGATTAATTACCAGCTGCAGCCGGGTGAAGCAACGGTGGAGGGCGGTCCGGTCTTTAACGACTATTCCTCGCCGAAAACAGTGGCTGAGCAGGTGGTGCTCTCAACGCCGGATACGCCGGTTGCCGAATCCGTTCCAGCCATTGGAAAAAAAGAATCGTCTTTCAGAACCTGGACTTCGGCCGCCGGCAAACAGTTTGAAGCGCGCTATAAAACGCTGATGGGAAAATCGGTGGTACTTGAGAGTACGCGCGGAAAACAAAAGCAGGTTCCTCTTGCAGAGCTCAGCATTCTGGACCGCGATTATATTACCTTACTGAACCCGCCGGACTTTAAGATTGAGCTGTCGAAAAGCAGTAATCAGCGTGCGCTCCCGGATGAGTCGCCCTGGCTGGGCGAGGGCAACCGACGGTTGCAGATTGTGGATCATCTCTTCGGGGTGCGGGTGAAACCGATTTCTGCCAATGTTGCCTACGATCATGAACTGACGGTGGAATATTTTGTTTTTGGTGATGAAGCCGGCGGGGATAACTTTATTCTGCTGGATCGAAACTCAGGTTCTTTCGTGCCGGATGATCAGGAGGATGGCGCTTTTTCATTTGCAAGTGAAGATGAGGTGGAGATGAAGGTGCAGTCGCTCTATGACGGCGATTTGCGCGGCGTTAAATATGGTGGCTATCTGGTGACCATTTCGGATGAAGAGGGCAGGGTTATTCAGCATAAAGCCACGCATGAATTTCTCTATGAAAAGCTGGAAAACCTGAAGCGGGTTCCGGTGAGTAAGCATTTCGATAAAGACTGCAAACGAGTTGCTCCTCCGCGGCCCACGCCATCGGATCGGCCGAACTGGATTTAACCGGGCGGTCATTCTTTTCAGAAGGTTTTGTTCCCCAAAGAACGCACAGGATGCATAGAGTGGGCGATGCCTTGCGGTTGTCTGCGGCGACAAAGCGCCGCCCGCCATGTTGTTTTCACCTGGAGGGCGATTCTTTGTCATCGCCGGTGGCAACGGAGAGGCACCGTCCGTCTTTTTTCGCTCTGCGTCATCACCGTGCTGGGCAGGTTGGTTTTTCCAATGCTTGGAAAGCGGGGGGAGATGGCGTATAGATGTTTCTTATGGGACTCCTATTTATTCAGAAGAAACTCATGGCGATGCTGTCTGTTGTGACGTTGACTGCAACCGTGTGCGGCCAGGATATGGTCAGAAGTGTTCCTGAACTCCGAGGGTTGTCCGCAGAGGCTGCCGGAGAGGGGATCCCGGTTGATTTGCTTGCACAGGTGGTGCGTCTTGGCCCGGGCGGAAATCATTTTTTCGTGTTTACAGAGCAGGGAGGCGTCTATGTGCAGCGTCTGGGAGAGGTGGATTCTCTGCTTCCGCTCTCGGCGGGCGATCAGGTGCATATTTTTGGAAAGACCTATCAGGGGGAGTTCTATCCCGCCATTATCGCGGACAGGGTTGAGCGGATCGGAGCCGGTAAATTGCCGCAGGGTCGGCCGTTTCTCCTGAATGAGATTTATCGGCCGGCGAGTGATTGCGATTGGGTTTCTGTTGAAGGTCGTCTGGTAGGCTCCACGGATCAGGCGGAAATATCTGGACGCTTTGCGTTGATGGTTGAGATTGATGATTCCATTCAGTTGGTTGTTCATCTTCCTGCCCGGAAGCCGATTTGGAGCCGCCTTCCCGAGCTGATGTTTCGGCGGGTGAGGTTTAATGCGGTGGTCGGAACGATGTACAATCGTCAGCGTCAGCAGACGGGGCGCTCGTTTATGGTGGATTCGATCAACGATTTCCAATTGTTGGAAGATGATGGATTGGGGAGTGTCAGGCAGTCACTTCCGATTGAATCTCTGATGCGGGTGGATGTGGATCCATCCAAAGCGGTCCGCACAGAGGGGTTGGTTACGCATGCTTCGGAAAGTGAAATTTTCCTGCGGGGGAGTGAATCGAGTCTGAAGGTTGCGGTTTTAAATAATGCCGGGCTTGAAGCGGGGCAGATGGTGGAAGTGGAAGGATTCGTCTGGCCACAGTCGATCAGCCCTGCGTTCCGGGCACTCGTTGTGCGCGTAAATAAAGAGGCCGGAAAAAAACCGGAGCCGCTGGACCTTGATCTCACGACCTTGTTTGGTCCGGTGCAGCCGGAGGATCTGTTGGACTCCCGCATGAACTATGAGCTGGTCAGGGTCCAGGCGCATCTGGTGGAGGTCGGTAAATCGTTCGGCCTCTCTTCGGATGCGGGAAACGATACCGGGCACGACAGTCTGTTGTGTCGTTCGGATGGGCACCTGTTTGAGGTTCGTCTTCCGCCGGGCATGGTTATGCATGAAGATCTGAAGCCGGGAGCGTTGCTGGAGCTGACGGGGATCTGCCATCTGATGTATGATGAAACCATGCAGTGGCGGCTCTATTTTGATGGGCTCTGGCTTCAGGTTCGCGATGCGGCTGATATTGCGGTGCTTCAGGCGGCTCCCTGGTGGACGCCGCAGCGGCTGCTCTGGCTGCTGGGGATTGTATTGGTCTGCCTGGTTGCCTTTCTCTCCTGGATTATTGCGTTGCAGAAGACGGTGGATCGGCAGACCGGGATTATCGGCGATAAAATCGAGCGTGAAGCGGTGCTGGATGAGCGGCAGCGCATTGCCCGGGAACTGCACGATAATCTGGAGCAGGGTCTGGCGGGGACCGCCATTCAGTTGCAGGGAGCACGGCGCCTGCTGAGTCACAATATAAAGACCTTTTCCTCCGAGCTGCGGAATATGGCGGAAACGCCCGCAGTTCAACCCTTCGAGGAGGTGCTCGATCGCATTGATATGGAGATGAACCGGAATGTTGAAGAGTTCTGCACTGCACAGGAAATGCTGGCCTATTGCGGTGACGAATCGAGAACATCCATCATTGATCTGCGCGGCGGGTTGCTCGAAAAAATGGATCTGCTCTCGGCGCTGAAAGAAGCGCTGACCCCGTTGGCTGAGGAATGTGGTGCAGTGTTGGAAATCACAGTGGTCGGAGAGTCGGTCAGGCTCAAGCAGATGGCCGAGCGGAACCTGCTGATGGTTGCCCGTGAGGCAGTCACCAATGCTGTGCGGCATGGAAATCCTTCGTCCATCTCTGTCGCATTAAACTATCAGGATACATTGCTCTCAATGGTGATTGTGAACGATGGCAAAGGGTTTGATCCGAAGCAGCTGCCCCCTGCCGGTCATTTCGGATTGCGGGGCATGCACGAGCGGATTAACCGGATTAACGGCGAGATTGAAATTGAGAGCGATTTAACAAAGGGAACAACGGTGAGTGTGGTATTGAATTCCCTGAAAGAGTGGGAGCTGGAGCAGGTATGAGTGAATCAATTAAGGTGATGGTCGTGGATGATAACGCTTTGCTGCGTTTTGGTCTGATTGGCGCAATCAACATGGAGCCCGGGATGGAATCAGCCGGGGATGCCGCGAGCAGTGAAGAGGCGGTTGAGCTCTACGCCGAAATAAAGCCTGATATTGTGACGATGGACTATCGCATGCCCGGCGAAAGCGGTGTGGAATGCACTAAAAAAATTATGGAAATGGATCCGGATGCTAAAGTGATTCTTTTTTCCGTCTTTGAGTCGGAAGAAGAAGTCTGGAAAGCGGTGCAGGCCGGGGTGAAAGGCTATCTGACCAAATCCGCCAGCGCCGTTGAAGATGTCATGGAAGCCATCCATGAAGTGGCGGAGGGCGGCACCTTTTTTCCTGCCCAGATTGCCCAGAAGGTTTCAGCCCGGAAACAGCAGGAAGAACTGACCCCCCGCGAGCTTGAACTCCTGAAGATGCTGGGGCAGGGTACGAGCAATAAAGAGCTGGTCGAACATTTCAATATTTCTATGTCTACTGTTAAGCATCACATTACCAATATCCGCGAAAAGCTGGGGGCTGCCGACCGTACGCAGGCCGTGGTAATTGCTTACAAAAAGGGCATATTAAAGCTCGATCAGTAGTGCCTGTCCGTATGGATAGGTCCCGATGGTCCTTTTGGCCCATAGCCCGCAAAAACTCTTCTTGTTAGAACCTTCATGTTAACGGTCGCGTTAGTAGACCAACGCAATGACACAGGTTGCGCGGCCGCGAGAACGAGGAGATTCAAGTGATGAAAAAACTGTTACTTACTGCGCTCTGCACATCGGCGATTGTTGCTGGTTCCATGGCGCAAACCTTTGTTGATGTTACTGTATGGGAGGACACGGCTCCTTCCGGCGGCAACATGCAGCTTACTACGGTCCCCGATCCGTCCGGCCTAGGCTATGGCGATGTCGGCGCGTGGGATTCTACAAAGAATACCGGCCAGTATGAAAACTACAATTCAGGCAATCTGGATCTGTCGGACTATGCGGGCTTGGATTATACCCTGAGTTGCGAAATTTATCTTACCGCCGCGCAGGCTGCGGATGCAAACGTCACGGACGACACTTTCTACTCCAATGTGGGTGGTCAGGCCGCTGTCTGGAGAACTATCTCTGGTCACTATACAGCCGGTTGGAACACCTATGAGCGTACCGGCACGTTCACGCCCAACCCGGGGGATCTGACTGCTGTAAACTGCTTGATCCTTATCAATGATAAGGGCACCCAACCCACAACTGTGACAACCAACCTTTATGTCGATAACTACAAAATGGTTATCCATGACGTAGAAGTTGTTGAGCCCGACCCGACCGATGTTTTGTGGGATGACCGCGCTCCTTCGGACGGCGGTATGAGCCTGAACAACATGGCTGATCCGTTCGCAACCGGACATGGCACAGTGGGCGAATATATTTCCGGCGACGTAGGCCAGTGGGCGAACTACAACCCCGGTAACCATGACTGGTCCGCTTATGCCGGCCAAAAGTGGACATTGAGCGTTGATGTTTATATTACCGCTGCCCAGTTTGCGGATTCCTCCATTACAGACAACCAGCTCTATATCAGTGTCGGTGCTGCCGGATCTACCGGGTGGAAGAATATCGGCACCACGCTTGCCGCAGATGCATGGACCACGGTCACTTGGACCGGTATGTTTGACGCCGATCCGAATGCCCTGACCAATGTGAATGCCCTGATTCTCAATAACCATCAGGCCACTCATCCGATCTCAGGTCCCGACTATTACTTCGACAACTTTAAACTCGAAGTTGATGCTCCGCAACGCGACACCCTGTGGGAAGAGCCGAATCCGGCCTTCAATACTGTGGTCACAAATGCATTCGGTGACGGCATCGGTGAATATGATTCCTCGGGCGGCGGTCAGTGGGATAACTACGGTGTCTACAATAATGACTGGACGGACTATGTTGGACTGGACTGGAAGTTCAGCTTCGAGATCTATCTCACTTCGAACCAGCTTGCGGATGCCGCCATTGCAGACGACAACTTCTTCTATAGTGTTGCCGGGGACAACGGTGGGTATATGACCATCAGCGAGGTCGAGTTTGTTGCCGATTCCTGGAATACGGTTCAATGGTTCGGCGCGTTTTCTGATAGTGCATATGACCTGACCAACGTATTCGCCCGGATCAGCAATAACGATCAGCTAAGTCATCCGGCCACGGCGCCGAATTTCTATACCCGCAACTTCAAGTTTGAAGCTGAGCATATTGATACGGGTACGGAGACCTATGTCTTCAAAACCAACGTAGTAGACTTCCTTGCTGCTGAAGGCTTTGTTAGCGGCGGTGTCAACGGTCAGGTGGATTGGGTGGAAGGTAATACCAATGCTGATATCATTGTGGATGCCGTTCTCGGTACCGCAACGAGCACCGACACCAACGTCAACATGACCCTGCTCGATCCGATTGGTGAGCTGCAGGTCGGCGATACCGTCAGCATTGCTGTTGACTTCTCGTTCGATGGTTTGACTTCCCAGGACGCAGGAACCAACAATAACTACAATGGTTATTTCCTTAATATGGGCCTGACGATTCAGGATACCGGTGAGCATATTGGCGCTGAAAATCCGCTGGCGGAAGCCCTCCGCTTCCAGCGTTTCTACAGTAAAGATACGAGCAACACCTTCGTCCGTCTGCTACCGGATACCTGGTCTCCTGCGACCGGAAACATTGCTGATATCGCCGATGGTGACGAGCTGCAGATGATTTACAGCTTCACCCTTGGTACCGATGCCGCCTCCTCCTTTGTTGAGGCGACCCTGACCAATATTACGCAGGGAACAGGTATAGAAGGCACCTCGTATGGAGTTACCGCAACCAACCTGCTGTATGATGCTCTTGTCAGCACCAACGGCGGCGGTGCATACGTTTATGTCGAATCGGTATCGACGAACTATATTTCCGATGTCGTAGTGGACAAGGTTACGTATATCTATCCGGAACTCTATGTGGTGTACGAAAGTCCGTACGCCCAGTGGGAAGCGGATAATAATGTAGTCGGCGGCGCGGATGACGATGACGACAACGACGGCCTGAGCAACTATGGCGAATATGTCTTCGGCGGAAATCCAGGTGTTGCAGATACAAGCATTCTGCCAGAGTTTGATGCGGCAACGGGCAACTACACCTTCTCTGTACGTGCGGATGATACGCTCACCTACGTCGTGATCAAAACCGATAACCTGGTTCACGGTCCTTGGGTAACGAACACTGCTCCTGTAGCCATCATTGAAAATGATGCTCAGATGGACAGTTATACCGAAGCAGTGGGAACCACTGATGACAAACAGTTCATTAAGCTGATTGTCGAGTAATTCCCTCTATAAACCGGCCAGTATAACCTGGCCGGTTTTTATCATTTTCCCGGCCGGGGTGAACCCTGCCGGTTAAGTATAAAAGGAGAAAAAATGAAGAAACTAGCAATACTCACAACGGTAGCTGTTGTTGCGCTTAGTGCTCAGGCTAACGTTGTTCTGTACTCAAACGATGGAAGCTCTGAGTTAAACTTTGGTGCCGGTACTGTGACTACTGGAACGATTGGTGGTCGCACCGGTGATTTTATCGCGGTCGATAACGACTACACCAGCGGCGGCGGCTTCATCAACGTCAATACTGGCAATATCGATTTTAGTGGTTACGATGGCCAGAACTACACTGTGTCATACGATATCTACTCCCATGCGGATATCGACGACAATGTCTACAACAGTGTTGATGATATCCTCATGTTCGACGAATCTGGCGCAGCAACTGGAGCAGGCAAGAACTACTACAACCTTGATGGACAAGCATCCTGGACAACGTATACCCGCACAGGAACGGTAGATCTCAGTGCTGGTGCAGACGCTCTCGCCAACATTCTGTTCGTTTCCAACACGCAGTCGACCAGTGGCGAGGCGGGCACTCCTCCTCGTTACTACCTGGATAATATTTCGGTAACCGTCATTCCGGAACCGGCCACGCTCGGGCTGATAGGTGCATTTGGTGGTGGGATTCTATTCATCCGCCGACGTTTCATGATGTAAGACCTTTTCCAATCATTGGAAGACGAAAGGTCCCGAAATTCCGGGGCCTTTTTTGGTGAAAGGGAAGCGTGGTAGAGCCTGCGCTATGCGCTAATGGCACTAACTTAAGTATTTTGTAGGGCGAGAACGGTTGAGCTTGCGAGACCTTCCCGCCGCAATCTAGCCAAGGACCCTCTTTGTATAGACGGCTGGAAGGCATCGTTGCTCAGCCATTCCAGCCCTACAATTATTAGGCACTCCCATTACAAACACACATTAAGTCAGCTACTCTCGAGGTGTACTATCCCGTCAGGCAGGCCCGAAGGCACTTCAAGCGCCCTGCATATTTCCTTCGTCCTCGTAGTCGGTCGTATTCGCCTTTTCGAACACCTCATTGACAGCAACTATGCTGTTTCTCCGTTTCGGTAATTTGCTTAGTTTTGGACCGGTGCTCGGCTGATCTTTTTCAAGGTATTCAGGCGGTTTTGGATTTTCCCGTACAGTTGGGGCTGCTTCAGAGGATTGGTCACAGATAACGCTTTTTCGGCGGTTTCAATCGCTTGCTCATATTGTCCGGCGGCGGCATAGGAGACAATCAGTGTATCCAGCACGGCCGGTGAACGGTAATGGCTTAGCGTGGCAGCTTTTGTAGCCAGTTCGATTGCCCGTTTAGGTTCGGCGATGCTTTTATCGCCATGGCTTCCTGCAAGAATCCAGGCCAGCCCGTTCAGGGCGGTTATGTCGTTCGAATAGGTTTTGATAACGGATTCATATTGTTCTTTTGCGCCGGAAAAATTTTCAAGCTCAATATAGCACCATGCGGATATGTTGTGGGCCTTGGGGTTGTTTCTGATATCTGCCTGATACTGCATGTGGATTTGGGGGAGAGTCGGGTGGTTCATGAAAACCATATATAGATAATCCAATGCTTCACGCGTTTTTCCCATTGCCGCCAGCGTGTAAGGGACCACTTTATGCGCATCATCCATTCGAGAGGTGAGCTTTGCGGTTTCTTTGATGTGTTTGATGCTTTCCTGTTCCCGGCTCAGCCGCTTCAGCAGGGAGGCCTTCAGGAAGTGGGCTTTGTCGTAATACGGATTCATCCTGAGGGCTGTGTTGACATTTTTCAGCGCCTCGGTGTTTTGTTGTTCCTTATACTGATCCCATGCTTTGTAGTAGAACCGATAAGCGCGTTGGGTCGGTGCGCTTATGGATGTGATTGCGTCGCCGGGCGCATTCAGGAATTCCGGGATATTCACTGCTCGGTTTGCGGCGGTTGAATTTGGAATCAGGATGGCTGGTGTATCGTTTCCATTTTCGTCGATATGGGTCAGAAACATCTTGGTGAACGGCCCGAAGCCTTTGGAGGAAAAGACGAGCCAGCGGCTGTTCGGCGACCAGCTGTGCCAGGAGTTCATCGGATCCAGGTTGCAGTTCATTTCGCGGGCCTGCCCGCCTTCGGTCGGGATAATGAACAGCTTGCTGTCCGGGCGCATCAGCTGCCCTTTTTCCGCCTGCACGTAAACAATCCATTTTCCGTCTGGGGAGTATTTGGGAAATGAGTTGCTTTTGCCATTCAGCGAAGCACCCTGAACGGGCCGGGCCGTACCGCCCTCGCCGTTGTTAAAAGGGATTCGGTACAGGTCGTACTGGATGTAGGTTTCACGAGGGTCACCGGCAAAGGTCGGCAGCTCGGGTTGGCCGTAATTGTTTTTTGCCGACGCTCTCGAGAAAATCAGTTCTTTTCCGTTCGGACTCCAAATGGCGTTGGTTTGCACAAAGCGGGGATCGCTGGCTCCCGGCAGCGGTTTCATTTCCCCGGTTTTCCGGTTGTAGATCACAAGGATTCCCCGTGTGGGGTAAAAAGACTGCAAAAAACGGAAATCCGAATAGTTCGCGACGAAGACCGATTCATTCACCGTGCTGACCACATATTGCCCGTCCGGCGAAACCCGTGAAAACAGCCCGAAGCTGGAGTGGTTTATGGGGGTGTTGCTGTCTTTATAGGATCCCCAGGTAAGGATATCTTCCTCTTCGATAACGATATCTTTCGAAATGTCTACCAGTCCGTACGCTCCCTTGTCTCCATCGGGGCCGTCCAGGTCCATGCCCAGAAAGTTGCCATCTGACGAAAAGGAGTGGCAGTTCGCGCAGGTCGGCATATCTTTCAGCAGCACCGGGGCTGAAGGCTTGGAGATATCCCGCAGTCGCCATGCGATTACATGAATATCGTCAGAAGAAATCGGCGATATTTTCCCATCCATTGAAACGGAGGGCATGAGCGGCACATCCCGGTAGAAAATGGGTGCGCCAACCGGGTCGCTGGAGGTGCTGATTTGAATCTGTCCTTTTGAAACAACACGGTTTTGATCGCCCCTCAAGCCCCAAATAGAAATGACAGCCGGTGCGCTGACCGAGTTTTGTTTGATGAGTTCCCACGACTTTTCATCGGGCGTCCATGCTTTGGCCGTCCGTTCATATTCCGGCCGCTCATAATCTTTGTGCCCTGGCCAGACGGCATCTGGGTCCAATATGGGCTCGGCCTGCTGCCCATCGGTAAGGGTGTAAAGCGGAGAGCCGTCATTAAGCTCCATTTGAACGAGCCATTGATCCGCTTCTTTCTCCTCGTCATGCCACAGGAAGGTCGGGGCAACGAGGTCGGGCGGAAAAAGCGAGTTTTCAAACGGATAATCAATGTTGATCGTCGAATAGGCTTCATTAATGGTTATGTTTCCAAGGGCGGCCTGAATCGTCGCATCCTGTCCCTGCCGGGCTTCGTGCTGTGCAGTGGCATATCCGGCCAGAGCCAGGCTTAGCATGAGGCTGCATGTCATTTTATTCGGCGGTCGGTAATAATGCTTCATCACGACTAAATTCCTTGATGTTTCTCCGGTTTCAAAAACCTCATTTCCTCAAGCGGAGATCTTCTGATAACGGGGTGTTTTCACCATTAGTGTCAAATAGTTTACCATAGGGGGCTCCATCATCCAGCAAACGGTATCTCGGTCTTTAGGACAGTTCACAGCATGTTGTGCCCAATGGCAAAGTGCTATGTTTTTTAGTGGATAATTAACTAAACGGTCAAACTGCGGTCTAAGTATTCCAAACCCTGTACGTCGCATGGATAAACGATAAGGAAACTATGATGAAAAGAGTGGGGACAGTTATTGCCGCAACCGCAGTGGGATTAACCGCTACGGTTGCACAGGTATCGGTCGATATTAATCTGGATACCCGCCATGAAGTGGGCGGGGTATCCGAATTTGATCGTGAAAAATATATCGTGCTGCATGCCGGCTTGCGCGACAACGATTGGGACTCTCCAACACAGCGCGCCAGTTTTCTGAACGACTACGATGTCTACCTCGGCCGCAACAACGGCTCATTGCCCTATCAGTTAAGGGCGGTGGAAGAAGATCCGGCGGCCCCCGGCTGGGTGGATCATGCCGATCTGCTTTCGAACGGTAACAGTTCAAGGACCACCTATGGGAATGATACGGCGGTTCATGCGCTGGAGGCCCGCGCAAATTTAATGATGGTGGGCGGGCAGCCCGTCATGTATCCCAATGGGCAGCTGAACGGCGATGCGCTGAAAGACAGCTCCGGAAATTATAAAGGCGATCCGTTTGCCATTACAAACTATGTGGCTTTGGCGGATTACTATGAACAGTTTCTCTCCTGTTTCTACGGGGCCGGAGGGGCGGACGGCGAGCCGAAACCGGTAATGGTGGAGGTGATGAATGAACCGTTTGTGAAAGCCAACGAACTCGGAACCACCCGCGCCAATATTTCCCGACTGCATACCAATGTCGCCGTGGCCATCAAAAACTCGCATCCGGAAGTATTGGTGGGCGGCTATACGGCCGCGCATCCACAGTATGAGGGGAACGACGGAAATTTCAGCCACTGGGATTCCAACTGGAAAACCTTTATCGATATTGCCGGCGAGCACATGGATTTCTTTTCGCTGCATCTGTATGACAATCCGGGCGGCAGCACGAACGTGCTGGAAACCCAGTACCGCAGCGGCAGTAATGTGGAAGCGCTGCTCGATATGGTTGAACACTACTCCATGCTGACGCTGGGAGAGGTCAAGCCCTTTAACATTTCGGAATACGGCAGCCTATCGATCTTCAGCGGGGTTCCTTACGATCCGAAAAACGACTGGGTGGATGTACGCTCGTTCTCGACCATCATGATGCAGTTGCTGGAACGGCCGGACCGAATTCTCCAGGCCATTCCCTTCATGATCCTGAAAGCCGAGTGGGGGCGCGACAGCGCCACCGGCTATCCCTATCCAACGCGCCTGCTTTACGATGTTGATGAGCTGACCGGGGATCCGCTCAGCAAAGACGGACCCTGGGCCTATACTGAGCGCATCAAGTGGTTCGAACTCTGGAAGGAAGTCAACGGAACCCGCGTGGATACCGTTTCGTCCGACCCGGACATCCAGGTGGATGCCTATGTGGACGGAACCAACACCTTCGTTGTGGTCAGCAGCCTCGACCACACCGGACCGCAGGTTGTTGACCTGAACCTGTTCGGCAGTTTCCAGACATTGGAAACGATCGAGGTGAAACACACCTATGTCGATCCGGCGGGTAATATCATCCTCGACCAGTATGCAACCAACGAACTCGCATCCATCACGCTTCCGGCGTCATCGACCGCAGTCATCAAATATGTTTTTGCCGGTGCTGATGCTCCGGCGAAAACGTCGACCGAAGCAAAGTATTATGCCACCACCTATCTTCAGCCGATTTCGGCCGGAGCGGCGCTCAGCTTCAGCATAACGAACATCAATACGTCGGCACCATTCGGCGAAGCCATGCTGCGCCTCGGCGTGGGCCGTGCTCACGGGCTTTCTCTGCAACCGCTGCTGACGGTTAACGGAACCGAAGTGCCTGTTCCGACCGACTGGCGCGGTTACGATCAGTCCACCCGCGATCAGTTTTTCGGTGTGCTTGAAATTCCGGTCCCGTACGAACTGCTGCTGAGCAATAACACGGTTACTGTGGAATTCGGCGATAGCGGCGGTCACGTTTCCTCTGTGGCCATGCAGGTCTTCGGTTTTGAATCCGATATCCGCACCCGCGCCCGGATGATTCCGATTGATTCGATGAACTTCCAGGGTTCGGAACTGGTGCTGGGCATCTCTGCCGGGCCGACCAACAGCTGGTTCGAACTGCACTCCATAACCAACCTGCTGGCTAACACGTGGACCGTTGCGCAGTCCGGTTTGCCGATCGATGCATCCGGGGCAGGATGGGTCACCAATTCAATATATGCCCCGCAGGCATTCTTCCGGATTGTGGAAGGGGATGCGCCCGGCATTCCAGTGTCTGGAATCTGGCTGGATCCGGATTCGGGGACGGTTGGTCCGGGGGGAATCTTCCGGATTTACTACGCGGTTTATCCGGACGATGCGGAGAATAAATCGATTATCTGGACCTCCAGTGATCCGGCCGTTGCCACAGCGTCCGGTGGGCTTGTGGCCGGCGTCTCCAACGGAACGGCTGTGATTACTGCGGAAACCTCCGACGGCGGTTTTTCGGACAGCATCAGCATCACGGTGGCATCCACGGCAGCAGACATCAGCTTTGACGATGCGAATTACTATAAGAGCCGGAGTTTCACCAACGGAACATTCATGACCGTTAAAAGCATCTATGATGCCGGTACCGGATATACGGTCACGGCAGACAAGGACGGTATCTCGTACAAGCTTCGGCAGATCGATGCGAGCGGTAGTTCCTGGTCTGTTGTTCAGGATTACAACGCGTACGACAGCGGCACGGTCGGAACGCAGTCGGGGGTGTCTGAAGCGGATATCTGGATTCCGGAAGACATTACTCCAGCAGCCGGCCTGCCTGCCGATAATTTTTATTATCTCTTCATGATGTTCCAGTCGTCTGACGGGACGACCTATTCGGCAGGAACACAGCCGGTTATTATTGAAGACCCCGATTTTGTTCCTTTGATCGAATTCACCGCACCGGACTACGCAGACGGCGATGTGAATGATCATGCCGACTGGGCCAGTTCTTCCGGTCCCTGGACGGTTGATGCAACGGCCGGAACCGTCAGTTGCAGCAGCGGCAATGACAACATGACCTATCTGAACGGAACGGCTCTGTCGGCCGGTCAGTCACTTGAATTCACCTTCAAGTATAACGTGCAGGGAACCCATGTCCCGACCCCCACCGACTGGAGATATCTTTTGCGCGTGGGAGTGACCACGAACAGCTCCGGAGTCAACGTTGGCTACGATGCAGCGGGGGATTCTGTGTCGGATGCTATGTTTACGGTGCAGTCCCATCCCAGTACAACCAATGCCTTCCGCGCATATGGAGACGGGTGGAACGGTCCCTCGGGAACGTTGCTTACGGGCAATGATGCCGACGATGAGTATGCCGTTCATTATTCGATCACCCTGGGCTCCGACGCGGCGAGCACCACGTTTTCGGTGGCACTTGAAAATATATCAAAATCAACCAGTGCGGGGACCATCACTGAAACCGATGGAATCGGCACCGACCTCTATAACGCGCTAGCGGCCGGCACTGCTTATATTTATTTCGAAACCGGCGGGCTCGGGGACGGCATTACCGGCGTGCAGGTCAATTCGCTTACACGTGCTGTTACTCCCTAGTTTCCAACCCTTGGAAAAGACCTATGAAAAAGTTCCAATGTCTGGACAGGGGGAAGAGTGGACGGGCCATTGCGCAGAGCAGGCATCTGACCGGTCTCGGCTTTCTGCTGGTATCTACAGTGGCGCTGGCGGTGGAGGTGAAGGTCAACCTGAATGTCCGGCATGAGGTTGGAGGTCTATCCGAGTTTGACCGCTCCAGGTTTGTCACCATTCATTCCAGCCATACCGATGGGGACTGGGGCGAGCGCTATGGCCCGAACTTCACGAATGATGTGCTCGCCGACTTTATTCAGGAATCGGATGCCTATTTCGGCCGCGATACGGGATATATCACCGGTCAGTTGAGGCGGACCATCGAGGAGGATCCGGCCAAACCCGGCTGGGCGCGGGTCACCGGTGGTACCTGGTCGATGGACCACCAGGGGCAGTACCAGCGAAACAACTATAATGCAAAGACATCCATTCACTCCTATGAAGACCGGCTGGATGGTTATGTGATCGGCGCCCAGTTCCGCCCGTTCTGGCCGGATGGTACCTTAACCGGCGATGCCGATAAGTTTACCCAATGGGCCGTTTCCCAAGCTGATACGGAGGCGGAACCATTTGGGTCCGCTTCCGGGCATTATATGGGGCATTTCATGAATCACTTCTACGGCAGCGATACGCAGGTTGGACATCCGCTGCCGACTTATGTGGAAGTGATGAATGAACCGGACTGGCCGCTGTTTGAATCGCCAAGCGATCCGGCCTACGGCACCTCCTCTCCGGCGGAACTCTGGAAATACCATAACTCGGTGGCGGACCGGATCCGCAGCGTGAATACCAATGTGCTGATCGGCGGATACTGCCCGGCCTTCGCTGACCTGGAAAAGGATGACTTTGGAGAGTGGCAGGACGAATGGATCTCGTTTATCGATACCTGCGCAACGAACATGGATTTTTACACCCTGCATTTCTACGATACCGATTCCACCGGCAGCTTCCTCACCCGTAGAGGCAGCCATACCGAAGCGGTATTTGATATGATCGAACACTACACGCAGATTCGGTTAGGAAAACAACTGCCGTTTATTGTTACCGAGTATGCGGGTAAAGACAGTGCGCTGCAGCGGCAGGGCTGGAGTCCGCTCCTGGACTGGAAACGCATAAAATCTTTGAGCGGGTATCTAATGAGTTTCATGGACCGCCCGGACCTGGTGGAGAAAACCATCCCGTATATTATGATCAAGCAGGAGTGGGCGCGGAATGATACGACCGGTATCCCCGGGAGTGCACGGCTGTTGCGTCAGGAGGATGAGCCGGCGAGTTATACCGGAGACTGGGTCTACACGGAGCACATTAAGTGGTACCGGCTCTGGCGGGATGTGAAGGGAACAAGGGTCGATATTGTTGCCACGGATCCGGATATCCAGGTGGATGCCTACATCGATTCGGATAAAGCCTACGTGATTCTCAACAACCTGACAAAATCAGATCAGACCATCGACCTGACGCTGTTTGAGTCCCACAGCAACAGCGTCGTATCGGTACGGGAAAAGAATCTCTATTGGGATGCAGGAAGTACAAATGTTGCCCTTGATGACATCACCCATACGGGCGGCCTGAACCAGGTGCAGCTGGGCAGTGAAGGAACGGCCGTTCTCGAATATACCTTTGCCGATCCGGTTATCATCGATCAGACCTCGGCAGAGGTTAAGCATTATGCAACCACCTGTTTCCAGCCGATCACGAACGGCATTGCCAATGTGTTCACCTTCACTAATCTCACGGTGGGTACGCATGGTGAGGCGGTCCTGCGTTTGAGTGCCGGTCGCAACCGGAGCCTGTCAAAGCGGCCGACTGTTTTGTTCAATGGGGTGCCGTTACTTGTTCCGACCGACTTTATGGGCCATGAGGGCGACAGCCGCGAAATTTTCTTCGGCACCCTGCAGATTCCGGTTCCGTATCATCTGCTCCGGTCCAGCAATACGGTTTCAGTTACCTACCCGGATACCGGGGGATCTATCGGCAGCGTAACCATGCGGACGTTTGAGTTCAGCAAGGATCTGCGCACCCTTTCATACGATCTCCCGATCGACTGGCAGGATGTGGCGGGCACCAATCTGACACTCGGTTTTGCCGATGGTCCAACCAACAGCTATTTCACGTTGCTATCCTCAACCAACCTGTCTGCCGACGGATGGACGATTGCCCAGACCGAACTGCCGACAGATATGCTGGGCGACGGAGCCGTCACCAATCCCATGCTGCATACGCAGGAGTTTTTCAGGTTGGTGGAAAGCGATTCGCCTCATCCGACGAATGCACCTCCCCCGGAACCCGTAACGATCGGGTTCACGGTGCCGGACTATCTTGACGGTCTTCTTGATGGCCAGAAAGCCTGGAATGCGGCATCAGGCTGGGTCATCAGCGATGCCATTGGTTCGGGGTATGCTTCGACTCCGGATAATTACAGTGCGGCTGTCATGTCGAATGCCGTGCAGCTGAGTGAAGGTCAGTCGTACAGCCTCACTGTTAATTTCCAGTTCGGTGGAAGTTACTCCACCCCCACGAACTGGGTGTATACCTTCCTTGGCGGTTTGAAAGACAGTAGTGCGGCGGCAGCGGTCGGCACAGGCAGCAGCGCCGCAGATGCCAATATTCAACTCTTTATCAATGACGATAAATACCGGTTGCTGAATAACTTCTCCGGCATTTCGGGGGCCGGTGCAATAACCGGTGTGCTGGATGCCGGCGACATACTGCAGTTTGATTATGAACTGACGCTCGGAGCGGATGCCGCGGGCACATTCTACTCGGTTCGGCTGCAGAACCTGACGGACGGAGCCGATACCGGATTGGGCACCGTGACCGGGGTTGATGCATCAATCTATAATGCGCTTACGGCCAGTGGGGCCTTTGGCTTCTTTCAGTCCATCACGCCGGACAATCATGGTTCCGGGCTCGGCGGGCTGCAGGTGAATTCCGTCACCATAACGGCTCCATAGGAAAACAGTCAGAGGCATTCATGCGTAAACAACTTATATTATTTGCTCTCATGCCTTCCATGCTGTGGGCGGCGACGTATTACGTGGATCAGGCTTCTGTTGAAGTTGCACAGGATGGTTCGGCAACCTATCCGTATAAAACCATTACGCAGGCGGCGGCCGCGATGTCGCCCGGCGATACCTGCATCATTCATGCAGGCACGTATCGCGAGCGGGTGGTGGTACAGGACAATAACGTGACGTTCCGGCGCTACGGGAACGATAAAGTTACGGTCAGCGGTGCGGATCTGCTCACCGGCTGGACGCTGCATTCAGGAAACATCTATAAAGCTCCACTCTCCTGGTCTGGTCATGAGTTCACACAGGTATTCTATCAGGGAGATCATCAGCAGATTGCCCGGCATCCCGACAACATCACGGGCAACATGCTGAGCATCGAAGATGACTCCGGCTATATGGCGTGCGAAACCTTTAACGACACCGGAGCCACCCGGCAGGTGGCGTTTCCATCCATGGCCGCCGTGCCGACCAATTTCTGGGCAGGCGGAATCTATCGGGGCATCACGGGACGCATTCGGTCGAACACCATGGGCGATATCATCAGTTCATCAGGAACAGATTTGGTATGCACCCCGCTTTCCAATGAGTGGAAGGACGATGCGAAAAATGGCGAGTGGTACATGGGCGGCGATGCCAAAGGATATATTCTGCACCTCAACGCCCTGTCCCGCGAGGGGGAGTGGTGGCACGAAGGCGGCTTTCTACATTTCTGGCAGCCGGGCGGCGGCATGCCGGATGACATTTCAGTTGAAGCCCAGGTGCGGGAAGAGGCTTTCTCCATCGCCAACCGAACCGGTGTTGTTTTGGATGGCATCGACATCATAGGGGCCACCATGACGGTTGATAATTCCGACTACTGTCGTTTTGAAAACTGCAGCTTTGAATATGTGCAGCCCTACATAAAGCCCTCCGGCTATTCCAGCAGCTATGGCAGTATCGGCGGGGTCTACATGAACGGCGACAGCAATGTGGTGGACGCCTGTTATTTTGACGGATCGTGGGGGCACCTGCTCTACCTGGAGGGCGGCACCGGAAATGAAATCCGCAACTCGGTCCTCAAGAACAACGGATGGTATTCCATTTTTTCCTCCTGTGTACATATCAACGGGGCCGCCGATACGCTCATCGAATACTGCACCTTCGGCTCAACCGGCCGGTTTCACGTGCGGATGGATACCAACGCGAAAAACACGATCCGCTATTGCGACTTTTCCGACTGCATGAACATGGGGCAGGACGCCGGCTCCATTCAGTCGGTCGGAAAGAACCTGAACGATTCGGAGTTTGCCTATAATTCGATCCACGACAGCGACACCATTGAGGTCATCAATACCGGCGGGAAACAGTTTGTTGTTGCCTTCTATATCGAGGATACATCGGATTATACGGCGCACCACAATGTCGTCTGGAATTTCAATAACGACGACATACCCGGCAGTATTCCGGACGGTTCATTCAGCTATCTCGGCCCGCGCGACACCACCCAGAGCGGAATCCGCTACTACAACAACACGGTGTGGGATTGCGACTACCGCATCCGCATCTGGAACCGGTACGGGCTGGGCTCCATCAATACGGAGCATTGGAACAATATTTTCGACAGCTCCATGGCCGATGTTTTCGGCACACCCTCGCTGGAGCCCGGCTTCGATTTCCGGAACAATGTGTCGTTGGATCCCGCGAACGAAGGCAGCTGGTTTGAAAACGCCCCGGCCGGCGACTTCCAGCCGCTACCAGCTTCGGGCGCCATGGATGCGGGGCTGGTGATCGCGGGCATCACAGACGGCTTTACCGGCAGCGCACCGGACGCCGGAGCGATTGAGGAAAACACGTTCATGTGGCGCACCGGCGCATCGATTGCTGGCAACCATCGCCAGCAACCGCTGGGCGGCACGCCGCATACCATTCCAGGAGCAGCAATCCGGGCGGCGGATTATGATGAGGGGGGAGCCGGTCTGGCCTATCACGACCTCACCCGCGGAAACGACGGCGGCATCTACCGCGCCGACGATGTGGATCTGGTTGCTTCGCCCGGCGGCACAGCGGTCGGCTCGACGGTGGGCGGTGAATGGCTGGAATATACCGTCGATGTGGTGCCGGGCACCTACCGGATGCGGCTGAAGGCTTCGGCGGTCGACAGCAACCGAACGATACGCATTCAGCTCGATGGCATGGATCTGGCAACAGTGCCCGTTCCAGACACTGGAAATCTGAATACCTATCAGACGCTCGTAACGAATGTAACCGTCACCACGGCCAGTTGTCTTCGTGTTTGTTTCGATACGGGCGGAACAAATCTCGAATCGATTGAGTTCCAGTCTGAAGTCCCGATTGCCATCGACTATCACCGGATCGTTGGAACCGACCTGATTCTCGGCTTCACCAACGGGCCGGTCAACAGCTCCTTTTCGCTGTATTCTAAAACCAACCTGATGGATACCGTTTGGAATGCGGTGCAGACCAATCTTCCAACCTCTGGAAGCGGCGCGGGGGAAGTCACGAACTCAACGATGTTGCCGGTTCAGTTTTTCCGGTTGGCTGAAAGTATACTACCGGCGGCCGGGCCGGCGGTTATTGAGTTCATCGCTCCGGATTACGTCGACGGTTTGCTGGATGGTCAGCAAAGCTGGAATGCGGAATCCGGATGGGAGGTAGGGGATTCCGCCGGTGCGGGACATGCCTTCACGCCGGACAATGGCAGTGCCGCGGTCGTGAACGATCCGGTTCAGTTAAGTGCGGGTGAGACGTACCGTCTCAGCATCAACCTTCAGTTCGGCGGAACCTATTCCGCCCCGACGAACTATGTCTACACCTTCCTGGGCGGCCTCAAGGCCAATAGCGACGGGGCATCTGTATTGACCGGCAGCACGGCGGCCGATGCCAATATTCAGCTGTTTGGAAATACCGATAAATATCGGCTGCTTAGTAACTATGCCACCATTCCCGGTGCTGCGAATATAGACGGGCAGCTCAACCCAGGTGATATCCTTCAGTTTGATTACGAACTGACGCTCGGAACGGCTGCATCCAATACGGTGTATACGGTGCGCCTCCGGAATCTGACCGATGCGGATGATACCGGCACCGGCACCGTTACCGGCGTGGACCAGACGATCTATGATGCCCTTACCGGAAGCGGCGCCTATGGTTTCTTCCAATCCATCAGTCCCGGCGCGAGGGCGTCCGGACTCAGCAGTGTGCAGGTGAACTCCGTCTCCAATTGAGGGCTTCCCGAAGGGCGTCGTTCCAGACATTGGAAAAAATGGAATATCGATAATTCCGAACCCTAACCAAAAGCACGGTTGTCTGTTGCGGTCGCCGGGACTACGTTCTTCCACGAACCTGAAGTGGAAACCATTATGAAAAATACATGTAAGTCCGTTCTGTTGTCTGCAGCAGCCATGCTCTCTATCGGTGCCGTTGAGGCCAAGCCCAGCCAGCCGAACATTCTCTGGATCATTACCGATGATCAACGCAGCGACTCGATCTCGGCCTACAACATGGCCATGACCGGGAAGAAGAACAGTGAACTCGGCTATGTGGAATCGCCCCATCTCGACCAGTTGGCTGCCGAGGGCGTGCTGTTCACGCAGGCCTATTGCAACTCGCTGGCCTGTGCGCCGTCGCGCAGTTCGATGCACACCGGAAAGTATCCGCACCGCAACGGCATGTATGGTTTCCGCAAGGCGCATCAGGCAGCCGACTGCGGAAGCCGTGTAATTCCGGAAGTCCTGAAGGAGAATGGCTATCAACCCTCCATGTTCGGGAAAAGCGGATACTACATCTTCGACTGGGAAGGATATAATCAATGGGAACGCCTGGGCTACTATCAACCGTGGGTCACCAATAATGATCTGCAGAAAACCGATGCCAGCACGTTCTGGTGGAATAAGCCGTGGGGAACCTATAACGGGAAAGGCATGGTGCTCGGCAGTGAAGAGGTTTTCCGTTTTCCGAACGGCCGCGTTGAGCGTTTCTGGAAAGAACGTGCGGACCGCGAAGTTACGGCAGAAGAAAAAGCCCATCGGAAAAAAGTTGAGCAGGAACTCGATATCCTGCGCTCCTACACGCGCTCGAATCCCGATCTGATTATCGGCGGCGTTTCCCCGAACTCAGCTGAGCACACACTGGATGGAGCCATTGTTAAATCGATGCAGGAATATTTTGAGCATGAGGGCCGGGCATATACCGCCATCAATGGGAAACCGGCGGTTGGACCGGACCCTTCGAAGCCGCTTTTCATCAACCTCGGTTTTGTTTTTCCCCATACCCCCGTGCTGCCTTCCAAAAAGTTCAGGGATCGTTTTGCCGGAAAAACGTACCAGGTTCCGGAGTACAGCGATCAGGAAGCGGAACTCCTGACGGGCTCGATCAAAGATCTGCGTAACGATATGGATTTTTCCCGGATGACCGATGCCGAGAAGCAGCAGGCCATTCGCGACTACTATGCCTACTGTGCCATGGGCGATCACCTGATCGGTCAAGCGGTGGAATCCTTCAAAGCCTACTGTGAAAAGCATCAGCAGGAGTGGGTGATTGTCTACCTGTGCGGCGACCATGGCTGGCACCTGGGCGAGCAGGGGATCGAAGCCAAGTTCGGACCCTGGTTCCAGACCGTGCACGACAGCGTGATTGTGGCTTCGTCCGATAAGAAAAAGTTTCCCGCCGGAAAAGTGGTCCACGACTGGGTGGAATATATCGATATGGCCCCTACGTTTTACGACGTGGCAGGAATCGATGCCGCCGCGCATCCGGGGCTCGATGGCATCAGCCTCATCCAGACCTTGGAAAACGGACCGCAACGTGAATATGTAATCGGCGAAATGAATCAGGTCCGCGGCGATCGGGCCTATCTGCGCTGTAAAGATTTTTCCTTTGCCATGCGGGCCCGTCCGTTCTGGAACAAACCCGGGGAAAAAGGATTTAAACCCGGCGACCGGATACGCTGGGGGCTGGACGCTCCTGCGGAAGAGGTCGATATGGTGCTTTACGATCTGCGGGTCGATCCAGACGAACAGGCCAACCTTGCGTATCAGCCGGAGTATGAACAGCTCGCCGCCTTTTTCCGCACCAAGCTCGGGAACATTGTTCTTGGCGATGGCCGCGTCGAGTGCGACTGGACGAAGGAAAACGAATTCACCGTCAGTAACTTTGCCGCCGGTGCACACGACCGAAAACTGAATATTCCGGAAACCATTATTCCAAAGCGGTAAATAGGAAAAGAACACCGGAAGGCGACGGTTGTCTTCCAGGTGTTCAGACTCGCTTCGCGTGGCCGTCGCAGATTCCGGTTCAGCCGCGGCGGCAACAGAGTGCCGCCCTCCAGCTCTGTTCGTCGGTGGAGGGCGACGCTATGTCGTCGCCACAACGCACGGCGGGAATCCCATACTGGCCAAAGGTGCTATATACGTGTTTTGCGAATTCGATAGTATGTTTTCCGTACAACCGAGCCGTGTTTAATTAAGGACAAACCATGAGTACGGGTTTAAAAATATGGGTGCTGGCAACACTGCTTCCAATCATTGGAAATGCGGAGGGCGGGCAGAAGTCTTTCCCGTATAAAATGCCGAAGGAAAAACCGTCAATACCGCTGAGTGCGGCCATGGAACGGGCCTACGAAGAATACAGCTCACCGACCTACTGGTGGAATGAGTTGTTTACCAAGTTCCGGTATACCGAGCTGGAGGGGCTGGATTATCATAATCATGATGGAACCATTACCCGCCGGGATCCATCCAAGGTGATTAAGGCCAATGGAAAATATTATGTCTGGTATACCTGCCGACGTACCGACACCCCGCCGCAGGGTGCAAGGGGCGGGAATGAATCCGTTCCTTCGTCCGACTGGGATCTTTCGGAAATCTGGTATGCGACCTCCGAGGATGGGTTCAAATGGACCGAACAGGGGTGCGCGGTGCCGCGGCCGGCAAAGCCGCATGTCGGCTGGCGTTCGGTGGCAACGCCGGATGTGTTGTTCTGGAAAGGGAAATATTATCTGTACTATCAGGGCTTCATGGAAATGTCCGGCAAGCGTGGCGACGATTGTCCCGTCACGGTCTCCTGGGCAGATGCTCCGGACGGACCGTGGCATCCGACCCATCAGATGGTCATCCCCAACGGGCCGGAAGGCGCATGGGATCAATACTCCATTCACGATCCGTATCCACTGGTCTACAACGATCGAATCTATCTTTACTATAAGTCCGATTTCAACGGTCGCCCGGAGCTGATCCGGGCGCAGGGACTTGCCATTGCGGACGATCCGCTGGGCCCTTTCGAAAAATGCCCGTTGAACCCGGTGCTGAATTCCGGACATGAAACCGGCCTGTTTCCTTTCAAGGGCGGAATTGCAGCGCTCGCATTTCGTCATGGTAATGAACACAACACGATTCAGTGGGCACCGGACGGCATCAACTTTTCTCCGGCCTCAAGCGTCAGTCTCATGCCGATTGCTCCGGGGCCGTACGTGCCGGATGCTTTTACCAACACGGACGACGGGCGCGGCATTACCTGGGGGCTGTGTCACTTCACGGGCATCGGTGGGCGGAAGGCAAAGCACAGTATGCTCGGGCGGTTCGACTGCGACTTGAGCCTGGACTTCCATGATCCGCAGATGAAAGATCCCGAGCATTACTGGCCGCCGGAGTTCTATTTCAAAAGCGGCCTGGGCGGTGCAAAAAAGAGAATCGTTCAGCGCGCAAAACAGGATCTGGCAAATTAAGAAAGGTCTGTTGAAAGGGGCGGATGTAACTATTCAGAACGTCTGTATTTGCGAATTCGCAAATAATCACATAATAAACGCATATTGCGTGTTTACGAGTGAGGCAAATTAAATAAGATGGCTCCTCGATTTTAACGACATAAACGGAGGTCAGGGTATGAAGGAATATAAGCAGTTTATTAATGGGGAATGGGTAGATTCAAAATCCGGCGCCACCACCGAGGTGCTGAGTCCGTCGACCGGTAAAGTGGTAGCCACCATTCAGAAGGGGAATGAGGAAGATGCGCAAATCGCCCTTGAAGCGGCTGAAAAAGCGCAGGTCTCCTGGAAAAAGGTTCCGGCCCGTCAACGCGCTGATCTATTGCGTAAGTTCTGTGCTGGCGTTCAGGCCCGGCGCGAAGAGCTCGCCCAACTGCTGACCAGCGAGCAGGGAAAGCTGCTGACCGTTGCCCGGTTCGAAGTGGATGTGTTCTGCTCGTTTGTTGAATATGCCTGCGACTGGGCCCGCCAGATGGACGGCGACATTGTTCAGTCCGATAACGAAAACGAGCATATCTGGATTCATAAAATTCCGCGCGGCGTCGTGGTGGGCATCACGGCCTGGAACTTCCCGTTTGCATTGGCCGGTCGTAAAATCGGCCCGGCGCTCGTGGCCGGTAACACGATGGTACTGAAGCCGACCGACGAAACCCCGCTGTCTTCACTCGAGCTGGGCGACATTGCCAAAGAGGCCGGCATTCCTGATGGCGTGCTGAATATCCTCACCGGGCCGGGCCGCACGATGGGCGATGCCCTTTGCCGCAACCCGATCACCCGCATGGTCACCATGACCGGTAGCACACCGGCCGGACAGGCCATCATCAAGGCCACGGCCGACAACATGGCGCACTGCCAGCTGGAACTCGGCGGCAAAGCGCCGTTCATTGTGCTCGAAGATGCCGATCTCGAACAGGCGGCGGCCGCTGCACTGCACTCGCGGTTTGATAACTGCGGCCAGGTCTGCACCTGCAACGAACGCATGTATATTCAGGAATCCGTTTACGATGAGTTCATGGAAATCTTCATGCCGAAAGTCGCGGCCATCAAGGTCGGCGACCCGATGGATGAATCAATGGACATGGGGCCGAAAGTGAATGCCAAAGAACTGGAGCACATGAAAGAGTTGGTGGACATCAGTGTGAAGGAAGGCGCAACGGTTGCCTTCGGCGGAAAGGTCGCCGATGTGCCGGGCTTCGAGGGCGGCAACTGGTTCGAGCCGACCATTCTTACCGACGTCACACAGGACATGACCATTGTGCACGAAGAGTCCTTCGGCCCGATCCTGCCGGTGGTGAAGTTCCAGACCTTGGAACAGGCGATTGAATATGCCAACGACGCCGACTACGGCCTGGCCTGTATGGTCTGCACCAAGGACATGAAAACGATCCTGCGCCTGACCGACGAACTGGAATGCGGTGAGATCTACATCAACCGCGGCCATGGCGAACAGCATCAGGGTTTCCACAACGGATACAAGCTCAGCGGAACCGGCGGCGAAGACGGCAAGTATGGCTTCGAGCAGTATCTCGAAAAGAAAACCTTCTACGTGAATTATAACTAACGTTGCATTGAAGATTTTTGATTGATGATTGCCGATTGGTAAGCCGGAAGCATCAGCTATTTAATCGGCAATCTGAAATCAGCAATCGGCAATAAGGAAAGCATGAGCAAGATTACAAAAATTGAAACGCGTCTCTTTGAGGTGCCGTTGGCCGAGGTGCTGTCGGATGCCAAGCATGGCGACCATCACTACTTTGAACTGGTGACGGCGACCATCACGCTGGAAGACGGCAGCGAGGGAACGGGCTACACCTATACCGGCGGCAAGGGCGGCTACGCCATCAAGGCGATGATCGAACACGATCTGGCTCCCGTGCTGATTGGTAAAGATGGAACTGCTATTGAAGAAATCTATGATTTCATGGAATGGCATATTCACTATGTCGGCCGTGGCGGCATTGCCTCGTTCGCCATTTCGGCTATCGATATCGCCCTCTGGGATATCAAATGCAAAAAGGCCGGCGAGCCGCTCTGGAAAATGGCCGGTGGTGCAGGGAATACCTGCAAGGCCTATTGCGGCGGCATCGACCTCATGTTCCCGCTGGAAAAATTATTAAATAACATCCGTGGATATCTGGCATCCGGTTTTAATGCGGTGAAGATCAAGATCGGTCGTGAAAATCTGGACGAAGATATCGAACGCATTAAAGCGGTGCGCGAGCTGATCGGACCGGATGTGACCTTTATGGTGGATGCCAACTATTCGATGAGCGTGGAGAAAGCCATTGAAGCCGCCAACCGTTTCAAGGAATGCGATATTACGTGGTTTGAAGAACCGACCATTCCGGATGACTATACGGGCTATGCCGAGATCGCGGAAGCCACCGGCATGCCGCTGGCGATGGGCGAAAACCTGCATACGATCCACGAATTCGGGTATGCGTTTGAGCAGTCGCAACTCTCGTTCATTCAGCCCGATGCCTCCAACTGCGGCGGCATTACCGGCTGGCTGGCGGCGGCGGAGCTTTCGCGGAAGTATGATATTCCGGTCTGTTCGCACGGCATGCAGGAGCTGCACGTGAGCCTGGTTTCTTCGCAGTCCAACTCCGGCTGGCTCGAAGTGCACAGCTTCCCGATCGATGAATATACAACCCGTCCGCTGGTGGTGGAAAATCACCGTGCAGTGGCTTCCGACGAGCCGGGAACCGGCGTCGTCTTCAACTGGGATAAATTGAAACCTTTTGAGGTTTCCGGGTCTTAAGGTCTGGCTGTCCAAAGTCGAAGGTCGGCAATCCTACTGACTTTTGGCCTTCGACTTTCCGACCTTCGACCAACCACATTTAACAAAGGAAAAAAATATGAAAGCTGCATATTATTCAGGAGATAAAAGTTTCACGATCAAAGACGATCAGCCGAAGGAACCTGCGGCCGGTGAAGCGCGGATTAAAATCGCATTCTGCGGAATCTGCGGAACCGATCTGCATGTATACCATGGTGCGATGGATGCGCGTGTGACGACCAACCGGGTGATCGGTCACGAGTGCTCGGCCGTTGTCGATGCCGTTGGCGAAGGCGTCCAGGGATTGGAAGCCGGCGATCAGGTGGTGGTGCGTCCGCTCAGCCATTGCGGCGAGTGCCCGGCCTGTAAAAAAGGATATATTCACGTTTGCCAGAATCTGAAGTTCCTCGGCCTCGATACCGAAGGTGCCATGCAGGAAATGTGGACGCTGCCTGCGCACACGCTGCACAAGGTTCCGGCCGACATGCGCCTCGACTATGCGGCGCTGATTGAGCCGACCGGCGTGGCTTGCCACGATGTGGCGTGCGCAAAAATCAAGCCGGGCGAAGATGTGCTCGTTATCGGCGGCGGGCCGATCGGTCTGCTGGTGGCCATGGTGGCGAAACAGGCCGGCGGTAACGTAGTGATTTCCGAAGTGAGTGAGTACCGGCTGGAAGTGGCGGAAAAGCTGGGCTTCAAAACGCTCAACGCACTCAAGGTGAATGTCGCCGAAGAGATCTGGAAAATGACCGGCGATAAAGGGGCGGAAGTGGTCTTCGAAGTTTCGGCCACGCAGCCGGGTGTGGATACCATGACGGAAGCGGCGGCTGTGCGCGGACGTATCGTGATGGTCGGAATCATCGGCGGCCGGAAACCGGAAGTGGATCTGTTCAAGTTTTTCTGGCGCGAGTTGACCCTGATGGGAGCACGCGTTTATGAAGCGGCGGATTACGAGAAAGCGATTGAACTGATTGTGTCCGGAGCGATTGACTGCGAAGCGCTCATCACGGATATTCAGGAGTTGGAAGACATCACCAAAGCGTTCCAGGCATTGGATGGAAACGCGACGGCGATGAAGAGTTTGATTAAGTGTAGTTAGTGGTCGGAGGTCAGAAGGTCAAAGGTCGCAGGTCAGCTAACTGGACTTTTGACATTCGACTTTCAGACTTTAGACCCAATAACCTAGGAGTGGGAAAAATGAATGTAATGGATTTGTTTAATCTGGAAGGTAAAGTGGCGCTGGTGACCGGCGGAACGCATGGTATCGGCATGGCCGTCGGTATGGTGCTCGGTCAGGCCGGCGCTAAAGTTTGTGTGAATGATATCAACGAAGAAAAGCTGGAGTCAGCGAAGAAAGAATATGCGGCGGCAGGCATCGATGCGTATACACTGGTTTTTAATGTGTGTGATGAAGCGCAAGTGGACGCCGGTATTTCTAAAATCGAAGCGGACGTGGGTAACATTGATATTCTCGTAAACAACGCCGGCATCATTAAACGTGTGCCGATTCTTGATATGCCGGTTGCGGAATTCGAACAGGTAATCGATGTGGATCTCGTTGCTCCGTTCATCGTCGGCAAGCGCTGCGCGCCGAACATGATTGCCAAAGGCGAAGGCAAGATCATCAACATGTGTTCGATGATGAGCCGCTATGGCCGCAACTCGGTTTCTGCATACGCATCCGCTAAAGGCGGCCTGAAAATGCTGACCGCCAACATGTGCTGCGAGTGGGCGAAACACAATGTGCAGGTGAACGGTATCGGCCCGGGCTATATTGCCACCGCGCAGACCGCTCCGATTCGTGAAGGCGGACATCCGTTCAACGACCTGGTCATGATGCGTACACCGGCCGATCGCTGGGGCGAACCGGAAGACGTCGGCAATGCCGCACTCTTCCTCGCATCCAAAGCCAGCCAGTTTGTCAACGGCCACGTGCTTTACGTGGACGGCGGCATCACGGCCAACTTCGGTTACGTTAAAGGTGAAAACGTAGTTTAGTTTGCGGCAGGGCGGGGTTACCTCTGCACCTGCAAAGAAATGGACTATGTCTGACCGCGCCACAGAGATTGCTCTTTGCATTGATTATAACAGCAACTACTACCGAAGTATTGTTAGTGGAGTGGCGCGGTATAGTAACCTCAAAGGCTGGCGTTTTTACACCAGCCGGGGGTTCCCGCAGATATCCAAGCAGGACCTGAAGAACTGGGAAGGCGGCGGTGTGATTGGTCGCCTGACCCCCGACGTGATTGCCGATCTGCAGCACCGCGGGATTCCGGCGGTCAATGTGAAGTCGGACTATCTGGACCTGCCGGTGGCCTCTGTGCTGATGGATAACGCGGCGATCGGCCGGCAGGCCGCCGAGTTCTTTATCGAAAAAGGCGTACGCAGTTTTGCCGCCACGGCGTGGTCGATTAAAGGCGCCAGCGGCGATCTGAAACTGCAGGGCTTTCTCCAGACCCTGGAAAAACACGGGTATAAAGCCATCGTGCTGGAGGCGCGCAAAGAGCTCGATCGGCTGGACCGGGTGCTGTCCCTGGAAAAGGGCGAGACGGTCGGCATTTTTGCGGCGGAGGATTTTCTCGGCCGCATGGTGATTGAAGCCTGTGCGGATCTGGGATTGCGGGTGCCGGAAGATGTGGCGGTCATCGGCGTGGATAACAGTCCGTTCATCTGCGAGATGGTAAAGCCGACGATGAGCAGCGTGGAGCTGGGGGCCGAGCGCGTCGGCTATCAGGCGGCATCGCTGCTGGACGAGCTGATGCAGGGCGGCTCCATTCCGGAAAAACCCGTGATGATTGCTCCCGAGCGGGTGGTGGAACGGCAGTCAACCGACATTCTTGAAATCGATGATGAGCTGGTGGCCAATGCGCTACGGTTTATCAACGACCATGCATCCGAGCCGCTCACCGTTTCAGAGGTGACCGGCGCACTTTTCTGCAACCGCCGGGTGCTGGAAAAAAAGTTTAAAGCCGAAGTGGGGCGCACGCTGCACGAAGAGATTCGGCGCTCCCGCATTAAACGCGCCTGCGGTCTGCTGCGGGAATCCGATATGCTCGTTGAAGTGCTCGCCGAGGCGTGCGGCTACAGCAGCCGTGAACGCTTCAATGCCGCTTTCCGGCGCGAGACCGGCAAAACACCCTCCGCCTATCGCAAGGAATACCGCTTCGGCTCCAAAAACTAATTTTCCTCGCAGAGGCGCAGAGGTCGCTGAGAGTTGAATTGGATAAGTCCTTTGCGAACTCTGCGCCTCTGCGAGCGATTTTTTATGTGGCCAAAAGGATGATTGTTCCCTGATCCGGTTTTGTGCCTATCTATGTCCATTCACTAAAGGACGTTTTATGAAACAGGTATGGATGATATTGACCGCAGCCGTTTTGAGTGCATCGGCCGGAGACTTTCGCTATGAGCCCGATTGGGATTCCATCCGCAGCCGCTATCAGGTGCCGGAGTGGTTCCGCGATGCCAAGTTCGGCATCTTTCTGCACTGGGGACCGTATGCCGTGCCCGCCTATATGTCCGAAAAATATCCGCCCGGCATTTACAGCAAGGGGTGGACCAAGGGCGGGATGAATGCCTACAGCTATCATCGTGAGCACTACGGCGAGCCGTCTGAATTCGGCTATAAGGATTTTATCCCGATGTTCAAAGCCGAGAAGTTTGATGCCGCCGAATGGGCGAAATTGTTTAAACAGTCCGGCGCCCGCTATGTGGTCCCAGTGGCGGAGCACCACGACGGCTTTGCCATGTATGCCTCAAAACACACCCGTTGGAACGTGCAGGACATGGGGCCGAAGAAAGATGTGATGCGTATGCTGTCGGATGCCGTCCGCGCGGAGGGCATGAAGTTCGGGGTGTCCTCGCACTTTGCGCTCAACCGTAGCTATTACGGAACTAAGGATCCTTCATGGGATACCAACGACCCGCAGTATAGAGATCTGTACTGGGAGCCTGTTGAAAAGAATTCAAAGCCGAGCCAGGAATTTCTGGATCTCTGGTGGAACCGCACCACGGACATCATTGACTCCTATGAACCGGACCTGCTCTGGTTTGACTACGGTCTCGATAAGCCCGGCTGGGAGCCGGTGCATAAAAAGATTCTGGCCTACTACTACAACAAGGGCCTCGATTGGGATAAGGGCGTCGTCTTTCAGGACAAAAACATGAAGTACCACTGCTTCCCGGAAGATCTGATTGTGCTCGATATCGAGCGCGGCCGCATGTCGGACATCTATAAATATCCGTGGCAGACCGATACCTCCGTCGGGAAAATTTCCTGGGGATACATTCGGGATGAGCAGTATAAAACGCCGGACTATCTGCTCGATGAGCTGATCGATATTGTCAGTAAAAACGGGTGCCTGTTGCTGAACATCGGCCCGAAGGCCGACGGCACCATTCCAGAGGAAGCCAAAGAGATCCTGGTTGCGATGGGACAATGGATGGCGACCAACGGCGAAGCCGTATTTGATACCCGCCCGTGGAAAATTTATGGCGAAGGGCCGACCAAAGTCAGCAAAGGACACCACTCCGAAAAACACAATAAAGACGCCGGCGCTGAAGACTTCCGTTTCACCACAAAAGATGGAGCGCTCTACGCCATTGCGCTGGGTTGGCCGGAAAACGGCAAGTTCAACGTTGAAGCATTCGCCAAAAAAAATCCGTATGAATCCCGCAAGATCAAGGCGGTCCAATTCATCAGCGGGAAAAACAAACTGAAGTGGAAGCAGAAGAGCAAGGGACTCGAGCTCAGCGTTAAAGGCGACAAACCCTGCGAAGCCGCTTACGTATTTAAGATCACATACTGATCTCTATGGCCCTTTTACAAAAAAGTTATTTTTGCCCGGTTACAAAACTTGAGGCATATGATCGCGTTGGTTGGCATTCCCTATTTTTTTCGATGGTCGCAAGGGGCATGACTGGCCTCCGGGTTAATCCGCTTCGGGAACCCGTACGATTGCGCGGAAAAATTGAGCGGGAAGATCCATTGCTGTTATAAAGGTGTAACTGCGAGATCCAGTCTTTGGACCGTCTACCGTGTACCATCCCCCTCCCTCCGCCGCCAGGTTCGTTGTTGCTTGCAGCTCATATTCCAGATCGGGGTCGCTGACACTTATACGTAGGAAAGGAAAGTATTCTGGTCCGATTGGCTGGAACTGTGGTGCCGGTGGTGCCGGTGGTTCCAGAACCTTGAAAACATGATTCGCCGTTGCTTCGCGGCCCAGAAAATCCGTAACGGTAAGCGCAAGTTCGTGATTTCCGGCAGGTGCGAATAACGCCGGAAGGATGAAATAATATGCATTCGTCACCAGTCCAGTGGTGACTAGCCCGTCCACTGACCACATATAATCCATCGGTTGCCCTCCGTAGTTCTCCACCTCAGACAGAAATTGTACTTCAGAATTATACCCCAGCACTTGAGGTCCGGTAATTTCGACGGTCAGGTCAGCGACGTCCTCGATATTCTCAATCGTTAGAGGAGGAGAGGTATTCGTACTAACCTCGCCAAGTCCTGAAATATGCCGCAGATTACCTTCGGGCAATATAGTGACGGTGCTCACATTCAGTTCAAGGCCATGAGCGGGCCCTAGATAAATAGCCAGCGTAGAGGTGCTCTGCCATACTCCCAAAGGGGACGCACCCAGTGAATGGGAGGAGGAAAGCAATTGAGTCAGCTCACTGGCAGAGAGAAGGCCCGAAAGGTTAGTCGCCTGATCAAATTTAATGATTACGGAATTCAGGCTGGATGAAAGTTGGTAGGAAAGAATGACCGGCGGATGATCAGGTAACGGCTCCGTGGAAAAGGTGAAATCTACAGAGTGCTCCTCGCCACTCATTGGATTGGAGACACGATAACGCACCACATAGTTCGTGTTGTATTCCAGTGCTCCGGAGATATTCTCGTCGATGATGAGCAGGGCTTCCCCGGCAGATGGGTTGTAGCTCGAAGAATCAAGCACCACGTTATTGCTTGAACCTGAAACAAACGGAACCAGTCCAAGCTCCCAGATTTGTTCATCAGCCACCGCCTGAAGAACTGCCGGATCACCTTGGATCGATGCTGTAAAAGTCAGCGGCGCATCGCCAGGTGTGACTGGGTTTGTCGGCCATAGCTCCGCGGTAACGGAAAACGCCGGCCATTCAACCTTGAAAAGGTAATCTTGAGCCGAGGTGATTACGGAACCACTCGTGGACTCTGATGTCAACGTGATGCGATATTCCCCGTTACTCAGCGTAGAGGGATCAAAGGAAAACGAATTTTCAGGTGCCTCATAGAATCCCTTCATGAGGGTTTCATGCTGTGCATCTTGCACGGCCCACAAATAATTTAACGGAATAAAATTAGTGGGTATTGCTTCATAGATCGCATTCGTACCAACACCCTCGTACCCGGGTGAGGCTTCGATGAATAGGGCGGCAGTAGTCGGCAGCGTGTACCCCTTACTGCTCAGGGAAGAGGCTGTGCCTGTTTCTGGCGATCCCGCGAGGCTGACGGTTGCAGACAATGCAAAAGCTACCATTAGAATATTCGACTTCATTCATTTCCTTTATGCCAGCATGCCTGTAGCGTGGACTATTTTACATATATGCTCATATTAAAGGGGCTGCCCCGCCGGTTTCCGTTTTGGTCTATGCAACGGTGCATCAGCTGATTCCACAAGAAGCCATACTAACTGTAGAATGATGAAAGACCAGTAAAAGAAAAACCTTACAAAAACCATAATATTATTTATGGAGTTGCGATATGGGGAGGGGTGGCGATCAGAGTCCGTTGTTGCGGTTTTCCAATGGTTGGAAGCATCTTTCATGGCGAGCGGGGGATTATGAGATTTACCCACGCGGCCGTTTTCTATAATTTTAACGGTGAAAAACGGATCCTTCTCTTCCCCGCACTGGTAGATTGTGGAAACCGTATGGCGATCTCCACCGGGAAAAAGAAGAACGATGAAATTAGAGAACCACCCCAAAGTTGCGCTGGCCTACAACGAGCTGCGTCTGAGTTATGAGCAGTTGTCGGGCATGACCCGGCAGATTGCCGCATTGATTCCGGCGGATACGAAGCGGGTGGCGATCTATTCTGAAAACCGGCCGGAGTGGATCTATGCCCTTTATGGGGGCTGGCGATCCGGGGCAGCCGTTGTGCCGATCGACTTTCTGTCGACGCCGGATGATGTCCTCTACATTCTGGAGGACTGTCAGCCCGAGATTGTTTTCTGTTCGGCCGCCAACCGTCCGTCGCTGCAGGAGGCGGTTGACGGCCTTTCCTACGTGCCGCAGCTGATCTGTTTCGATGATCTCGAACCCGCATCGCCGGAAGCCGCCGACCCTTTTGAGCCGGCCGCCGAAGATGTTGCGCTGCTCATTTATACCAGCGGGACCACGGGCGGCCCCAAAGGGGTGGTGCTGACCTTCCGCAGCCTGCAGGCAAATATTGAAGCGGTGGGGCCGGAGTCAGGATATTACACGCCGGAACGACGCGTGATGGCGCTGCTGCCGTTTCATCATATTCTGCCGTTGCTGGGTACCATCGTTGCGCCGCTTTCGGTGGGCGCAACCATTGCGGTGTGTCCCTCGCTGAGCCCGACGGACCTTGTTAAAACGCTGCAGGAACACAAAATCGACCTGATGGTTGCGGTGCCGCGTTTCTACACCATGCTGCATCGGGGGATCATGGAAAAGATCCATGCCAGCGGCTTGGCGAGCGGACTCTTCCGCCTGGCAAAGCGGCTGGACAGCAAAACTTTTTCGCGCATCATTTTCGGGAAGGTGCACCGGAAGTTTGGCGGCGCGCTGGAGGTTATGGTTTCGGGCGGGGCGCCGCTGGGGCGCGAGGTTGCTGAGGATTTCCATACGCTGGGCTTCAGCATGATGGAAGGCTACGGCATGACCGAATGTGCCCCGCTGATCTCGTTCCCCCGCATGGGCCATGTAAAGTGCGGTGCGGTGGGGCAGGCGGTTTCCTGCAATGAAATCCGCATTGTCGACGGCGAAGTGATCGTGCGGGGCGGTAATCTCTTCTCCGGCTATTTCAATAAACCGGAAGCAACCCGCGAAGCCCTGCGCGACGGCTGGCTCTATACCGGCGATCTGGGCTATCTTGATGAGGATGGCTTTCTGTTCATCACCGGCCGCAAAAAAGAGCTGATCATTCTGCCCAACGGGAAAAATATCAGTCCGGACGAAGTGGAAACCAAACTGTTTTCCATTGAGCCGCTGCTGGAGGAAGTTGCGGTCTTCATGAACAACGATATGCTCCACGCGCTGCTGTATCCGGTGGCCGGTCTGCGGCGGCTGCCCGCCGAGGAGCTGGACGAAAAACTGAAGAACGAACTGATTGTTCCCTACAACGATCGGGTGGCTCCCTATAAACGGATTCTCAAGTATACCATCATCCATGAGGAGCTTCCGAAAACCCGGCTCGGAAAAATTAAGCGTTTTGAGCTTAAAGAACTGCTGACCAATCAGGCGCGCCCGGAATATAGCCGTCCGGAACCGCAGACCCCCGAGTATCGCGAAATCAAACAGTTTCTTGAGCAGCAGCGGACCATCAGCGTCGGTCCCGACGATCATCTGGAGTTCGACCTGGGCCTCGACTCGCTCGACCGGGTCAGTCTGCTGGCCTACCTGCAGCAAACCTTCGGCATGCAGGTCGATGAAGAAACGATGGGGCAGTATTCCACTGTTCGGAAACTCGCCGAGTTTACCCGTGCGATGAAAAGTAAGTTCGATACCAAGACCGTCGATTGGGCGGCCATCATTAAAGAGCATGTCCCGAAAATTCGTCTGCCGCGCGGATCACGACTGCACCTGCCCGTTCATTTTGGCTTCACCACCATTCTCAAAGGCCTGTTTAAGGTCAGCGCAAGCGGAACGGAACACATTCCGCAAGGGGCCTGCATTTTTGCGCCGAATCACCAGAGCTATTTTGACGGATTGTTTGTTTCCATGTTTCTGGAAAAAACGCGGATCAAACGCACCTTCTTTTTTGCCAAAGAAAAGCATGTGCGGAACCGGATATCACGGGGCTTTGCCGACCGCTTCAATATACTGGTGGTCGATATTGATAACGATGTGAAGGGCTCCATTCAGACACTGGCCGAGGTGCTGCGCTCCGGCCGCAGTATCATCATTTTTCCCGAGGGAACCCGGAGCCGTACGGGCGAGTTGGGGGAGTTTCGTAAAACGTTTGCGATCCTGAGCAAAGAACTCAATGTTCCGGTGGTGCCGGTCGCGATTGATGGAGCCTTCGAGGCCCTGCCGCGCGGCCGCTATATTCCAAAGGTCGGCCAGAAAATCGACGTGCACTTTCTTGAACCCGTCTATCCGGCAGATGCGGATTATGACATGCTTAACGATCTGGTCCGCAACCGCATCGAGCAGCATTGTCATGCAGTAAAAGAAGTAGGGGGTTGAGCGGGGAGAGGGCCACATATTTCCAGGCACTGGAAATACAACGATGCATTGGCACATTTAAGAGCGGTTGCTTTGGTGTCATATGATTTGTGGCACCCCGTAATTACGTCTTCCTTATGATAGAGGGTTGCCAACGGTAGGTTCCAGAGGTATAAATTCCCGCTTTTACCGCCCAGGTGGTGAAATTGGTAAACACAAGGGACTTAAACTCCCTCGGCCATTGCGGCCTTGCCGGTTCAAGTCCGGCCCTGGGCACCATCTTTAACCCTGCTATTGTTGATCAATAGTGGGTTTTCTTTTTATTTCTTCCGAATTCTAATAGTTTCGTGTAGTTCGGAACGAATTCAACTGTACTACCCTGTTTTAACCCCACCATAGAGCCGGCCGATATCTCAATAACCTCCTCATCTTTGATGAGTTGGATGTTTTGTATGTCCTGCTTTTTTTATAAAGGTGTAAAAAAGGCATCTTATGCATTATTTGTCCATTTGTATGCCCATTTCTCCTATGGCCTATAGAGGCGTCTACCGTATTATGGAACCATTCGGAATATGTCGTTACATAGTTGTAAAGACTGCTGGATATATGACTTGAGACCCGCTAGCGTGGAACATTGAGATTCATGGAAGTGGATGGGTGTGTTGTGTAAGGAAACTCCAAGGAGGATGAAATGGGAATAATTGACATCATAGTATTTTTCGGATTTATCGCGGCGGTATTATTCGTCGGCTTATATAAATCCAAAGGCGAGGATACACATGGCGAAGTAGGCGCTGAAGATTACTTCCTGGCCGGCCGCGGGTTGACGTGGTGGTTGATTGGTATTTCCTTGATCGCTGCGAATATTTCGGCGGAGCAGTTCGTGGGCATGGCCGGAAAGGGCGCGGGCCTGGACGGCCTTTCCGTTTCGAGCTGGGAATGGATCGCTGCAATCACCTTAGTGGTCGTTGCATTTGTGTTGCTTCCCTACTTTCTGCGGACCGGTATCACGACGATTCCGGAATTCCTGGAAGTGCGTTACAACCACTGGGCGCGCCTGGTGATGACGATTTCCATGACGCTTATTCTGATCTTTGTCAGCCTGATCGGTGTCATCTATGCAGGGGCCATCGCGATGACGAAGCTGTTTTCCGAGTTCGGAACGGACATCCCCTTGCCGGTTGCCTGCTGGATTCTCGGTGGCCTGGCTGCGGGCTACGTTGCGGTAGGCGGACTCAAAGCATGTGCCTGGGCTGACTTGCTGCAAGGCACCGCCCTGATCGTTGGTGGTGCTCTGATCACCTACTTCGCTTTCCAGAAGCTGGGTATTACGAATGTATCTGAGCTGGTCGACGCTTCCGGAGCGGCGGCTACGGTCGATGCCGGCGCGGGCGCTATGGAGAAATTCGGCACCTTGAATGAGACTGCCTTACACATGGACACCCCCTCGATGCCATGGCCGGTCCTGATCATCGGTATCTGGATTCCGAACTTCTACTACTGGGGCCTGAACCAGTACATCACGCAGCGCATCCTGGGCTCCGCGTCGCTCGCGGAAGGCCAGAAGGGTCTCGTTTTCGCTGGCTTCCTTAAGTTGCTCATCCCGTTTGTTATCGTAATTCCGGGCATCATCGCTTTCAACCTCTACTCCAATGATATGGCTGAGGGCGCGAACATCGATGCGGGTGGAAATGTCTTCGCTATGTATGAGGAAGCGCAGGCCGACCCGGCCACCACGTTTGTCTTCGATCTCGATGTGAAGTATGCCGCCACACACCCGGAGAAAGCCGCGGAGATCACCGCATTCAATGAGACGGTTATCGCCCGTGCAGGCGAAGGTAACGTTGTGAAGAAGGCGATCAATGCCTACAAATACGATGACGCGATGGGGCTGTTGATTTCAAAGCTCATTCCGAAAAACAAGGGATTGCTTGGATTCGTCTTCGCGGCGCTGCTCGGCGCGATTGTTTCCTCGCTCGCGGCAATTCTGAACGCGGCTTCGACGCTGTTCACCATGGACGTCTACCAGCGCTATATCCGGCCCGAGGCCAAGCAGTTTGAATTCGTTACCTTTGGCCGTATTTGCATCGGTGTTTTCGTGGTGATTGGCTGTGTTTTGGCACCGATGCTGGTTAATTTTCAGAGTATCTTTGATTATATCCAGTCGATTCAGGGCTATGTTTCCACGGGTATTCTCGCGGTGTTCATCTATGGCCTGTTGAACCGCTCCGGTGGCCAGTGGGCGGGCGTGATCGGCATTGTGGTCAACGCCGGCATCTACCATTACATGCTCAAAAAGCACGCGGACATGCACTTTCTTTACAGCATGTCGGTCTGTCTGGGCGTAGTCCTCGCGGTACTCTTCGTCTACGGCTTGATCTTCAAGAACAAAGAGAAGGTCGTGTTCGCTTCCAACACCACCATGGACCTCACGCCTTCCAAAGGCGCAATGTATGCAGGTATTGCCGTGTCCATCCTGACGGTCGCGCTCTACGTGATCTTCTGGTAATTTTTCCAACTAATTGGAAGTACAAAAGGGTGTCCCGTTCGGGGCGCCTTTTTTGCTTTCAAATGTGTAGATTCAGGGCGTTCGGATATCTCTGGATGGGGATTTCAACCCCGTGGAAGAGGGAGGGGAGCTGGATTCACGTATTTATGGCCGCCGAATACGTATATTTAGAAATAAGGGGAAAGTCCATAGTTGACGAACCGGCTGGTTCCGTCTTCAATTCAAGAATGTTAGGCGCAGCAAAAAAAAGGCGAATAGAATTGACCTAAATAAGATACTGTCTAAATTAGCCCGCAATTTTTAAGCGGGAATCGCGCTATGGCAGATCACCATCAAGATGTGAAAAAACGGATCAATGTATTGTACAACATGCTCGTTGAGCATGATGGATATGGAGAGATGTCGATTGACTTCAAGATCCTTAAGAAGGGGCAGAAGGAAATCATCATTCGGTGCGGCAAGCAGTACCGCTATGTGGTGGATAGCGATCAGATGAGTTTGAGAAACTAATGCTGTCGGGGTGTGCCCGAAGCGGATTAGACATAGACTTAAAGTGAACAGGGTCTTATGGAAAGACCTGTTGCTTTAATGGAATGAACGAAATGAATAAGGGAATACACGCAGGACTATTAGTTACGCTATTTTTGGCCATAAACAGCTTTTCAGCAAAACCGAGCCGTTCGGTTGGAGAAGAGCAGGTGTCGGGCTGGCCAACCAATACGATCAAGAGTCTCGACTATGGTGTGCTGCTGGAAGTGGAAGGCTTTGGCTCTCGCATTGATGGACAGAATGAGAGTGATCTCGTTGTGGCAACCGTTGCCTTCGATCTTGAAATGGCCATCAATGACTGGATGCTCGGTCATGTGGGTGTGCTTTGGGAGCAGGACTCTCGCGAAGACGATAACATCGACGAAGCCTATCTGGCATTCGGTGCCTCTGAAACGATCCCGTTTTATTTAGTGCTCGGTCGCTTTTACCAACCCGTCGGTAATTTTGAATCCGCGTTTATTTCCGATCCTCTGACGTTGGAGCTGATGGAAATGAACCGTACGGCCGGCATGGTGGGCTATGCGAATTCCGTGATCGATCTCAGTGCAGGTGCCTTTAATGGCGACACCAAAAAAGGCACGGCGGCAGGGGATGGTGGAGACCCGACCATCTCGGACTTTTTTGCTTCGGTCGCTCTCACGCCGGTTGAGCAGATTAAAGTCGGGGCGTATTGGTTATCTGATCTGATGGAAACCTATAACTACGGGAATCTCGGCGAAGACATTGCTGACCAGCCCGGCTATGAAAAAGTCGGAGCCGCTGGGATCTATGCCAATGCGTATCTTGGACGTCTCACCCTGAATGCGGAGTTTGCCTCTGCGCTCGATGATTACATGCTAGGAGGCGGCCGATACCGTCCCATGGCTTACAGCCTCGAAGGTTCCTTTGCTGTGCATGAGAAGGTCGCGGTGGGGTTGAAGTACGAAGCGAGTGAGGATCTTTATGCGGCCTATGATCGCTCGCTGGCTCAATATGGCGATAAACTTCCGGGCCGGGCCTACGGAGCTGTTGTGGCTTATCAATTTGTCGAGTATGCCTCGGTGGCTGCTGAATATATGCATTTAGAAAAACTGGAAAACGATGCCCGCGGTGATTTAGTTACGGTGCAGTTTGGTTTGGAATTTTAATTTAGATTATTGGGGTCGCAATGAAACTCAGGAAAATGAAGGTGGGTCAAACCGGAGCCGTATCAGAATTCACAACGTCTGATCCGCAATATCGCCAAAAGCTCTTACGTATGGGGCTGACCCGTAGTTCCGAATTCAAAGTAGTTCGAAAAGCTCCGTTCGGCGGCCCGATTGAACTCGAGGTGAAAGGGTCCCGTCTGGTCCTTCGTTCTGATGAAGCGGATGCCTTTGAGGTAGAGGTGAAATGAGTAATTTGAAAATCGCCCTGGTTGGGAATCCAAACAGTGGGAAAACCACTGTTTTTAACGCGCTGACCGGCTCAAAACAGCAGGTCGGAAACTGGCCCGGTGTAACCGTCGAACGCGTGGTGGGTGAATACACCCATTGCAATGCGACGGTCGAAGCCACCGACCTGCCGGGCATCTATTCCTTCTCGGCGCTCTCGCCCGACGAAGAGGTTGCGCGAAAACATATTCTGTTCGATACCCCCGACGTCGTAATAAACGTCATTGATGCCTCCAATCTGGAGCGTAACCTGTACCTCACCACCCAGCTCCTCGAAATGGATGTTCCAGTGGTGGTGGTGCTCAACATGATGGATATGGCCAAGCAGCGCGGGATCCGAATTGAAATTGAGCATCTTAAAGAGCATCTGGGCTGCCCGGTTCTTCCGGTGATCGCCTCCAAGAAGAAGGGAATCGAGGAACTGCAGTCGGCCATCTGCGATATCAGTAAAACGGGGCGTAAGCCCGGCGTCCAGGTATCCTACGAAAAGGATATTGAAAAGGTCCTCCAGTCTTTGGAGCTCAGTTTGGGGGATGTTGCTCTAACCAATAAAGTATCCGCCCGCTGGCTGGCCATAAAGTTCCTTGAAAAAGATGAGCTCGCACAGGACATCATCGGCGCGGATAAAGCGCTCTTACCGGATCTGGCACAAGAGCTGAAAAAGGTGGAACGTATCGTTGGCGAAGACATCGATATGATTATTGCGGACGGACGGTATGGATTTATTCACGGGCTGGCGCGCGATGTCACGGCCGGCAGTGATAAGCTTCGAAAATCCTTCTCCGACATGGTCGATAAAGTCGTGCTCAACCGTATTCTGGGATTCCCCATTTTCTTTTTTGTGATGTATATGGTTTTTGCCATCACCATTAATGTGGGCGGCCCGTTCATCGATTTCTTTGATGGACTCTGCGGAACGATTTTTGTCGACGGATTCGGGGCTTTGCTTGAAGCGGTCCATACGCCGGCCTGGCTTGTTGCCATTCTTGCGGAAGGCATTGGCGGGGGCATTCAGACGGTCTCCACTTTCATCCCTCCGATTTTCTTCATCTTCCTGTGTCTTTCATTCCTGGAAGACTCGGGCTATATGTCGCGCGCAGCCTTTGTGATGGACCATTTTCTTCGCAAAATCGGTTTGCCGGGAAAAGCGTTCATTCCCATGTTGGTCGGGTTTGGTTGTAACGTTCCAGGCATCATGGCAACACGGACGCTGGAAAGTCATCGGGATCGTATTCTGGCGATTCTCATGAATCCGTTTATGTCGTGCGGGGCGCGATTGCCGGTGTACACGCTCTTTGCGGCTGCCTTCTTTCCGCAACAGGGCGGGGTGGTGATCTTCGGGATCTATATGATTGGTCTGGCGCTGGCCGTCATGACCGGACTGCTCTTCAAGAAGACGCTGTTGCGCGGTCAGGTCAGCAGTTTTGTCATGGAGCTGCCGCCCTATCACATGCCGACCTTCAGCGGGGTGATGTATCACACGTGGCATCGTCTTAAATCGTTCCTGATTAAAGCCGGAAAGGTGATTCTGCTGATCGTCGCGGTGCTCGGGTTTCTGAACTCCATGGGAACCGATGGGTCGTTCGGAAATAACGACTCCAAAAATTCTGTGCTCAGTGCCATGAGCCGTGCGGTGACTCCGGTCTTCCGCCCGATGGGGATCGAGGACGAAAACTGGCCCGCCACGGTTGGCCTGTTCACGGGCATCTTTGCGAAAGAAGCGGTAGTGGGAACGCTGGATTCGATTTATTCACAGCTGGAAGTGGCGGAAGAGGCAGAAATTCTTTCCGAGCAGGCCGAAGTGAAGTTCGAGTTCTGGGCCGGCATTATCGATGCCTTCTCGGCCATCCCGGCAGGATTTGAAGGTTTCTTTGACGGATTAAAAGATCCGCTGGGCCTCTCCGGTGCCATGGACGAGCTGGAAGAAACCGAGTCGGGTCAATATACTACCATGGTGGACCGCTTTGGTGAGCACGGTCCTGAGTCCGCCTTTGCCTATTTGCTCTTCATTCTGATCTATGCACCCTGCGTGGCCGCGCTGGCCGCCATTGCCCGCGAAATCGGGATGAAGTGGATGCTGTTCGCCGTTTCCTATCTCACGATTCTGGCGTGGGTCATCTCCACGGCCTATTATCAGCTGGCCACCTTCTCGGTGAATCCCCCTGCCTCCGCAGGCTGGCTCGCGCTCTGTGGGGCCATTCTGGCCGCCTTTTATATCGGGCTGAGGACGGCAGGGAACCGGGCCATTAAAAATGCTTAGTGGAATCCTTAAGCTACTCAACGAGCGCGGCGGCGCACTTTCCGTTCAGGAAATCAGCCTCGCGCTCGATATTGAATCCAGTGCGTTGCATCCCATGCTCGAAATGCTCGAGCGCAAGGGAAAGCTCATCAAAGTGGAGCTCCCCTGTGGAACCGGTTGCGCCGGCGGCTGCACCAAAGCCGACTCCATGACCTTCTATAAATTGATGATTGATGATTGAGTCGTGACGAGTCCAGTAGAACGGTGCTCTGCGCTAATGGCGCTGACTTAAGGGGCATTTGTCATGGGAGTGCCTAATAATTGTAGGGCTGGAATGGCTGAGGAACGATGCCTTCCAGCCGCCTATGCAAAGAGGATCCTTGACTGAATTGCGGCGGGAAGGTCTCGCAAGCTCAACCGTTCTCGCCCTACAAAATGCTTAAGTCAGCGCCATTAGTGCTCTGCGCCGTTTGCCTCAGAACAACACCGTTTTGATGCGATTCCGTCCGGTTCACTGGTCCTGTCTTAAAGCGTGCGCCCGTAGTTTCCGTCGTGGCTTCCAATCATTGGAAGTCCGGCCAGGGTGTCGCGGATAATCTCCGCGGCATGCTGTGCATCGGCAACGCCATAGGTCAGGTCGATCCGGAAGTTGCGCCCGCCCGCTTCGCGCAGTTCGTCGAGATGTTCCACCAGCGAAAACGGCTCTTCAAAAATCAGCACAAATTGGTCGCCGCTTTTTTCAACGTGCATCGGTTTGTTCCGACGGTCGGAAAGGTGATCGCCGGAATCCGGCGGCGTGGCGGAAATCATCATCGGTGTGTGCTGATAAACCGGAACAATCGCGCGGTTGCCCATCAGGCCGATCAGCGCCTTCAGGTTATCGCCCGTATCCTCCGGGGACAGCACGCACTGCCCAATGCCCAGTTCCTTCCAATGGTTGGAAGATTCGGAGTTGAGCGTATACAGCGGCCAGTCGGCAATGAGGTCGGTGGACTGCCGGTGGGTGTAGAGCGCGCCGACGTTGGCGACTTCGACCGGGCCTTGATACTCGATACTTGATGCTTGGCGCTGGATCACAGGAACTGCCAGTCGAACTGGAGGGCGATGCTTTGTCATCGCCGGCGACGACGAAGCGTCGCCCTCCAATACCACTTCATCAATCTGCTTCAGCTCTTCCTCGGTCAGTTCGTCGAGCAGGGCAAGGTCACGCAGTTTAATCGACCAGCGCTCTTCAGCGCCCGGTTCGGCGGGCGGTTGAACCAGTTCTTCCAATCGTTGGAAGTGTTCTGCCTGTTGTTGGTCCCGAAGGTTGGAACTCAGTTCTTCGAGCAGTCGGCGGCGCGCATCGTTGAGGATGGAAGCCGGAGCAAACAGCCCGTTGTCGAGGGTTTCCAGGGTTTGGAGCTTCCACTCCGTGCCGCCGGTTTTCTCAAAACTCTTCCGGATGGCCGCAAGGGTCTTGTCCGGATTCCGCGCTTCGCTGAGCGGTTCTTCGATCCGAATCTCGGAGCCCTCCGCGCGCGCTGTGATGCCTTCCGGCGTCAGCTCCACCGTTGCGTCGAACGGTTTTTGCTGGCGGTAGACGCCCGGGCGCGGCGTTTCAAAACCATAGCGCTGGCGAACTTCCTGCGAGATCGAGCAATAGACCGGCAGGCCCGGTTCGAGGAACGGGTGGCCGTGCGGTAGTTTAATTTCGATGTCGGAGTTTTCCGGCACTTCAAACTTCAGGTGTTTTTTCCGATCATTGGAAAAACGGATTTCGGTGGCGGAAAAGCCGTAGGGCTCTTTGCCGTCCATTTCAATTTTAAGCCCATCGAATTTCTGGAGTGCGCGGTTGGTTTTAAAACGAATCCAGTGGTCGTTGTCTTCCGTTTTAATGTGGCCGATGGTTCCGATCTGCGCGCCGCGATGTCCGTTGGTGGTCGGGTCGATCGGATTGGTGTCGGCATTTTTCAGATAGAGGTCGGTGGCCGGGCGGCCGAAAATGGTCTGAATGTCGGCGAGCAGGTTTCTCTGTTCCGTTTCATCCAGTCCGCGGTCCATTCGCTTGCGGTAAAAGTCCGTCACCGCGCCCACATAGGCCGCGCCTTTCATGCGGCCTTCAATCTTCAGCGAGGCCACGCCCGTGGCGAGCAGCTCGTCGAAATATTCGCCGACCGCAAAGTCCTTCATCGAAAAGGGCAGGCCTTTGCCTTCATCGGTGTCGAACTTCTGCCGGCAGCAATAGGCGCATTTTCCGCGGTTCCCGCTGCGGCTGTTGACGTGCGAGGAAAAGAGGCAGAGCCCGCTGTAGGAATAGCAGAGCGCGCCGTGAATGAAGACCTCGGTCTCGATGCCGCAGTTCTGCGTAATGTTTCCAATCTCCGGAAGACTCAGCTCGCGGGCAAGCACCACGCGGCTGAAACCGATATCGCCCAGCAGCTGCGCGCCTTCAAGGTTGTGGACGGCCAGCTGGGTGCTGGCATGCAGTTCCAATGATTGGAAAAAGCGCTTGGCCATGCGCGCCACGCCCATATCCTGCACAATGATGCCGTCGGCATTCAGGTTGCTGATCATGGCGAGCACGTCGAGCGTGTCGGCCAGCTCGTGCTGCTGGGTCAGCGTGTTGAGGGTGATGTAGACTTTCCGATCGTTGGCATGGGCAAAGCCGATCAGCTCGTCCAGTTCCTCTTCGGACAGGTTCACGGCTTCGGCCCGGGCGGAAAAGCGCTGGAGACCGGTAAAGACGGCATCGGCGCCATAGCTCAGCGCGGCCCACGCTGCATCGGGGCTGCCGGCCGGGGCGAGGAGTTCAGGTTGAAATGGTGTATTCATAAGCCCTCCTTTCTACCACCCGCTTCGCTCGAGAGCACGGAGTTAAAGGAGGTTAAATTTCTTTCCTCCGTGTTCCTCCGGGTCCTCCGTGGTGAAAGGTTATGCTTTTGCGTAGTGGGCCGGTTCGCGGTAGGTGGCGTCCCAGTTTTTGAAGACCGGTTCAAAGCCGCGGGTGCGAAGCATTTCGCAGAACTCGGGAATGTTGCGTTCGTCGGAAATTTCGAACTGCTCTGTTGATTCCTCGGAGTCGTCGCTGTAGCCGCCGACCGTGGTTTTGCTGGCGACACTCATTTTCGAGATGCCGAGCCCGGCCATGCCGTCGCGCACGCGGCGCGGTTCGCGGGTGGAGAGCACCAGCGGAATTTCCGGCAGGCAGATCCGCATGGCGAAAATATATTGCGCCAGCATTTTTTCATCGACCGGATAGTCGGCCTGGAACCCGCCCATCTGCGGGCGGATGCGCGGGAATGAAACGGAGACCCCGGCCTGCCAGTAGGTTTTCAGCAGGTATTTTGCATGGCGGTAAACGCAGAGCATGTCGTAGGTCGGGTCGGCCAGTCCCAGCAGGGCCCCGATACCTACCGCCCGGAAGCCGCCTTTCAGCGCGCGGTCCGGCGCATCCAACCGGGAAAAGAAATCGCGCTTATCGCCCCATCGGTGCATTTTTTCATAAATGTCCTGATCATAGGTCTCCTGATAGAGCGTTACGCCGGTGCAGCCGGCCTCGGCCAGCTCGCGGTATTCGCTTTCGGGCATGGGAAACACTTCGATGTTCACATTGTGGATGTATTCCGCGGCAATGGAAATGCACTCCTTGAGGTAGGGAACGTCCGCCTCCGGCATGCGCTCGCCCGTCAGCAGCACCAGCTCTTCCAGATGCATTTCCTTGATGGCTTCCATCTCGTGGCGCAGCTGGGCTTCATTGAGCACGGCACGCTGGGCGCGGCGGTCGGCCGCGAGTCCGCAGTAAAGGCAGCCGCCGTTGCAGAAGTTCGAAAGGTAGAGCGGGGTATACAGCGAAATCGTGCGCCCGAAGTGCCGCTTGGTGATGGCCTGTGCGCGCTGCGCCATGGGCTCAAGAAATTCCGCGGCCCTGGGCGACAGCAGGGCCGCCATGGTTTTTTCGTTCGGTGCATCCGCACCAATGGCCCGCTCAATGTCAGCGGCCGAAAAATCGAGATTGAGCCAGGGCTCTGGATTTAACCAATCAGGAAGTTGTTCAATCATCTGAAGCCGATAGGAAAGAGGTTAAGGGGGAGCTGGCCACCGCGATCTCGGAGGTCGGCATAAGGCCGGCTTCAAATGCCATGCGCCCGGCTTCGGTGCCTGTTTTGAAGGCGGCGCCCATGGCGGCCGGATTTTCGGCGGCGGCAACGGCGGAGTTCACCAGCACCGCGTCGCAACCCATTTCCATGGCTGCGGCGGCTTCGGACGGGGAGCGCAGACCGGCATCGACCACGACGGGTACGCTGGCATCGCGCACGATGATTTTAATCATCTCCGCAGTGGAGAGTCCTTTGCCGGTGCCAATCGCGGCGCCCAGCGGCATGACCGCCGCGCAACCGATATCTTCGAGCCGCTTGGCCAGAACCGGATCGGCCGGAATGTAGGGCAGGACGAGGAAATCCTGTTTCACCAGCTCAATGGCGGCTTCGAATGTTTCGATGGCGTCTGGCAGCAGATGATGCGGGTTCGGGTGGATTTCCAGTTTGACGATACGGCTTTTACTGAGTTCACGACCGAGCATGGCCGCACGAACGGCCTCTTTCGCATTCATGGCACCGGAGGTGTTGGGCATGAGCTTTACGTTTTCAAGCAGGGAGAGCGGGCCGTAGAGATCGTCTTCGGCCTGATCGCGGTTGAAGCGGCGCAGGGCCACGGTCACCAGTTCGGTGCCGGAAGCCTTTACGGCTTCGATCATCGCCTGTGTGCTGGAAAATTTACCGGTCCCCAGAAAAAGGCGTGAGCCCAGCTCCTGGTCGCCTACTTTTAAAATATCGTTTGTCATAGTTACCCTTTCGAAATTCAGTATTCGGAGTTCCTTATTCTACGGTTCGCTATCCGCCGCCAACGAAGACGAGCATTTCGACTTCATCATTTTCATTCAGTGTTGTGTTTTTCCAACCTTCGGAAGGAATCACATCGCCATTCACCATCAGCGCTGTGTGCGCCGGGTTTGCACCCAGTTCTTCGAGCAGGGCGGCGATGGTTCCATTGCCCTCATGCACGTGGGCCTCTCCGTTTACGGTCAGTTTCATTCTGCTATCTCCACAAAAAAAGCGTTCCCGGAACCCGGAAACGCTGGAAAAATGCTCCACGCTTCCTTTCGCCGGCATGATCCGGATCAGGTTCAACGGGTATAATCTCAGCTCATTCCAAACCATTGGAAAGGCACCCCGGGTGATTGAAGTGAGACCCTGCCAATTGGCGGAAACGAAGTAAAGCGGGAAGGCGCGCAAATCCGGCGAGGTCACGGAAGTACTCACGATCGTGAGAACTTCCGTGACTTTTTCGAGGTGAATTTGAGGTGATTTGAAAAAATTGAAATTTTTTGTTGCTGAGTCTGATCGGTCTGCTACATTACGCCCTCGTTTTTACCGAAGACCCCTTCGTCTAGTGGCCTAGGACTCCAGGTTTTCATCCTGGCAACACGGGTTCGAGTCCCGTAGGGGTCGCCATTTTTTTAATGGCGCTTCGGAAAAACATTCTAGCGACCCCTTCGTCTAGTGGCCTAGGACTCCAGGTTTTCATCCTGGCAACACGGGTTCGAGTCCCGTAGGGGTCGCCACTTTTTTGCTCATGCATCGTTTCGACGCATGAGCTTTTTTATTGCCGTCGTGGTCTCAATTTCAGGCTCTCCACCAAATACGGGGGCTCTCCGTCAAATCCATCGGAAGGGTGAAAATACATATTTGTTCGGATAGCTACACCAATACGCTGGGAGGCAGGGATAAGTCAAAATACGCGTGCGCAGTGGTGCGCGCAACAGATGGAAGGCGCAGGACTGCTGACGATCATTTCGTCTGCCGACAGCTGGATTGTTTTAACAGATCTTACCTAAATTATTCCTTATGCCCCGGTTGTGCGGAATACAGACATCTACATGACTTTCAAGGAAGGTCTTCCGGAAGATCCGGACACAACCCGGGGCTCTGGGCCCCGGAGGTCTGCAACTCCCGGTTTATTGCCGCCATCATTGAAGGTGAAGGCGGTAGGGGCGGGTTGATCGACGATCCCGGGTCGCGAGGCCATACCAGCCAGGTGTTAAGGCATGCAAGAAGCACGCAAAATGATGTGTCACGATTGGTGAAAGGTGTGGAATGCGTTGTTGTAGATTTAAATCCGCCATCGTGGCTTTGTGCTAAATGGGCTCTGTCCCGTCCAGTTTCTGCAAGTCTATTTGGACGGTAGGGCGGCATAGAGGTCGTCCCTTCATCGACGAGGATCCATGTGACGCTGGTATGGCACCCCGCTGGACGGTGTATGATGGGTATATCAGCTCCGGGATCTTCCGGTTATTCCATTACACACCATTTGCTTTGAGTTGTGCCGTTTTGGGATTTGTAACGGGGGCGCGGAACAGGTAAAAACACGGGTTCTGTATTTTAGAAAGAGATTTGGAGCGATTTTAATGAGAATTCTGACGGGTATTCAGCCTTCGGGCAAACTGCATATCGGTAACTATTTCGGAGCGATGAAGCCGGCGGTTGAACTGCAGGAGCAGGGCGACGCCTATATTTTTATTGCAAACTACCATGCGATGACCACGGTGCAGGATGCGGCGGCTTTGCGCGAAATGACCACGGATGTGGCGCTGGACTTTCTGGCGGCGGGCATTGATCCGGAGCGTACGGCACTTTATCGCCAGAGCGATGTACCGGAAGTGCACGAGCTGGCGTGGCTGCTTTCGAACGTCTGTCCGATGGGGCTGTTGGAGCGCTGCCATTCTTATAAAGATAAGATTGCCAAAGGATTTGCCACCATGCACGGCCTTTTTGCCTATCCGGTGCTGATGGCGGCGGATATTCTTGCGCCGCAGGCCAATGTGGTGCCGGTGGGGAAAGACCAGAAGCAGCACGTGGAGGTGACCCGCGACCTGGCGACGAAGTTTAATAACACCTTCGGTGAGGTTTTCACGATTCCGGAGCCCTCCATTCGCGAGAATGTGGCGGTGGTGCCGGGGGTGGACGGGCAGAAGATGTCCAAATCCTACGACAATACACTCGAGATCTTCATGGAAGGCAAACCGCTGAAAAAGCGGGTCATGAAAATCCTGACGGACAGCAAGGAGATGGAAGAACCCAAGGAGCCGGAAGGCGACAACGTTTTCGCTCTCTATAAACTGCTGGCCACGGAAGAGGAACAGGCGGCCCTTGCAGACCGCTACCGCGCCGGGGGTATGGGCTACGGTCATGCGAAAATCGAGCTGCTGGATAAGATCAACGAACATTTCGGCCCGATGCGTGAAAAACGCCGCGAACTGGTGGAAAATATGGACTACGTTGAAGACGTACTGAAAGCCGGTGCCGAGAAAGCATCGATTCTCGCACGCGAAACGCTGAACAAAGCCCGGCAGGCGGTCGGACTTGAATAAGAATCGCAGCATGGGCGTTCTGCCTGTGGATCTCGGGCAGGGTGCCCGCGCCACGAACAACAGGATTGTGTGTCTAGCTCTATGGAACTAATTAAAGACGACTACAAAGTTCAGCTCGAAGTTTTCGAGGGACCGCTGGATCTACTTTTGTATCTGATCAAAAAGGACGAGGTGGATATCTATGATATTCCGATCGGCCGCATTACGGATCAGTATATGGAATATCTCAGTCTGATGAAGGTGCTGGATCTGAATATTGCCGGTGACTTTATTGTGATGTCGGCGACGCTGATGCTGATTAAGAGCCGGATGCTGCTGCCGGTTGATGAGCGCAAGGATAATGATGACGAAGAAGAGGAAGATCCGCGTTGGGATCTGGTTCGTCAGCTGGTGGAATATAAGAAGTTCAAAGATGCCGCCGATCACCTCGAGGATCTGGAACTCCATATGGAGAATGTGTTCGCCCGCGAAAGCGAGCACGTTGAGCTGGGTGCTGCGCCGGATGTGGATTTGAAGGATGCGAGTATTTTCGATCTGATCTCCGCCATGAACGAAGCACTGGGCCGGGTGCAGGAAGAGGATCTTCAGGAAATCTTTGCCGAGGAATATACGGTGGGCCAGAAGGTTTCGTTTATCGTTGAAAACCTGAAGGTCGTGAAGCGGATGTGCGTTTCGGATTTGTTTGGCGGCATGACTTCCCGGCAGGAAATTGTCTGCACATTTCTGGCGGTGCTGGAGCTGATCAAGCTGAACAAGATTGCCTGCGTGCAGGACGATCATTTCAGTGCCATCATGGTGGAGCCGCGTGAACCCGATCCGGAGCCGACCCTGCCGCCGGAAGAGGAGGAAGAGCCTCATCCGGAATTTCAACTGGGCGATGAGCCCGCGGCCGTGAAGGACGAGTCCGACGAGGACGAATTTGAAGATGACGAGGAAGACGAGCTTTAGTTGCGACGGAGACGAAGATGAGCGAAAGCACAGTGGAAGTACTTCCAGAATTGAAACAGATTGTCGGTGCCCTGCTGTTTGCGGCCAAAGAGCCGCTGACGGTTAAGCGCATGCGCAAGGCGATGATCGAAACCGGGAATGGTTTCGGCGGGCCTTATGAGCAATATGCCAAAGCAACGGACAAACAGATAGAGGGGGCCGTTGAGCAACTGACGGAGGATCTGGAAAAGGCCAAAGTCGGTTTAGGCATTGCGCTGGTTGCCGGAGCCTATCGTCTGCAGAACGATGCCGCCTGCGGTCCGTTTGTCCGGGCATTGCTGGAAAAAAACCAGACTATGCGACTCTCCAAGCCGGCGTTGGAAACACTCGCCATCGTGGCCTATCGCCAACCCTGTCTGCGCTCCGAGATTGAAGAAGTCCGCGGTGTGTCGGTGGATGCCGTTTTGCGTAAGCTGATCGATATGCAGCTGGTGCGCGTTGTGAAGCGTTCCGAGTTGCCGGGCCGTCCGTGGCTGTTCGGAACCACACAGAAGTTCCTGGAACACTTTGGCATTAATGATATTAACGATCTGCCGGGCAGTCAGGAACTGAAACGTACCCTGCCGGCAGGAGAGAAGAGAAAGAAAGAGACTGCTGAAGACCTTCCGAAAACGAAGGAAGAGCTGAAAAATGAAGCTGCGGATCAGGACCTTGCCGAGGAGTCCATGGCCGCGCTGGATGAAGAAATCCAGACTTCAGATGAAGCGGTGGATACCGAAACGAAAGAAAAAGAAGGATAGCCGTAAAAAAGCACAAAGAGCTGTGCGCCGGGTTTTGTGCCCCGTTGCGGCTGCTTCAATAGAAGAGGTGGAATATGAATCTTGATGAATACAGAATAGAGATCGATTCGCTGGATAGCGAAATTGTACGTCTGCTCAATGAGCGCATTAATGTGGTGCTCAAGATCGGTGAAGAGAAAAAGAAAAACGGAGCCGAAATCTATGTTCCATCCCGCGAACGGGCGGTGTTCGATAAGATTAAATCGCTGAATGCCGGTCCGCTGCCGGAAGAGTCCGCTCATGCGATTTACCGCGAAATTATGTCGGCCGCGCTCGCGCTGGAAACGGAGATGAAGATTGCCTATCTCGGGCCGGAAGCCACCTTTACGCATCAGGCCGCCCGCAATAAATTCGGCGTCAGTGTCGACTACATTCCGACCAGCACGATTGCGGAAGTGTTCGACCGCGTGGCAAGCCGGACGGCGGACTACGGTGTGGTGCCGGTGGAGAACTCCACCGAAGGTGCGGTTACCCACACCTTCGATCAATTTGCTTCGACCACACTGAAAATCTGTGCGGAAATTTATCTGCCTATTTCACTCACGCTGCTTTCAAATGAGGCGCGCGACGACGTGAACCTGATTTTCAGTAAACAGGAAGCATTCGGCCAGTGCCGTGCCTGGCTGGCGGCCAATATGCCGAATGCAAAACTTTCGCCGGTGGAAAGCACCACCAAGGCGGTGCAGCTGGCGCTGGAAACACCGGGGGCCGCCGCGGTCGCCAGTGTCATGGCTTCCGACATGTATAAAATTGATGTGCTGGCCGAAAATATTCAGGACATGCAGGGCAATACCACCCGCTTCCTCATTATCGGGCAGGAATACAGCGCTCCGACCGGTGACGATAAAACATCTGTCATGTTCGGCGTGAAGCATAAGGTGGGCGCGCTCTATGACGCCCTTTCTGTTTTCAAAGCCGATAACATTAACATGACAAAGATCGAGTCGCGCCCGAGCAAGAATAAGAACTGGGAATACTATTTCTTCGTCGACATTGATGGTCATTCGGATGATGCGGAAGTGAAGCGGGCTCTCGACGAGCTGCAGGAGCACTGCACACTCATGACCGTTCTCGGCTCTTATCCTAAAGCAGAAATTTAAACGGCATGTAGTTCCGCCTTTAGGCGGTTATGTTATGGGTGTTGAAGAGAAGAAGGAACGGTTGAAAAGACTGGCTGGGGACGAGCAGTTTGTTTCCGGTATCTACAACTATTGCGACCGCTGGTGCGAGCGGTGCACCATGCGCAGTCGATGTCTTTCGTTTGCCATGGATCCCGATCTGCGGACCAAGGACTCACCACGAAGCGATCCCGGGAATGAGCAATTCTGGGAAGGAATTCACGAAAGCTTTCAGCTCGCCATGGAACTGCTTCAGGAGTCGGCCGAACAATGGGGACTGGATCTGAATGCAGACGTGGATGTTGAACTCGAAAAAAGAGAGCGGCGTAAAGAACGTTTGGTTGATGGAAGTTTCCTTGGCAGAGAATCGAAAGCCTATGCCACTGCCGTAGATGACTGGATGGGGCGATATGAAGAGCAGTTTGCGGAGCAGTTGAAGCAAATGAAACGGGAGGTCGATATGGGGATATCTGGCCACGATCCCATTCCCGCTCTTCTGGATCTCCACGATGCAGTTGAGGTTGTGCGTTGGTATCAATATTTCCTCTATCCCAAGATTTCTCGTGCTCTGATGGGGCTTGAGGATGAGGAGCAAGATATGATGGATGACGCGCTTGGATCTGCAAAAATTGCGCTGATCGCGATCGATCGAAGTCTCGGCGCATGGCAGACGCTAGGAGGGCAACTTGATCTTCAGGATGAAGCATTGGATCTTCAAATTTGTTTAGTACGAATCAAAGCAGCGCTTGAGCACCGAATGCCTGAAGCACTGGTGTTCCGTCGCCCAGGATTCGACAACTAAAAAAGTTAGAGACAATGGGTATGAATAAAAAAGAAATTACGCTGCTCAAGGATGTGGTTTCGCTGCCGACGGCACCGTTCTGCGAATCCAATGTGCAAGGGTTTATACAATCCTGGGCGCAGGAACAGGGCATCGGTTTCCAACAGGACCCGTCCGGGAACATCCTGCTGACTTGTAAAGGTCGGGGGCGGAAGCCCCGGAATCCCTGGGTACTGCAGGCACATATGGATCATCCCGGATTCGAGGTGATCAGTCGGCGCGGTTCAACGGTGCAAGCCTGGTTCCGCGGCGGGGTGGCCGAAAGCTATTTTCCTGAAGCCCGTGTTCAATTTTTTCCAAGGCCTGGAACTCCGGTTTCTGGAACGATTCAGTTCATTCGGCGCAATAAAGAAATCGGTTTTCTGAAGTGTCGGATCAAGCTGGATCAGGTTGCTGATCTTCCGAAAGGCACCTTGGGGATGTGGGACCTGCCGGTCTGGCGGAAGAGCGGGAATAAACTCAATCTCCGGGTTGCGGACGATCTCTGCGGCGTGGCTTCCATTCTGCTGGCACTGGCTCGGCTGAAAGAAGAGGGGTGCCGGCGCACGGTGCATGGTTTGTTGACTCGCGCGGAAGAGGTCGGCTTTGTCGGGGCCATTGCCGCCGCAAACAATAAATTGATTGAACCAGCTTGGCCGGTTCTGGGCATCGAAGCATCGAAGGCGCAACCGAATGCAAAACTGGGGCAGGGCGCCATTGTGCGCGTGGGCGATGCCACCACCGTATTTAATCCGGAGCTGACTTCCAACCTTCGGAAAACTGCGCGGGAGCTGAAGTTAAAAGATAAGACCCTGCACTTTGTCGAGTCACTCATGCCCGGCGGGAGTTGCGAGTCGACGGGGCTGGCGTTGCTGGGCTATCAAACCTGCGCGGTCTGCCTGCCGCTCGGGAATTATCACAATATGGGAAAAACGGCCATTGCTCCGGAGCAGATTGATCTTCGCGACTTTGAATCGCTTGTTGCGCTTTTGACTGAAGTTGCCCTGCACAAACCGGATGCGTCGAATACCAACGCACTGAAAAACCGGCTGCTGGAAAATTATAACAAACGCGCGCCGTTGTTATGAATGGCGGGAAATGAGTTTTATTGAAGGTTGACAGGTTCCAGCCATTGGAACTATGTTGCCCACCGTTATGAAACACGAATTCAACAATCTACTACTCGGCCTGCTACTACTCGATGGGAATGATCCTGCGGAGGCGGTTTGCCTATAGGTTGCTGAAAAGACAACTCTTTTGAAAACCTCCGTAGGGCAACCTGCGGAGGTTTTTTGGTTTTAGGCCACGGATAAAACACGGAAGAACTCAGATAGAAACCCGGTTCATAGGTGGCTAGAAAAAATATGAATGGAATGGAATAGAGAAGCGGGGTTGTTTAGATTATGCCCCATTTTAGGAGAGATTAAATGAGTGTACCAAAATATGTAATCCCGGAGATGATCGATCTCCCCGACCGCCAGTGGCCGTCGAAGAGTATAACGAAGTCACCCCAGTGGTGTTCGGTGGATCTGCGTGATGGAAATCAGGCGTTGCCTGATCCGATGGATCCGGATCAGAAACTCGAATACTTCAAAATGCTCTGCGATGTCGGGTTCAAGCACATCGAAATCGGCTTCCCGTCGGCCAGTCAGGATGAATTCGATTTCTTCCGTAAGCTCATCGAAGAAGATCTCATTCCCGATGATGTATTCATTATGGGGCTCACGCAGTCGCGCCCGCATTTGATCGAACGTACGCTCGAAGCGTTCAAGGGCTGCAAGCGCGGTATCGTGCATGCCTATATTGCTCCGTCGGATCTCCACATGCGTCAGGTGTTCGGAATGGAGCGCCCGCAACTCATTGAAACGGCGATTGCTGCCACGAAGCAGATCCGCGATCTCGCCGATGCGATGCCGGAGTCGGACATTCGTTACGAGTTCTCGCCGGAAGAGTACACCGATACCGATGTGGATTTCTCCGTGGAGCTCTGCGAAGCCGTGTTTGAAGCATGGGGCAAGGGTACGCCTGAAAAGCCGGTGATCATGAATCTGCCGGCCACGGTGGAGCGTCGTCCGCCGAATCACTATGCCGACATGATTGAAAAGTTCTGCCGCGATTTCTCAAAGCGGGATTGCATTATGGTGTCGCTCCATTCACACAACGACCAGGGCATGGCCGTGGCTGCTACCGAGCTGGCTCTCATGGCAGGCGCCGACCGGGTGGAAGGCACACTCTTCGGGCATGGCGAACGCACGGGCAACGTGGATCTCGTTACCTGCATCAGCAACCTCTATTCGCGCGGCATCGAAACGGGCATCGATTTTTCCGATCTCGGCCATGTGGCGGAGACCGTTGAGCGTTTGACTGGCATGCCGATCTATTACCGCCAGCCCTATGCGGGCAGCTATGCCTTTACGGCATTCTCCGGTTCACATCAGGACGCCATCAATAAAGGCGTGCACAAACTGGGCGAAGCGCCGGACCGTTTCGGTATGGGCTGGAAGGTGCCGTATCTTCATATCGACCCGGCCGACGTCGGTCGTAAGTTTGAGCGGCTCATCCGTATTAACTCCCAGTCCGGGAAGGGCGGGATTGCGTGGGTGCTCGAGCAGGATTTCGGTATCGAAGTTCCAAAGGCCATGCAGCCGGAGCTCAGTAAATATGTGCAGGGCTACAGCGAAAAGGTCGGCCGCGAAATCAGCGCCGATGAGGTGTACTCGGTTTTTCAAAGCGAGTTTGTTTCGCCTAAGGGGCCGTATGAACTCGTCGGTTACTGGCCGCGCCCGGATGACAATGATCCGACCTTCATTCATGGCGAAGTGAAGGTGACCGTGAACGGCGGAGAGCAAACGGTTGAGGCCGACGGCAACGGTCCGATCTCGGCCTTTGTGAATGCCATGCGCAATGTGGTTGATTTTGATTTCAAGGTTCATGACTACGATGAAGAGGCGATCGGCGAGGGCGCCGATGCCAAGGCCATGGCATATGTGCCGCTGGAAGTTGATGGGGCCGCTGTAATTTACGGAGTTGGTTCTGATTCCAATATTAACCAGGCCGCCGTCAAGGCCATCATTGCGGGCCTTAACCGTATCGCGAAAAAGTAGGAACCACTAATCGACACTAATATTCACTAATGGAACATTAGTGCCGATTAGTGAAAATTAGTGGTTTTCAAAAGGAGTTGCTGAATGAATCTGAGTGGACATACGAAACCGTTTGCGGTGCTGGGGCATCCAATTGGGCACACACTATCGCCAGTGATGCACAATGCATCGATGGAAGAACTGAAGTTTGATGGAATCTATCTGGCGCTGGATGTGCATCCGGACCGCCTGATGGAAGTGCTTCCGTCGATGGCCCTGATGGGTTTTGCCGGCGTTAACCTGACGGTGCCGCATAAAGAGATCGCTTTCCGGGGACTTACAACACTGGATGACAGCGCCAAGCTGTTCGGCGCAGCCAATACCGTTGAGTTTACGGAAGACGGAATGGTTGGGCATAACACCGACGGCTACGGATTCATGAAGGCACTGGAAGAGGCATTCGGCAAGACGGTCAAAGGCGATTCCATCTTTGTGCTGGGTTGCGGTGGAGCAGGGCGGGCCACTGCGCTGCAGGCGGCAACCGCAGGGGCAAAGTTGCTGGTGCTGGCCGATATTGATGCCGAGCGCGTTCAGAAGCTGGAAGATGAGGTGAAGTCGGTTGCGCCGGGCGTAGAAATTTTCCAGGCCTCGGAAAAAGAGAAACAGGTCGAGCTCTGCCGCGGTTGCGATCTGGTAGTACAGGCCTCGCCGGTCGGCATGAAGAAAGCCGATCCTTCGCTGCTGCCACCGGAAGCGTTCCGTGAAGGGCAGCGTGCATTTGACCTGATTTATATGTATCCCGAAACGGCCTTCCTGACCACCGCGCGCGAATCTGGCGCGGAAATTGCAAATGGTCTGGGCATGCTGCTGCATCAGGGCGCTCGCGCCTTCGAGATCTGGACCAGTACCGAACCGTCCGTCCCGGCGATGCGGAAAGCATTGGAGAAAGCAGTATACGGATAAGTTTACCACCCGCTACGCTGGAGGACACAGAGACTCGGAGTCTTGTTTGCTCTGTGTCTCCGTGCTCTCTAAGGAGCGATGCGACTGGGTGGTGAAAGAATAGATTGGATTTCGAATGAGTTTTATAGATTGGTACTTCACTTTTGTGGTGTTCATGTTCGGAGCCTGCTGGGGCAGTTTCCTGAATGTGTGCATCTATCGTATTCCGGCAGAGCTGTCCGTGGTCAAACCGCGCTCGCGTTGCCCGAAGTGTATGACCAATCTGGCCTGGAAAGATAATATTCCAATCCTTGGATGGATTTTCCTGGGAGGTAAGTGCCGCTATTGCAAAGCGCCTATTTCGCCCCGCTATCCTTCCATCGAGCTCCTGACGGCGATTCTGTTTACGCTGATTTGGCTGGTCTATCCGTATCAGCCGGTGGTGCTTCCTTATGTTGTTCTGGTGTTCGGCCTGATCCTCGGCAGCATGGTGGACTTTGATGAAATGTGGATTCCCGACCGCTGCACGATCGGTGGAATGATTCTCGGGCCGCTGTTCAGTATCCTGATTCCTTCCATGCACGGTGCGGAAAGCTGGCTGGAAAGTCTGATTTCTTCGCTGATCGGTCTGGCCGTCGGTTTCGGTTCGCTCTGGTTGGTCGGGGTTATCGGGAAACTGATTCTGAAAAAGGATGCGATGGGTTTCGGCGATGTAAAGCTGATGGGCGCACTGGGCGCTTTTCTGGGCTGGGAATCGATCATTTTCATTGTTTTTGTTTCTTCCCTGCTAGGCACCATTGTCGGAGTCGGTTTCATTGCATCGGGCAATAAAGAGTGGCAGAGCAAGATTCCGTTCGGACCGTACATTTCCCTCGCGGCTATCATATGGATGCTGGGCGGATCAAAGCTCTGGGAGCTATACATCCAGTGGATGCAGGGCGGGGCCTATTAATTCTTCTTGGAGTTCGCCATTTCCCGGTTAACTTGATATTCATCGCACTCAACCGGAGGTTGTTATGGATGGATTCAGTCGGAGAAACTTTGTTGTTCCAATGCTTGGAACGGCGGCATTGGCATCATCCAGTCCGGGGGCCGACCCGGTCATTGTTCCCCCTCCGCAGGTGTCGCTCGGGAGGACGGGGATCACGATGTCCCGCCTCGGTTTCGGCACCGGGGTGAAGGCTGCGAAGAAAAAGTCGGCCATGACCCGGCAGGGCTTCGAAGCCTTTGTGAACCTGTTTCGCCATTGCTATGACCGCGGGATTACCTTCTTTGATCTGGCGGATTGGTATGGTTCGCATCCTTATTGTCGCGAGGCTTTACGGTATATTCCGCGCGAGAAGGTTTCGATTATGACCAAACTTTGGTGGCGCTCTGACGGCAATAAGCCGGGCGAACTATCCGTTGCACATCGGTCCCGTTCTGCAAAGGTGGCGGTGGATCGCTTTCGGCATGAGCTGCAGACTGATTATCTCGATATGGTGCTGCTGCACTGTCTGGTTCAGAAAGAATGGGTCGGGGAAATGCAGCCCTATATGGATGTGCTCAGCGAGGAAAAAGCCGCCGGCCGCATCAAAGCGCTGGGCGTGTCCTGTCATAATTTCGGAGCCATGCAGACGGCCGCGGAGCTGCCGTGGGTGGATGTAATGCTCGCCCGCTTGAACCCGTTTGGCGTGATGTGCGACTCAACGCCCGAAGAGGTGCAGGCGCTCCTTAAAAAAGCCAAAGCTAACGGCAAATCAATCATCGGCATGAAGATCTATGGCGAGGGCAAGCTGGTGGATAAGCGGGACGAGTGCATGCAGTATGCGCAGTCCAACGGGGTGTTTGATGCCATGACCATCGGGGCCGTCTCCCCGGAGCAGGTGGATGAAAATCTGGCGCTGATGGCGGAGTATCCGGTCGTTTAATCCAGGTACAAAAAAGCTCCCCGATTGAGGGAGCTTTTCAGCATTTCCAATGATTGGAAATTAACGACGTCCGCGACGGCTGTTTGCCAGGCGTTTTTTCTTTTCGCTCGGCTTTTCGTAGCAGCGCTTGGAACGCATCGTTTTCAGAACACCTTCTTTATCCAGTGCCTTTTTCAGACGACGCAGTGCGCGATCAACGCTTTCGCCGCGACGTACTTTTACTTCACAAGTTTCTTGGGCCATTTTAAATTTCACCTCCCCCATGCATTTGGGGTCAAAAGAGCGGAGAACCTAGGGCAATAGGGAGGGGAAGTCAAACGGAATATTCCGTTTGATTTCAGCTGTTTGTGAAGCGGAAGGAGGGTTAGTCGGTGGCCAGCTCTGCAAGATCGTGATTGAGCGGTGCACCTTTATAGATCTGGTTGATAATCAGGGTGCTGATTCCCTGCAGGGCGCCGAGGTGCGGGAGCACTTCGAAGTGCACGGAAGGATGGTTTTCCTCCTCTTCCTTTATCAGCCTGGGGATGTCGTTCACGACGTGCGTTCCGGCTGCCAGGAAATAGGGGAAGACCTTGATTTCTGTGGCGCCGGCTTCGATGAGATCAGCTACCGCCGAGTCGATCTGGGGGCTGGAGATTTCAAGAAATGCACTGCTGACCAGGTTAAATGCCGGGCCTGAGTTTTCATCGATCCGGGTGGCCAGTCGGCGAACCTCGTCGTTGGACTCTTTTCGGCGGCTGCCGTGGGCGACAATTAAAAGTGCTTTCATCGTAGTCTCCTAGGTAATCATACAGGCGGTTTTTCCGCTAGCTCAGGTTACCGATAATAGACACCATGGGAAGGAACATGGCAATCACAATTGTGCCGACAACCACGGCAAGTATTACAATCAGGAGGGGTTCAATGATGGAGCTCAGCCCGGCAACCACGTTATCTACTTCGTCCTCATACATATCCGCCGTTTTCAGCAGCATGGCCGGAAGCTCGCCGGTTTCTTCGCCGACCTCCACCATGCCCCCGAAAATCGGTGGGAAAATACGGTTGGCTTCGACCGGGGCGGCCATCGGTTCGCCTTCTTTGATGTTATCATGAATTTCCTGTACGGCCTTTGAGACAATTTCATTGTTCATGGTCTCTTTGACAATCGTCAGTGCCTGCAGGATCGGAACACCTGATTCCATCAGCGTGCCGAGGGTTCGTGCAAAACGGGCGAGGGCCGACATACGGACGAGGTTTCCAAACAGGGGAAAGGCGAGCTTCAGCGAATCGAGAATGACCCGGCCGATACGGAATTGTTTCAGGAGTGCAATCAGCGCAATTAGTGCGGCCAGTATGCCGAGCCCCATGGGCCAGTTTTCTTTAATCAGCTCACTGGCCCCCATCACAAACAGGGTGAGGCGCGGCAGCGGGCGGCCGTCGAGCATATCGGCAAAGATGGTTTCAAACTTTGGAATAATGGCGACCATCAGGAAAATCATAATGCCGCTGGAAGCCAGCAGGACCACGATGGGATAGGTCATGGCGCTCCTGACCTTGTTTTTCACCTTCTGGGCCTTTTCCATATAGGTGGCAAGCCGGTCGAGCACGACGTCCAGCACGCCACCGGCTTCTCCGGCCTTGACCATATTGATATACAGCTTGTTGAAAATGCGCGGGTGGGCGGCCAGTGCATCCGCAAACGTGCTGCCGCCTTCAATTGATTCCGAAATTTCGTGCACCGCTTTTTTCAGAGCCGGGTTGCTTTCCTGCCGCTCCAGCACCTTCAGTCCGCGGAGCAGGGGCAGGCCGGCATGAACCAGCGTAGCCATTTGGCGGGTCAGGACCATCAGCTGTTTGGGGTGGACAGTGCTCAGCGCAGCCGGGAGATGAATTTCCGTGCTCAGGCCTTTGCTCCGCGGTTTCGGATTTCCAGTGCCTGGAAGTTTCAGGTCGGTGCCGGAGACTTCTGTCGGGAAGAGGCCCTTGCTTTTCAGTTGTGCGGTTGCTGCGGCCTGATCGGGCGCATTAACGCTGCCTTTTTTTTCGTCACCATTGATGTCGTGCGCTGTGTATTGAAACCTGGGCATTTTTTTATATCCGCTTATTTAATAGGCTGATTGTAGCAGGATTTAATTCTGTCTTGCGAGGGAAAGGTTATTCAGAAGGAATCTGCGATTCGGTGATTTTCTTACGGTATTCCTCTTGCACGGAGTACTGCTGAATGCATTTTCGCATGGCTGCTTTAAATTTGTGACGCTCGGGAAAGGTGTCTTTGTTTAAATAGGCGTGGGTGAGTCCGAGGTATTTAACCAGCAGGTGTTTCCAGTGAACCACGTGGGCGGGCATAGAGGTGTTGATGGATTCGATATCTTCTTCAGTGATTTCCGTCCAGGCGCGGAGCTGGTCGCGGTTGAGCAGGTGGGCCAGACAGATGGTGCGGGTCAGTTGGGGCGTTTCATCATCCAATGCGATTTCCCAGAGATAATCGGTTCCTTTCTGGCTGTCGCATGCATCGATCATGGCTTCGGCAAATTCGATGTCCTGCCCGGAGGTGTAGATCTCGAGAATGTAGGGGATCAGCCGTGGCCTCATAATCTCCCGGGCACGGTCCACGTGCAGTTCTTTATTCCAGGGGCCTTTACAATATTGGTAGTCATTGAAGATGGTTTTCATTTCCATCTTTTTATTGGTCATGAGCAGAACAAACCCGACCATGCAGATAAAGGTGAAGATCCATTTGGTCATGTGTACTGCACCACTTCCTCAACCGTTGTGTATCCATCGAGAATGCAGCGGATGCCGTCCTCCCGCAGCGTGCGCATGCCCGATTCAACGGCGATATTGCGCAGGGCCAGGGTGGGTTGCTTTTCAATGATGGCCGCGCGCAGCGTATCGGTGATCGGAAGGTATTCGAAGATCGCCCGCCGCCCGGCATAGCCACTGTGGCCGCAGGCCTCGCAGCCTTCGCCGCGATAAAAAGGTTGGCTGCCGATCTGGCTGCGGTCGAGTTCCAGGAGCTGGAGCATATCGTCGCCGGGGGTGTAGGCCTTCCTGCATGCCGGGCAGATGGTGCGGAGGAGTCGTTGGCCCATGACAGCTTCGAGCGTGGATGCAATCAGGTAGGGCTCCACATCCATGTCGATCAGCCGGGTAATGGCTCCCGGTGCATCATTGGTGTGCAGGGTGCTGAATACGAGGTGGCCGGTGAGCGAGGCCTGGATCGAAATCTGGGCCGTATCGAGGTCGCGGATTTCACCGACCATGATCACATCCGGGTCCTGACGCAGGAACGAACGCAGGGCCGATGAAAACGTGAGCCCGATATTTTCTCGGACCGGCAGCTGGATGATGCCTTCCACATCATATTCCACCGGATCCTCTGCGGTCAGGATTTTGGTTTCGATGTTGTTGATCTGCTGCAGCGCGGCATACAGCGTGGTGGTTTTACCCGATCCGGTCGGGCCGGTGACGATCACAATACCGTTCGGTTTCCGGATGTCTTCGAGAAAGTATTCCTTAATATCTTCGGGAAAGCCGATGTTTTCAATATCGAGCTGCACATTCGAGCGGTCGAGCACGCGGAGCACCACACTTTCGCCGAACTGGGTGGGCAGGGTGGAGACGCGGAAGTCGATGGAGCGTCCGCCTACGTTCAGTTGAATCCGGCCATCCTGAGGCAGGCGGGATTCAGCAATGTCCAATCCGGAGATCACTTTGACGCGCGAAATAATCGGGAGCGCCAGGTTTTTCGGAGGCGGGGCCATTTCAAAGAGGGCGCCATCGATCCGGTAGCGGATTTTGAATTCATTTTCAAAAGGTTCAAAATGAATGTCGGATGCCCGGTCCCGCACGGCCTGATAGAGCACTAAATTCACAAACCGGATCACCGGAGTGGCGCTCGCTGCATGCTCGATATCTTCCAGGTCGGCATGATCGCCCAGGTGCACCAGATCGCCCGCTTTTTCCAGATCGGACCCGAGTTCGGATAGCAGTTCGTTGATCGAGTCGCTCTCCTCGCCGTAGAGTTTCAGAATGGCCGCTTCGACCGCCTCTTTTGTTGCAACCACATAATCAACACGTTTGGAGAGGATGAACGCAATGTCATCCGTGACGGCCGGAGTGGGCCAGTCGTAGACAGCAAAAACAACGGCATTGCCATCGATCCGGACCGGTGCCGCGGCATACATCCGGGCAATGCCCGCCGGCACAGCGGTTCCAATGGTTGGAGGAATCCGTGCGGCGGAAAGGTCGATCCGTTCGGTTTCCAGAACCCGGGCGACTTCGGTCAGATAGGCCGCTTCGTCCAGATAGTTCTGTTCGATGATGATATCCCGGACGTTTTTTCCCTGCGCAAGATGCTCTTCGTGGATCGCGTCCGCCTGATCGGTGGAAATGATGCGGTTTTTAACCAATTCAGATAGAAAGGGATGGGTCATGGTCAGCTTTTGTCCCTCATGGTTACACGCAGGACTTCGTTAACAGTGGTGATGCCGTCGGCGACTTTCCGCAGGCCGTCTTCGCGGAGCGTTCGCATGCCGAGTGCGCGGGCGGAGGCACGCAGTTCGGTGGAGCTGGCGCCGTTGTAGATCATCTGTCGCAGATCATCGTTCACGTTCATCAGCTCGAAGATGCCTTTGCGGCCCAGATAGCCGGTGTGACCGCACGCCGCGCAACCATCGCCTTCCCAGACATTGGAAACCATGCCGACGAGGTTTTGTTCGGCTGCAGTCGGTGGGTGCGGTTTTTTGCAGTGCTTGCAGATCGTCCTGACGAGCCGTTGCGCCATGATGCCGCGCACCGATGAGGAGACGAGAAAGGGTTTTACGCCGATGTCTGCCAGGCGGGTGACGGCACTGGGTGCGTCGTTTGTGTGCAGGGTGCTCAGCACCAGATGGCCGGTGAGGGCGGCATTCACGGCAATCTCGGCGGTTTCCCGGTCGCGGATTTCGCCGATCATGATGATGTTCGGGGCCTGGCGCAGCATGGAACGCAGAGCGGCGCTGAAGGTCAGGCCGATGTCGGCGCGCACATGTACCTGATTAATCCCGCTGAGCTGATATTCCACCGGATCTTCCACCGTAATAATTTTGCGATCCGGTTTATTCAGTTCGTTAAGGCAGGCGTAGAGCGAAGTGGTTTTGCCCGAACCGGTGGGACCGGTAATGAGCAGAATGCCGTCTGGATACTGGATCAGCCGCTGAAAGGTTTTCTGGTCGTCCTCGTGGAATCCAAGGTTTGGAAGTCCGAGCGTCAGATTCTGTTTATCCAGAATACGCATCACGATGCTTTCGCCGTGATTCGATGGAATTGACGAAACGCGCAGGTCGAGGTCGCGGCCGGTCACCCGGATTTCAATGCGTCCATCCTGTGGTAGGCGCTTTTCAGAAATCTTCATGCCGGCCATGATCTTCAGCCGGCTGATCACGGAGGGGTGCAGGCGGCGCGGCGGGCCTTCCACTTCGCGCAGGGCACCGTCGATCCGGTAGCGCACACGGAACTGCGTGGAAAGGGGTTCCAGATGGATATCAGATGCCCGTTGCTTAAAGCCTTCGAGAATCAGCAGGTTCACCAGTTTAATAATTGGTTCTTCGCTGTCGTCGTTCAGGGTGAGGGCGACATCTTCCTTCTCAAACTGAAGTTTTTCATCATCGCCCATCTGGCCGATGATGGTTTCGGCATCGCCGTCGACCGATGGATAGAGCCGTTCCATGGCGGCGCTGATCTGTTCGGGGAGCGCGGCTTTTAGCTGGATGGGCTCCTTAAAGAGATAGCGCAGGGTATCGAGTGTTTCGATGTCGGCCGGATCGCCAAAAGCAAATTCATTTTTCTGCAGTGGAACAATGCGGTAGCGCCGGGCCGTTTCGGCATCGAGCAGGTGCGCATTCGAGGCGGCGGGGAAGCCGGCATGCAGCTCAGCGGTTTCCATGCCGAAATGGGTGGCGATGCATCCGAAAAGGCGCGCTTTATCGTGCCCCAGGTCCGCGAGTACATCGAGCAGGGTGTTTTCAGAACGGCCTGCATCGGAAACCGCGGCGTCGAGCTCCATAGGGCTGACTTCATTTTTTATGATTTCGGCGATGAGAGTATTGTTCACGGCAAAACTTCCAATAGTTGGAAAAAAGGTCTCATAGGGAGCCGATAGTGTCAATCAGCGGGGTGTTCGCGGTGTGTGGGCAAAAAGAAACCCCGCTGGGTTAGGGCGAGGCTCTCTCGGAGTAGGGCGGTGAATGAGTTTGGGTTCACTTGGGTTACCGCCGCATATGAAATTGTTGGGTTCTATCATGTAATACGTAGGCTTTATTGTGATCGTTACTCAAAAGATGCTTTTTTTTGAGTTTATTTTTAAAAACCGGTTTTTATTGAGGTTTTTAAATAAAAAAGGCCGCCCCGGAGGACGACCTTTTGCAATCGAATAAGCGATGCTTACTTGATTTTGCCTTCGGCGCGACGTTTCTCAACGACTTCGTTCGCGATGTTGATCGGAACGGCTTCGTAGTGTTCGAACGTCATGGAGAAGGACGCGCGGCCCTGAGTGAGGGAGCGGATTGTGTTGGAGTAGCCGAACATTTCGCTCAGCGGTACAAATCCCTTAACAATCTTCATTCCGCCACGCTCATCCATGGACTCAATACGTCCACGACGCTGAGCGATGGTAGAGTTACATGGCCCCATGAATTCTTCCGGAGTTGTGATCTCGATGGCCATGATCGGCTCGAGCAGCTGCGGGTTACCCTGCATGAAGAGTTCCTTGAAGCCCTGACGACCGGCAATCTGAAAGGCAAAGTCGGAGGAGTCAACATCGTGATAGGAACCGTCAAGCAGCGTGGCTTTCATGTCCACAACCGGGTAACCGGCAAACGGACCGGCTTCCAGTGCCTGGATGATACCTTTTTCAACGGACGGGATGTATTCGGAAGGAATACGTCCACCCACAACCTTGTTTTCGAACTCGAAGCCGTCGCCCGGTTTGCCTGGCTCAACAGACATGACCACGTGACCATACTGACCGCGACCACCGGACTGCTTGGAGTGCTTGTAGGAACCATCCGCCGGGGAGGTTGCAGTTTCGCGGTACGCCACTTCCGGACGACCGACTTCAGCAACAACACCGAATTCGCGCTTCAGGCGGTCCACGATGATTTCGAGGTGAAGCTCGCCCATGCCGGCGATGATGGTTTCGCTGGTTTCGTGGTCGAAGGCCACGGTGAAGGTCGGGTCTTCGTCGGCCAGACGATGCAGGGCGTCGCCAAGCTTTTCGTTGTCGGCATTAGATTCCGGCTTGATGGAAATCGAGATAACCGGTGCCGGGAAGTCCATGGACTCGAGGAAAATTTCGTTGTCCTTATCGCACAGGGTATCACCGGTTTTTGTTTCGGAAAGACCGGCCACGGCAACAATGTCACCGGCCACAGCCACGTCGATGGCTTCCTGGCGGTTGGAGTGCATGCGGAGCAGACGGCCGATACGCTGTTTCTTCTGTTGCGAAGAGTTCCAGATGTTGGTGCCGGCAGTCATGGTTCCTGAGTAAATACGCAGGTAAGTCAGTTTACCCATGTGTTTGTCGGACATGATTTTGAAGGCCAGTGCGGAGAAGACTTCGTTGTCGTCTACTTTGCGCTGGTTTTCCGGGTTTTTGGTGCAGATGATCGGCGGAATTTCGTTCGGCGCAGGAAGAATCTTGATGACGCCGTCGAGAACCTGCTGAACACCTTTGTTCTTGAATGCAGATCCGCAGTATACCGGAACAACCTGACGGGCACAGGTGGCTTTACGCAGGATGGTCCAGATTTCGTCTTCGGTCAGGTCGCCTTCTTCGAAATATTTTTCGAGCAGCTCTTCGTCCATTTCGGCACATTTTTCAACGAGGTTGTTGCGCCAGTTTTTTGCGTTCTCGAGCAGATCGTCCGGAACGTCGATTTCGTCCCACTCAGCACCTTTGGCATCTTCATTGAAGATGAGGGCTTTCATAGTGATCAGGTCGATAACACCTTTGAAGTCATCGGAGGCGCCGATCGGAATCACAACCGGAACGGCGTTTGCTCCGAGCATGTCCTGAATTCCGTCAACCACGGCATAGAAGTCTGCACCGATACGGTCCATTTTGTTTACGAAAGCAATCTTCGGCACTTCATAACGTTCGGACTGATGCCAAACGGTTTCGGACTGAGGCTGAACGCCGCCAACCGCGCAGTACAGCGCAATCGCACCGTCGAGTACACGAAGGGCACGTTCCACTTCCATCGTGAAGTCCACGTGGCCGGGAGTGTCGATGATCGAGATCATGTGGTCTTTCCACATACAGGTGGTCGCAGCGGAAGTAATGGTGATACCACGTTCCTGTTCCTGCTCCATCCAGTCCATGGTGGCCGCACCATCATGTACTTCACCGATCTTATGCGAACGGCCTGTGTAGTACAGAATGCGTTCGGATACAGTAGTCTTACCGGCGTCAATATGCGCCATGATGCCGATATTTCGGACATTCTTCAAAGGGACTGTTCTAGCCATTGTTTTACCTCGTTAATAATTACAACTGCGCAGCGCCGCCCTGCGGAGCCATTTGTATGCGTAAATTTTCTTTATTCCTATAAAGGCGCGACAATATGCCTCCTGTACGGGTCATCTTCAAGGTATAATTCGTTAAAAGTTGGTGTTCCGGTAAATACGCATTTTATCGGAATAATTCTCGCCCGCATGCCGATAGTTTCGTTTACTGCCGCGCATTATGTTTATTGATTCCCATGTACACTTTGACCGTTTTGTAAAGGACGGCACCTTTGAAGACATTCTGGCAGCTGCAAAAGAGGCTCAGGTTCACGAAATGATTGCAATTGGCGGATCGGCCGAAGCCAATGCACTTTCACTGAAGCTGGCTGAGGAATATCCGGGGCGCATTTTCGGCTGCGCCGGCTACGACCGGGACCTTGCCGCAGAAGGGTATGATCTTGTCGAACTCGGCGAGTTTGTGGCGAATCCTCTGGTGAAGGCGGTGGGCGAAACCGGACTGGACTACTATTACACGGCTGATACCGCCACAGAGCAGCAAAAGCTCTTTAACGAAAACTTGGCGCTGGCGGTGGAGTTTGAAAAGCCGGTGGTGGTGCATAGCCGCGATGCCGATGAGGACACGGTGGCCATTCTGAAAGATTTTTCCAATGCCTGGAAAGGGGAGGAAGGCCGCTGCGGAGTGCTCCACTGTTTTACGCGCGATACCGCATTTGCCCGGCAGGTGCTTGATCTGGGGCTCATGGTCAGCTTCAGCGGCATTGTCACTTTTGCCAACGCCGATCCGCTGCGCGAGGTGGTTCAATATGTGCCGGGCGATCGTCTATTAATAGAAACCGACTCGCCCTATCTGGCTCCGGTGCCGATGCGTGGAAACCGCTGTGAGCCGGCTTATGTGGTTCATACTGCTAATCGGCTTGCGGAACTGAAGGGTTGTTCGCTAGAATCTATTGCGAATTTAACCGCAACGAATGCGCGCGCCCTTTTTGCGCTCTAATCCATTTTGAGGATGTAAATGAAATTTTTAGTACTGCTGCTGGCTTCCGCTTCCCTCGCGGTTGCTCAAACCAACGAAGCTCCCAGAATCAAAGTAACCGGCGACCGGGTCAGCCTGCGGGCCAAACCGAGCCTGGATGGCGAACTGCTCGACCGCGCCATGCGCGGCGAGGAAATGGTCTATTTTGAGCAGACCAACGGTTGGGTTGCCGTGCAGGCCCCCGACAGCCTGAACTTCTGGGTGGCCGGTGAATTTATCAAAGAAGGCATTGTTCAGCCGAAAAAGCTGAATGTTCGCTCCGGCCCGAGCCGTAACTATAATGTGGTGGCCATTGTTGAACGCGACGACGCTCTGACTGTGCGCGGAGAATTCAATGACTGGCTGAAGATTGCTCCGCCGATCGGGAGTCGTGTCTGGATCAGTGCAGATTATGTTGAAGTCATCGAGCCGCCCAAGCCGGAGCCGGTGGTCGTTCCTGAGCCCGAACCCGTTCCGGAACCGGTGGTTGAAGAGCCTGTAGTTGAGAAGCCGGTGGTTGAAGAGGTGGTCGTGGAGCCCAGACCGGAGGAGCAGCCCCTGATGCTGGTGCTGGACGATTCCAAGCCGCAGGGTAAGATGGATCGGATTCCCGGTGTGCTGCGCAGAGCAAATCCGGGGCTCTATAAGCTGGTGTTGATTGCCGGCGAGATTGAAGAGCCGATCTGTCTGGTTCGCGGAAAAGAAAGCCAGCTCGAGCAATTGCTGAACCGTTCGCTTCTGATTGAAGGGCCGATCTATTGGGCCAAGGATGTGGACCTGCCGATCATTCAGCCGAAAACGATCAATAAGAATCCGATTATCGCGGACTAGCTCGCATGTCTAAGGGCCAAAGGTCAGGAAGAAAGAGACTTTCGACTTTTGACCGAGAGGCTTTCGCCCGTTCGGGGCGTGCGGTGCTGGATATGTGCTATCCCCGCAACTGTGTTGGATGCGGGGTTTCTTCTCCCGGGGCCTTTCGATATATCTGCTGGGATTGCTGGTCAGATGCTTCCCGTATAGAGGCCCCGTTCTGCCGTCTGTGCGGCGATCCGGTCGCCGGTTCCGTGGATCATGAATTTGTCTGTTATGCCTGTTCTGCGGAAAAACCGTTTTTTGAGGGCGCCCGTTCGGCCGCGCGCTATGACGGCGTTGTGGGCGAAGCGCTACGGCAGCTTAAGTATGAAAAGGCGCTTTGGTTGGTACCCGATCTGGCCGAGTTGCTGCTGAGCTGCCTTCAGGCGGAATATTCAGACTTGAAATTCGATTGTGTACTGCCGGTTCCATTGCATCATGTCCGCCGCCGGGAGCGGGGCTATAACCAGTCGGCCTTGTTGAGCAGAGCGCTTGCCCGGCGAATCGGATGTGAATCCGGGCGAAGATTGCTTCGTCGAATTCGGCCGACGAGTACGCAAACAAATTTGACAGCACCTCAGCGGCTTAGTAACGTGAACAACGCTTTTGAATCGAGGAGACATGAGCGGCTGGCCGAACGAAACGTTCTGTTGGTGGATGATGTGATGACCACGGGAGCAACCGTGAATGCATGCGCAAAAGCCCTGAAACAGGGTGGGGCACAGTCGGTACATGTGTTGACTGTGGCGCGCGGATAACATGAGGACTTAAAAATGGCTTTGTTTGGCGGCAACAAGAAAAACTATTCAACCATTACGGTAAAAAAGCGCGATGTGCCGGATGGACTCTGGATGAAATGTCCGTCCTGCGGCGAAATCGTCTATAAAGAAGAAGTGGCAGCCAACCTCGAGGTCTGCACCAAGTGCGACCATCATTTCACCCTGCCGCGTCAGGCTCGCCTGGATCTGTTGTCCGATGCCGGCTCATTTGTTGAGTGGGCCAGCAACATTAAATCGGTCGACACGCTGGGCTTCACCGGTAAGCTGTCCTACATCGATAAACTCGAAGCCAATCAGAAAAAATCCGGTTGGGACGATGCCGTCACCGTCGGCGGCTGCACACTGAATGGCCGTGAGATTGGTCTTGGTGTCATGGATTTCTCCTTCCTCGGTGCCTCCATGGGCAGTGTGGTTGGTGAGCGCGTCACACATCTCATTGAGCGTTCCACCAAAGAGGGGCGCCCCGTGCTGCTCTCCTGTGCATCCGGCGGAGCCCGCATGTATGAAGGGCTGCTCAGTTTAATGCAGATGGCAAAAACGTCCGCGGCGCTGGCGCGCCACGCTTCCGCCGGACTTCCTTTTATTCCCATTCTCACGCACCCGACCATGGCCGGAGTGATGGCCTCGTTCGCCACCCTCGGCGACCTGATTGTGGCCGAACCGGAAGCACTCATCGGCTTTGCCGGTCCGCGCGTGATTAAGGAAACCATTCAGCAGGATCTGCCCGAAGGTTTCCAGCGCTCGGAATTTCTGCAGGATCACGGGTTGATTGATAAGGTGATCCCGCGCAGTGAAATGCGTGAGCAGATGATCCTCATTCTCGAATATCTCTGCGACGACTAATATAGTTCCGACAGGATTAACAGGGTTTACTGGATATCCTGTCCATCATGTTGATCCTGTCAAAATGAATACTCCTTACGAAACGCTTTTTAAGCGCACCACTGCTGGAATCAAACCTGGACTTGAAGTAACGGAAGCGTTGCTGGAGGCATTGGGAAATCCGCATCAAAAGCTGGCAGCCATTCATGTGGCTGGTACGAATGGCAAGGGTTCCGTCTGCGCCATGCTCGAATCGGTGCTGCGCGCATCGGGCTTTAAAACCGGGCTCTATACCTCGCCGCACCTGGTCAACTTTTCCGAACGCTTCCGCGTGAACGGCGAAGAGATCTCCGAGGAGAAGCTGAACGATTATATCCAATCATTGGAAAAAACGGCGGATGAGCTGGAGTCCTCCTCCGGCCTGCGCGGCGCAACTTTTTTTGAAATTTCCACCGCCCTGGCCTTTCAATACTTTGCCGATGAAGCCGTTGATATCGCCATCATCGAAACCGGTATGGGCGGGCGCTGGGATGCCACAAATGTGGTCATTCCACTGATTTCGGTCATTACCCACATCGATATCGACCACACCCATTTTCTCGGCGATACCATTGAACAGATCGCATCTGAAAAGGCGGGCATCATAAAACCGGGGCGCCCGGCCGTTTCCGCTCCGCAGTGCGAAGCGGCCATGGCTGAGCTGCAGAAGGCCGGTCTTCCAATCATTGGAAGTTCCGAAATGGTTTCGGTGAATAAGATCGGGGAGCCGCAAAAGCTGCGGATTGAAACCCATTCACAGAACCTCCCGTCGATAAATCTTCCGTTAGTGGGAGGGTGTCAGCGCGAAAACTGCGGTGTGGCGGTGGCGGCGCTGGAAGTGCTCAGCGATATGCTCGATGTGGAGCTCAACTTTAAAAAGGGTCTCGAGTCTGTGGAATGGGGCGCGCGTTTCCAGACATTGGACCCGAAGGGAGCCAGTTTCGGAGAAACTGGAGCGAAGCGTCAAACCGACCCGCTGATCATTCTCGACGGCGCGCATAACCCCTCCGCCGGGCGGGCCATGGCCAAAACGTTGAAAGAGCTCTATCCGCGTAAACAGATCGGCTTTATTTTCGGGTTTCTCGACGATAAGGAGTCGGTCGAGTTCCTGCGCACCATCAAACCCTTTGTTTCCAAAGCCTGGACCGTCGAGATCGACGCCCCGCGCGGCACCACCGCCGAGCAGGCGGCGCTGCAATGCCAGGTGGCCGGAATCACCGCCGAGCCGGCCGAAGTTTCCAAGGTCTGGAACTCCGCAAAAGAGTGGGCCGACGATCCGGACCGTCTCGTCGTCATTACCGGCTCACTTTATCTGAAGCAGGCGCTCGGCCTTTAAACGGCTCGCCGATGGCTGGTTTTTACAACCGATTGACGTTTTTCCTGCGACGGCACGCCGGGATCGGACTGATAGATCGTTAAATTCAATCGAAACAGTTGGTGGTCCAGCCGCGACCACGCTCGTTTCGAGTTCTCCCTTTTTGTTCGAATCTTTATGTTTTTCACTGGTTGTTTCTCCTTTTGTCTCCCAATCAGTGGTTCAGCACTTTTCATGCCATGATAAAGTTTGTGCATAAACTTAGAAAGCTTTGTGGCCGATGGGCACAAAAAAAAGAACCGCCGGAAGGGGCGGTTCCTGAATCACTCAAAAATGAGTGGGGCGGTCTAGTGACCTTCGTCAACAATGTTGCCGCTTTCAACCTGCTCGATGATTTTTGCATAGTCATCGTTCAGCGGGCATCCGCATTTGTGGCCTTCTTCAACAGTAGCGTGAAGACGAGCCTGTTCGATGTGCCAGGTTGCAACTTTCAGATGCTGATCAACGTTCATGGTATTCTCCTAGTTTCGGTTAGTTAGATTTTAATTGGTACTAATGTGGTCTAATATACATGGCGCGATTTCGGGATCAACCCCGAAATGTGAAAAAAATGTAACGCTTATTACATCATTCGGGATCATCTTAAAATCCCTGTAGTTCATTACGTATTCAGAATTGGTTTGACTTGGCCCCCTGCGAGCCCCTACACACTCCGAGCTATGTTATACGACGTACCAGTAAATCTAGGCGATCGCTCCTATGAAATTCATATCGGGGCGGGAATTTTGGACCGGATCGGCGGGCTGTGCTCCGACGCCGGGCTCAAAGGCAACTGTTTAATCATTACCGATGAAAACGTGGGGGCGCTCTATGCGGAGCCGGTTTTCCAATCATTGGAAAAAGCCGGCTATTGCGTAAGCACCATCACCATGAAGCCGGGCGAACCGACCAAATGCGGCGAGAATGTTTTTGCGCTGCAGAGCGAATGTGTAAAGGCCGGGCTCGACCGGAAATCATTCATCGTGGCGCTCGGCGGCGGCGTGATCGGCGACCTGGCCGGATTCGTGGCCGCGACCTACTTAAGAGGGATAGACTTTGTGCAGGTGCCCACCTCGCTGCTTTCGATGGTCGACAGCTCCGTGGGCGGAAAAACCGGCGTGAATATTCCCGAGGGCAAAAACCTTGTGGGGGCGTTCTATCAGCCGCAGCTCGTGCTGGCCGATCTCGACACACTCAAAACCCTGCCGCCGCGCGAATATGCCGCCGGCCTGGCCGAAGTCGTCAAATACGGCATCATCTACGACGCACCGTTTTTCCAGACCCTGGAAGAAAATATTGAAGGCCTCGCCGACGTCAACAACTCCGAGCTGCTCGCCAAAATGGTGGGCCGCAGCTGCGAAGTGAAAGCGGAAGTGGTGGCGCAGGACGAACGCGAAGGCGGACTGCGTGCCATTCTGAACTTCGGGCACACCGTTGGCCACGCCATCGAAAATGTCGCCGGCTACGGTGAGTATGTGCACGGCGAAGCGGTGGCCATCGGCTCGGTCTATGCCGCCCGCGCTTCGGCCGAGTTGTGCGGCCTGTCGCAGGAGGACTGCGAGCGCATCGAAAAGATTTTCCAGGCATTGGAACTCCCCGTCACGGCGCCCGGCCTTGAATGGCCTGCGTTGCGCGAAGCCCTGTCGGTCGATAAAAAAACCGTCGGCGGCATGCCGAAATTTGTGCTCATTTCGGAGATTGGGAAATCGAGCATCGGAAACGAACTCCCTGAAGACCTCATGGGAAAACTCTGGAACGAACTTTGAACCACTAATCTACACTAATGGACACTAATCCTTCCGCATTTGTAATGAGTGCAGATTAGTGAAAATTAGTGGTTGGGAAAAATGCAGGATCGGGAAGCATATATTGTTTTGAATATGATCGAAGGGCTCGGGCCGGTCAGCGTCCGCCGGCTCATCGATTGTCTGGGTTCGCCAAAGGCGATCCTGGAGGCGGAGCGTGAAGAGTTAATGGAAGCCCGGGGTGTCGGCGAAAAGCTGGCGCTCAAGATTATTACCCAGCGGGACTCGATTGACGTCGGTGTTGAAATTGATAAGGCGGCCGATGTCGGCGCGCGCATCATTACCCCGTTGGATGAAGAATATCCGGAAGCGTTGAAAGCCATTCACGGCCCGCCGTTGGCGCTCTACATAAAAGGGTGCTTTCTTCCGGAGGATGGAAAAGCGCTGGGCATTGTCGGCTCGCGATCGACCTCGCACTATGGATTAAGTGCGGCGGACCGGATGGCATTTCGGCTGGGGCAGACCGGTTTTACGGTAGTCAGCGGACTGGCGCGTGGAACCGATACCGCTGCGCATCGGGGCGCCTTGAAAAGTGGTGGACGCACCATTGCGGTGCTGGGCGGAGCGCTTGATTGTCTGTATCCGCCGGAGAATGCGGAGCTGGCGGAGCAGATTGCGAAGCAGGGCGCGGTGATCAGCGAATATCCGATGGGCCGTCAGGCTGACCGTATGACCTTCCCGTACCGCAACCGCATCATCAGCGGCCTGAGTATGGGCGTGCTGTTGATTGAGTCCGATATTAAGGGCGGTTCCATGCATACGATGGAAGCCGCGACCGATCAGGGTCGCACAGTTTTTGCGTTGCCGGGACGGATTGATACGCCGGGTGCTAAGGGCCCGCATATGCTGATCAAAAACGGGGCTAAGCTCGTCGAATCCTTGGATGACATTTTAGAAGAGTATGAATTCCTTATTCCGCCGTCAGAGTTGGAGGCTCCGGAGGCGGCCACGGCCGCAAGGCCCGATGTGCCGCTGACCGATCAGGAATCAAAAATTGTGGAAGCCCTGTGGCAGGAGCCGATGGATGTCGATTCGCTGGCCAGGGAGCTTGGAATTAAAAGCCATGAACTCAGTGGAGTTCTGCTCGGCCTTGAGATGAAACGGGTCATTCGAACCCTGCCGGGCCGAATGGTTGAACTCGCAGATGATTTACGAACAGGATTTATGTAACCACTAATCTTCGCTAATCGGCACTAATCAGGATTAGCGAAAATTAGTGCCAATTAGTGGTTTAAAACAGGTAGGAAAAGCTATGAGTAAAAATTTGGTCATTGTGGAGTCGCCGGCTAAGGCGAAGAAGATTAACCAGTTCCTGGGCAAGGACTACATTGTGATGGCTTCGGTCGGTCACGTGCGCGACCTGCCGGCCAAGAAGCTGGGTGTGGATGTTGAAAAAGAATTTGAGCCGGACTACGTCAGCACGACCCGCGGCAAGAAGGTGCTGAAAGAGCTGAAGGCGGAAGCCAAGAAATGCGAGAAGGTGTTCCTCGCCCCCGACCCGGACCGCGAAGGAGAAGCCATTGCCTGGCATCTGTTTGAAGCGCTGAAGAAAAACGTCGGCGAAGAAAATTTCTATCGGGTCACCTATAACGAAATCACCAAGCCTGCCATTCTGGCCGCTTTCGAGCAGCCGGAGCAGATTGATATGGATCGCGTGAATGCGCAGCAGGCGCGCCGTATTCTCGACCGTCTGGTTGGATTCCAGGGCAGCCCGGTGGTGCGCAAGCAGATCCGCGGTGCCAACAGTGTCGGCCGCGTGCAGACCGTGGCGCTGCGCCTCGTGGTTGAGCGCGAAAAAGAGATTACCGATTTCCAGCCGGAAGCCTATTTCACGGTCGGTGCCCAGGTGCGTAAGCAGGAAGCGCCGCTGGATCCCTTCACGGTTAAGCTGGCCCGGATCAACGGGGAGCCGATCGGGATTAAAGACCGCAAGCTGCTGCCCGGTGCTGTAAAGACCATGGAGCAGCTCGAGTGTATTCAGAAGGAGCTGGATAACAGCCCGCTGAAGGTCAGCGATGTGATCACGAAAGAAGTCACCCGCCGGGCGCGCCCGCCTTTCATCACCTCCACGCTGCAGCAGTCGGCCTCCGGCTCGCTCGGTTTCGCTCCGGCCCGTACAATGGGACTGGCGCAGAAGCTGTATGAAAGCGGACTCATCACCTACATGCGTACCGACTCCTTCAATATCGCCAAGTCCGCGCAGGATGAATGCCGCCAGTTTGTGGGCGACAGTTATGGTTCGCAGTATGTTCCGGAAAAGCCGAACTTCTATAAGAGTAAAGGCGCAGCGCAGGAAGCCCATGAAGCCATCCGTCCGACCGACGTATCGGTTGAGCCGGGCCGCGAAGGCGTGAAGCTCGATGCTGCAGAACAGAAACTCTATCGTTTGATCTGGGAGCGCTTTGTTGCTTCACAGATGGTGCCTGCAAAAATTGCCCGCCGTACGGTTGAGGTGGAAGCCGGTTCTGAAAACACGTATCTGTTCCGTGCCACAGCTTCCGAGATTGCCTTTCCCGGTTATATGAAAGCATCCGGTATTGAAGCGGCGGCTGATAAACCGAAAGAGGGCGACGATTCAGAGACGGAAACCATTCCGCCGCTGACCAAAGATGAAAACCTCGACGTGCTGGACTGGCAGACGGAGCAAAAAGAAACCAAGCCGGTTGCGCGCTACACCGAAGCATCGTTGATCCGGGCATTGGAAGAAAACGGCGTGGGCCGTCCTTCCACCTATGCCGCGATTATGTCGAAGCTCGACGAGCGTGAATATGTGGTGAAAGAGAAGCGTTCTCTGGTTCCGACGGAGCTTGGCAATGAGCTGATCACACTGATTCTGCGCACCGAAGAGAAACTGAAGACCGATAACAAGGTCGACCTGTTCGAGGCGCACTTTACGGCGAATATGGAAAGCAAACTCGACGATGTGGAAGAGGGCAAGATCGAGTGGACCGAAATGATGAAGGAGTTTTATCCTTCGCTGCTCGAGTGGATCGAGCACGCCAAAGAAACCGCCGAGCCGGCCTTTGTGGCCAAATGTTTCCAAGCATTGGAAGCCGTCACCGAGTGGGCGCCCGCGGTGAAGTCCGGTCGCCGTACCTATGATGATCATAAAACCTTTGAAGACCTGAAGGAAAAGGTCGGGGAAGGGGAACTGCTCTCCAAGCGTCAGGGCGAAATGCTGCATAAGATGTGCTGTCGCTACATCAAGCAGGTTCCGGAAGGCATGGTGACCGAGCTCGAGTTGGTCGAGCCGGAAGCGGTTCGTGGTGATACGCCGCGTAAGATCGAGCTGCTCATCAACGTGAATTTCGAGGAGCCGCGGGCGGTAGGCAAACGCACGTACGACGATAAGAAGTTTGTCACTTCGCTGGGCGATCAGGTCACGATGGGGAAACGCCTGTCCGATCGTCAGGTGGCCTACCTGGACACGCTGCTGACCAAATATTCCGATCAGCTGGAAAACTTTGACGCATTGAAGGCCGAATTCAAGCTGGATGAAAAGCCGGAAGTCGAAGCCGATCCCACCACCGCACCGGTGATTGCTTTGATGGAAAACATCAAGGAATGGGCTGAGCCGACGATGCGTGGCAAGCGGGAGTTCAACGACAAAACCTTCTTTGAGTCGATCTCCAGTCAGTTTAAAGGCAAGGGCGCTCTCTCCGATCGTCAGCTGGCGGCACTCAAGAAGATGGCCGCACGCTATTCAGAGCAGATTCCAGGTTATGCCGAAGCGATGGATCAATACGGCCTGCCCGCTCCGCGCAAGCCCAAGCCGAAAAAAGAAGAAGCGGCTGCCGAAGAGTAGAAACACTAAGGCGCAAAGGACACGGAGAATCTGAAATTGGATTTCTTTGTGCCTTTTGTGTTTGAAGGATTTATGATCGATCCGTGCGTTAAGCATTTTATCCAGTATCTGGAAGCAGAGAAAAATGCTTCCGAGCATACGATCAGCAACTACCTGATTGATATCCGGCAGTTCTGCGAGATCGTGTGGGGCGAGACGGCTGAGGCTCCCTATAATTGGAAAACGGCGGATCGCTTTTCCGCCCGGAAATTTCTGGTCTTTTTCCAGAAGCTGGAAATGGCACCGACCACCACCGGTCGGAAGCTTTCAGCGCTACGTTCGTTCTATAAGTTTCTGCTGCGCGAGGAGTATGTGGAGCAGAATCCCTTCAGCGGCCTGAACCTGCCAAAGAAGGGGAACTATCTGCCGCAGATTCTATCCGTCAACGAAGTCGGGCGGCTGCTGGATGCGCCGGCTAAGTATGACGAGCAGCAGACGCGGTCGAATAATCCGAAAATCAAGTTCTGGCGCGAATACATGGTGGCGCGCGATACCGCCATTCTGGAGCTGCTCTATTCCACCGGCATGCGCATCAATGAGCTCGTCACACTGCCCGAAGAGGGCGTCGATATGCTGTCCGGCGTGGCGCGGGTGCGCGGTAAAGGGAAAAAGGAACGGCTCTGTCCGCTCGGAGCCCCGGCCGAACGGGCGCTGGCGAAAAATCTGGAGCTGCGCGAGAATGTGTGGCTGCTGGAAGGAAAGCGCGATGTCCGCAGTCCGGTTTTCCTGAATAAAAACGGTGGGCCGATTTCTGCGCGCTCCATTGAGCGTATGATGAAGAAATATGTGCTCTTCTGTCACCTGAATGCCGAGTTGACGCCGCACAGTCTGCGCCACAGCTTTGCCACGCATCTGCTCGATGCCGGTGCCGATTTGCGCAGTGTTCAGGAACTGCTGGGCCATGCTTCGCTCTCCACAACTCAAATCTACACACACGTCTCGGTGGAGCGCCTGAAAGAGGTTTATCAGCTGGCGCATCCGCGCGCCTGATTTCCAAACATTGGAACTTTTTCAGGGGTTGTAAAAAACCTCCATTTTCCCGCTTGCCATTCAAACGGGGATCTATACTATACGCAGTCTTTTGGTCAATACGGGGCGTGGCTCAGCCTGGTAGAGCGCTACGTTCGGGACGTAGAAGTCGCTGGTTCGAATCCAGTCGCCCCGACCATTTTAAGTCATTCAAACACAGCACTTAATGCAGGTGCTGTGTTTTTTTGTCTGTCTGCTTCGGTCCTGACTTCGGGGGATACTTCGGGTTGGGGCCGTTTGATTCGTTCGCTTTGAATAGAAGCGGTGCAAATAGTCGCATAAACGGAGACAGGCAATGGGATTGGAAATTACCCGCAAGAAGGATGGTTCGCTGCGCTCGAAATGGTGGTATGGGCGCTTCACGATGAATGGGAAGAATACAACCATCAACCTCGGGGTGGAAATCAAGGGGCGAGTGCCTAATACCCTCCGAAAAGTCGGGGATTTAGCTTTTGAAAGGTCGCGTACACAAGCCCAGGTCAAACTCGATGGTTTGATTTCTGAGGCCCACAGCCAGAAAAATGCAGAAAAACATTTAGAAGAACTCTACGCGCTAAAATCGGGATCTTCTATTGAGCAGATTCCGTTGGTGGGTATTGAATCCTGTTGGCTGAATCTGCCCAGCCGGAAGCGCCGAACCGAACTGTGGGAGAAAAATCAGTGCACCACGCTACGGAAATTCCGCGAATTTATTGGAGAGCGGCACCCAGCGGTAAAATACCTTTCTCAGGTAACACCGCGGATGGCGCAGGAGTGGCTCCGACACCTAGATGAACTTGGCTATGCAGCGGCCACCTACAACGATAAGATGCATCTCTTGAAAGGGTTCTTTGAACGTATGGGCCAGGATGCCGGCATCGGCCGCAATCCGTTTAGTAACTGTCCGACCAAGCTCAAGACTACGGTGCACCACCAGCCCTTCACGCTCGACGAACTTAACCGCATCCTGCAACACGCCGACGGCGTCATGCGCTCGATCTTTATTGTCGGCATGTGCACCGCCATGCGGCAGGGCGACTGCTGTCAGCTCAAGTGGGACGCCGTGGATCTGCTTGGCGCCTTCATCACGGTTCATACCTCCAAAACCGGGGAAACCGCAGAGATCCCGCTCTTCCCGGCTTTGCGCGAAGAGATCGAACGGCAGCCACGAACCGATAAATATATCTTCCCCAAAGCAGCAAAGCTCTACCAATGCAAAAACTTCGGTATCTCCTGGCGTGTTAAGCAGGTGCTTAAAGCCGCCAAGATCAAAACCGATCTCGAGTGCGAAGACCGAATCCAGAACGCCACCGTCAAAGGATTCCACTCTCTGCGCACCACGTGGATCACCATGGCGCTCAGTGCCGGGGTTCCCATGGAATTGGTCCGGCGCGTTACCGGCCATTCCACGGTCGAAGTCGTGCTGAAGTATTATTTCCGTCCCGACCGTGAAGCCTTCCGCAGTGCTTTGGAAACCGCTATGCCGAGATTGTTGACGCAAGGAACTGCACCGGCCGCTGATCAATCGCTGCAGGAGTTGGATCGACTGGCACGTGAGGCCCCTAATCTAGATAAACCCGAGCTGCTCGAACGACTGAAAGCCCTCGTCGACCAAGTTGCTGCCTAAAGTCTAACGGTCAGCGCTTTAGTGAATTCTGTAGACACAAAAAACAGCGCACGGAAAAAAAGGGGGGGGCATGCGCTGTTCTAAACAGAAAAAAAGCAGAAACCTGTTTATGTGGATTCCAGGTGTGGACCATGCTGTCGGAGAACGTTCAAAAAAGATTCAGGATTATTCTTGGGGTATGGGCAAAAAAAACAGTGCCCGGGAAAAGAGGAGGAGAAATCCGTGTGCTGTATCGAAACTCTTGCAAGCTTCATTAACCAGACGTGGAGTGGGGTCGTGAGTGGACACCAACTTTCGTTCTTTCGAGGGCCTTTGCAGAACCTCTTTATAGCCACTATAAAACGGTATTTAAATCATGAATCACAATGCTGGGCTATCAATTTTCCAACCTCCTAATCAAATTTCACAGATAGTATTCTGGGTGGCAATGAGCAGAGCTCTGACTTTAAAAGCAGTGCGTTTAGGTGGGTGGAAATCGGATTCTTAGTGTGTTACATACCTTAAAAATGAACAATTCAGACTCAGAATTACGTATGTGTTTGATAATTGAAATAGCCTGTATGGAAGTTTGATTCCTTATTTTCAGGGTGGGCAGTGGTTTTTTGGACGATGAGGCTGGTTTGCATTCAGGTTTCGATGGGTGGTTGCTTGTTGTCTTGTTCGTTGACTTCCTGATAGCTGGTTTTCTGGCGCACATGTCCGTAAAATGAGCGACTCCCGCTAAACTTAGCCGACACCATTTTATAACAGCTGATACAACTATTCGTATTGAATAGTCTTGAAACAAAGGGGGTATATGATTGTATAGTTGCACATAAACCGAGAGCATTTGTAATGACTGATCATTTTGAGTTATTTGGACACCAGATTGTTGTTCACCACCAGTTGACGTTTGAGCAGCAGATTCGGGATGTCTTCGTGGAGGAAATCCACAATGGGCGCTGGAAGGTGGGCGATCGTCTGCCGGGCATGCTGGCCCTGGCCAAAGAGTCGGGCTTCGGAACGAAAACAATGTACAATGCGTTTGAAAAAATGCGCGAGGATGGGTATGTGGAAATGCGCGGTAATCGCGGTACTTTCCTGAAATCATCATCGCCAAACCGTCGCACTACAGGAAAAATCGGCTTACTACTGCATGAGGACCAACGATCAGTTCAGCTAATTTTGTGGTATCAGCACATCATTCTGGAGGCCGCCGGTAAGCGAAATATGATTACGGAGGTCAGAGTGCTTCCGTCTGATGTGGAGCCGGTAAAGGCCTTGCAGCCTGGGGTTTTGTTTAGTGGGGAGGTAACGGGAGTCATATCGTTGACGGCGTTTGAAAAGATGTTGCCGTTGGTCGATGAAGCATCTGTGCTGCCCCATGTTTTCCTTTGTCCGCCTTACGAAAGTTGTGTGCCCCGGGTTTCGGCTGATGTGGAATATGCCTACTTCGAGCTGACGCATCGAATGATCGATGCCGGGCATAAATGCCCGGCGTTCAGCTATGAAAGTCGCGAAATGGATAGGCGGCAGGCGGAGTTGCACCTGAATGGTTACCGGCGGGCGATGGCTCAACGTGGCCTTGAAGTGGATGAGGCCTTGCTGGAGCTTTCGCGCGATATTGACAATGAAGACCTAGTTTCAGTGAATGGCTACCTCAAAAAAATCATGGCGATGTCTGAACACGAGCGTCCCACGGCCCTTGTTTGCGGTTCCCTTGGGCGCACCACCATACTCACCAATATGGCTCCGTTGTGCGGTGTTGATATACCGGGGAAACTCAGTGTGGGGTCCATCGGTACCGCTGCGGTACCCGGGAGAGACAATGGCCTGATGACCGGGATGCTGCCGGATTTCGACAAAATGATGGATACCTGTTTCGACGTGCTTGCTGAGTATGCCAAGGAGCGTACGGTTTCCAGAACGGCAGTGTTGATGCAGTTTAAATTTATTCCAGGTATCACAATGAAAGAAATGGACGGCCGTTATTCGAGAGGCAATGAAGATGCGTCGATTGAGACGAGCATGGGCATTGATTCAATGTCAAAGGCTGTACATTTCTAGTGCTGAGAGTGAGGTAAATAATGAGGCCGGAGGTGAAACTTCGGTTTTTTTGTTGCGACGAGGTGTATGCAGGTGTATGCAGTAGGTATGTTCAAAATTAAATTAGTACTATGTGCTTGGTTATGTGCTGCCACAGTTGTTGCTGACATGGCAGAGAATCCGCTTCGCAACCGGCCTGAGCTGGGTCTTCCACTTTTGAATCAAAAGCGGGTTGTAGCGCATTACATGTCCAACATGCTCTACCACAAGGATGCGCAATCGGTTCCAACCTATGATTCGCGGGAGCATTTCCGGCTGGATGGCCCGTCGGGCACCATTGGCGGTTTCAATCAAACGTTTCCGATCATGGATTTCCGTGAAACGGACAAAACACCCGAAGAGGCGGCCGAGTTCGAGGTCCTCACCGCTATAGAGTTGGGGGTTGACGGATTCCAGTTTTTCTATCCGCTGGACCGCCCGGAAGTCGCACGGGAATACAATCGCAATATCAAGGCGTTTTTCCTGGCGGTGGAAAAGCTTGGGGTGGATTTCAAGCTGACGGTGTGCCTCTGCATTGCTGAGCAGGATATGCCCGAGGAACAGAAAATCCGCTGGTGGGGCGATGCTCTGAAAGAGCTGTTGGCTGAAAGAACTTGGGACGATGTCTGGCTGAAGACGCCCGACGGCCGTTACATCATCTATCAATGGATCGGTGACGGGTTGACCGATCAGGCCTTTGGCATCGGCGACATACTGAAGCGCCCCGAACTGGTGGCGGCCGATGCAGAGGCCTACGAGCGATTGGCAGACTATTGCGGCATCGATATTGCCTATGTTTATCATGTCCGTTGGTGGATGCTGAAACACGCCGATGTGATGGATCAGTTGCTTGATTTCTATCCGGCCTTCTGGTCTTTCATTCCGGTCAACAGCCGCTATGGAGCGCAATGGGATGCGTTTGCCGCGAAATGCGCCGGGCGCAACCGGGCCTACACGGAAAGCATTTGCCCTGATTTCTACACCTCCAAGCTGTTCCGGAAAAAGACCGATAAACTTTACGATCGCGTATGGCGTTTGGAGGATGCGCTCCAGCTGGGCGTCGATGGCATGTGGCGCTGGGTGTATGTGTCGGGATTGTCCGCGGAGCTCCGCGCCAGCGCCGAGCGCGCGATCCGTACCGATGCACCGATCATCAACGTCGTGACCTGGAACGATTATCCGGAGGGCCATCAGATATGTCCCGATATCAACCATAACTTTGCATTCGCCTTGCTGCTGCAGGCCTACAAGAACCTGTGGCAGGGGAAACCGGAGCTAAACCGCCGGGAAACCGGGATGGTGTTCTACAAAAAATATCCCGCCTCGGCGAAACCCTCGCTGGCCGACTTCGAAGTGCGGTCGGAAGAAAAAATTCCGCTTGCCGAAGAGGATTTCATCGAGGCGGTGACGGTCCTCACCAATAAGGCGATCCTGTTCATGAATGGCAAGGAGGTCGGTGTGGTCGAACCAGGCATTGCCGTCAAGCGCATCCCGATCGAGCCGGGCGCGGTAACGCTCAAAGCGGTGCGCGACGGACAAACCGTTTTCGAATTCACCGCGCCGGAGTGGATCACAGAAGAGCCGTATCGTACCGACCGGGCAACAGTGGGCTACTCCTCGGAATATTCCAGAGTTTGGGAACTGGTATTCGGCGATAAGTCGCCCGTCAGCACTTGCGAATACGATCAGGATGATGCCGGGGTTCCGAATTGGAAACGTGGCATCCACTTGACTGATGAAAAGAGAGAGGAATGATTTTATGAAGCTGCTTTTGATTCTATTGCTTTCGGTGGGGCAGATTGCGTTTGCGTCGGTAGTTCTTGATCCCGATAAGCCGTTGGAACTTTCGTTTCCAAACGCTGTTTATGTTGATGCTGCCACGTCCAGGCGCATCGATGAGCCTGCATTGCTTTACTCGCTGGAGCGGGCAACCAGTCTAACCGGAGGCTGGACTTCCGTGGCAACCTACAGCGGGGATGGCTCAACCTTCGCAACGGTCGATCCCGCTTATGCCGTTTCAAATAATCTGATGAATGGGCAGTTTGAAGCTTTAAACTTTTATGGTTCTGTGAGCGCAGAGCAGGGGTTCTATCGCTTGTCCTGTTCCGTCGTAGAAGTGCCTGTGGAAACCTATGCGGATGAATTCGACTCCAGTTATGTCCGCTTTCGCAGCCTGGATGGAGATAAAGTACTCTTTCATGATTCCGGTGCCGATACCGTCGCATATGCCGCGGGACTAGGGCTTGCCGACACCCGTGCCCATTGGTCGATTCAATATTCCGCACAAGGGGACCGCTATTGGATCACGAACAGGGAGACCGGCGAGAGTATTAATGTAGAGCAGCAGAATTCAGGATCTTCAGGAAAAAAACTGCTCGTTGATTTCGGAACCGACGGCACCTTTCGTGGCCTAAGCGTTTCTAGACCCGACCTCAACGGAAACTACTGGAACGAGGTGGGCTATTCCCCAGCCAACAATATGGTTGACGTTGGAAGTAACTCGACTCCTTTTGATATCGTCATGACCTCCTCCTTTGGAACCGACAGCTTTAATGGTCCTGCTGGGGGAGGCAACCCGCCTGATCCGGCCAATACGATTATTGATGGGGTCGCGTTGGGCGACCTCGGAATAACCAATGCGGCCTATGATTATTTTGCTGGCGTCGAAACCTTTGAAATCCGCGATCTCGATGTATCAAAGGAATACAACCTCAGCTTCTTTGGTTCGCACAAATACAACACAGATAATATCACGGTTTACTCCGTAACCGACAGCAACGGTGCGGTTCAGGCTTCCGCCAACCTTACGGTCGGAGTCGGGGCAGGTCACAACAGCAACTCGGTAGCCGTTATTGGCAATGTGTCTCCTGAAGCAGACGGAACGATTTATGTGGCATTTGTCGGCGATTCCGGCAACAGCGGTTACCTCAATGCCTTGCGCATCGAAGAGCTCGCAACCTCCGGCTCAGGCGCTGGTAACCTCCAGATGGGAACACTAAACCCGACCTTCACCAGCTACCGCTGGAAGTTCCTCTCCGAACCCGGATTCTTTCGGATTGAAAGCGGCTGGAAATCCAACGAATTTGCCACCGTTGGCGACGATGTCGCCGGAACAGCAACCTATGCCTCGCTCGACACGAACGACGACGGGCAGAAATTTATACTGGAGCCCTTGCCGCAGGGAGCCCTGCTCCCCTGGGTATCCTACGATGAAGACAACGTTGAGGCCATCGGCGGCGGAGCGACAATCCTTGCCCCGACTTATGATCGTCTGTTGGTTCAGGCCGAAGCGCAAAAGCGAAGCTGCATCGAACTGGGTAATATTGGAGCGTATGCCAAATGGATATTAACGGATAATGCGAATGCTTTCGTATTGCGTTACGCTATCGAGGACGCACCTGGCGGAGGCGGTGCCAACGGCACCCTCACGCTCGAAATCCGAGACGGCGGTGGTTCGCTGATCGAGTCGAGTTTGATTCCGGTTACCTCCGAGCAGGCCTGGGTCTATTTCGATACAAGCATGGTGGAATCTAACCTACCGAGCCACGGGCGACCAGCCAAGCGCTTTAACGAAGTACGGGTTAAGACGACGGTAACCCTCCTGCCGGACTATACTCTGGTACTGCGTCGGGGATCCGGTGAACCGCTGGCCTGGATTGATGTCATTGAGACGGAACTGGTCGATGGGGCCATTACCGTGAACGTGCCGTCTGAATACCTCAACGTGCTCGACTACGGAGCGGTGACAAACGATGGCGTCGATGATCTGGCCGCATTTAATGCCTGTATCAGCGCCGCCAAGTCGGCCGGGAAGGGCGTCTATGTTCCGGATGGGGTGTTCCACCTCAGCAGCCGCCTGCTTGTGAGTGATGTCGCTATCCAGGGCGCGGGCATGTGGCATACGGAACTGCGGTTCACGGCATACGAAGGTGATAAGTCGAATTGCGGCTTCTGGGGTAATGGAAACAACGTCACGGTTCGCGATCTCTACATCTGGTCGAACTCCCATTCGCGCGACGGTTCCGGCGACGCCTTCCGGCAAAACTTCGGTACGGGATCGCTCATCGAAAATATCTGGGCCGAGCAGGTCGGTGTCGGGGCATGGATTGCCAATTACACCCCTCCATACAACCTAACGGACGGCTTGGTGATCCGCAACTGCCGCTTCCGCAACACCTTTGCCGATGGGGTAAACTTTGCGCATGGTACGAAAAATTCCGTGATTGAAAACTGCCACTTCCGGCAGACCGGCGACGACTCCATGGCGACCTGGTCGTCCGGGGCGGCCACCGTGCCGCAGTGCATTGGAAACATCTTCCGCTACAACACCGTCGAGTGCAACTACCGCGCGTCCGGCATGGGCATCTTCGGCGGGGAAGGCCATCGGGTGCACCACAACGTGATCAGCGATTCCGTCTCAGGAACGGCGCTGCGCTTCAACACCACGTTTGCCCAGACCGGGTATGGCTTCAGCACCAACGACACCATGGCCGTCTACCGCAACACCCTGTACCGCAGCGGGACGCTGGGGGGCTACGGTTCTTCTCCGGCCGAGTATGGCGCGATTAATCTGCTGACCCGCTACGGTGATGTGGAAAACATCACATTCAGCGATATCCTGATTGATGACGTAATGAACAGTGGAATCTATGTCGCCCATCAAACAGATGGGACGGGAGGCGCATTTACAAATATCGTATTTGATAACGTGCGAATGGCCCGTGTTCCGGTCGGCACAAAAGTCAGGAGCTCTGCCGTCGGCGAAATGGAGTTCGGCGATGTGAATATACAGCTTGATCCGGTTCGCGGCGTGGGCGCGATTCAAAACGGCTCCAGCCAATTTACCATCATCGGGCTTGCCGCCGGACGAACTGAATTCGAGAACTATATCAACTACTACGATACCACGCCCGGCAACACTGGCGGGGTCTACCGAGTCGACGATGTGGACATCGAGGTTTGTGCAGCAGGGGGGTACAATGTGGGATGGATCGATGCTGGCGAGTGGCTCGAATTCAATTTCACGAACAGCACCGCCGGAGCCTATACGTTGAGCTGCAGCACTGCGAGTGCTTCGGGCGGGGGAATAATCAATGTGCTCATCGATGGAGCCGAAGCCGCGACCTTCAGTGCCCCGGCTACAGGCGGTTGGCAAAACTGGACCACGGTCGATGAGGCGATCGATCTTCCATACGGTACGTTTACGTTGCGTTTCGAAATGGAAACCGGCGGCTACAACCTCGACTGGTTTTCACTGGAATAAGTGATGAGATGGATAACCTCTCAAAGACTGGATTGTGCCCGCATATCGGGTGAAAAGGATTTAATTAAAATGAATGAATGGCAACTGAATCTCAATGAGTACAGTGCAGAGGAGATTGCATTGAATGGCAATCGCTTCATGCTGGGCAACGGCTACATGGGTGTGCGTGGCACGCTCGAAGAGCACGGTAAAGATGAGTTGGCCGGGGTGATGCTCAACGGCGTTTACGATCAGGCACCAGGTCAATGGCGCGAGCCGGTCAATGCACCCAATCCATTGTTCTCGGTGGTGGAAGGTGCCGGAAAAATTATTTCCCATGAACAGGTGCTCGATATTCGCTTTGGCCATGTGTCGCGCAAAACCGTCTATGAAAACGCCATAGTGGAGGCTGACCGGTTCGTTTCCATGGCTGACGTGCATCTGATCTGCCTGCGGTACTCGGCATCGGGCGATCTCCCGATTCATACCGGGATCGATACCGATGTATGGGATATCAACGGCCCGCATTTCCAATGCCTGGAACAAAATGAAACGGAAGTTGTGGTGAAAACGAACGAGCTGGGTATCACCGTCGCGGTCTGTACAGCGATAGAGTGGCTCAATGAAAGGTCGTTTCATAAATTCACTTCCATCTACACCTCGCTGGACTGCACCGATCCGATCACGGCCGCGCGTGAAAGCTGTGTGAGAGCACTGGCAGCGGGGTACGCGGAGCTAAGCGAGGCTCACGATGCACGGTGGAACGAAATCTGGAACCGGTGCGACGTTCGGATAGAGGGCGACGACGATGCGCAGTTTGCCCTGCGCTACAGTCTCTACCAACTCCAGTTGGCCGCCCCCCGCCATTCCGACCGGGTCTCGATCCCGGCGCGGGCGCTGTCGGGACAGGTCTACAAGGGCGCGGTTTTCTGGGATACGGAAATGTTCATGACGCCCGTCTTTACGCTGACCGATCCCGCCGTGGCACGTAACTTGATCATGTACCGCTACCACACGTTGGGCGGCGCGCGCGAAAAGGCGCTCGAATATGGATTTCGGGGTGCCTTCTATGCATGGGAAGGGCAGGAGCACGGTAACGACGCCTGCACGCACTTCAATGTGACCGATGTGTTTACCAACCGCCCGATGCGAACGTATTTCCGAGACAAGCAGATCCACATCAGCGCGGACATCGTCTATGCCATATGGAAGTACTATGAACAAACCAATGACTTCTCCATCTTTACGGATGGTGCCGCCGAAGTGGTCGTCGAATGCGCCCGCTTCTTTTATTCCTATGCCTTTTTCAAGAAGGACAAGGAGCGGTTTGAACTTTTGGATGTAACCGGTCCCGATGAATATCACGAACGTGTGAATAACAATGCCTATACAAACCGGATGGTTAAATTCACTCTCGATACCGCCATTCGTGTGCTGGATCTGCTCGAAGAACAATTACCGGCAGACTTCCAAAGCTTGGAAACCCGGACCGGTTTCATGGCCGAACTGAATGCATGGAAGGAAATGGCCTCGAATCTCTGGATTCCCGCACCCGATCCGCAGACCGGTTTGATTGAGCAGTTCGACGGCTATGAAAAACTTGAGGATTGTTCGTTGAAGGAAATCAAGGGCCGGGTATTGGATCCCAATGAATATTTCGGGGGCGGCAACGGGTTGGCCACGACCACGAAAATCCTAAAACAGGCCGATGTAGTATTGATGTTGAACCTGTTCCAGTCGGACTACGACGTCGAGACCATCCGCGCGAACTGGGAATACTACGAGCCGCGCACGGAACATGGCTCCAGCCTGAGTGCCTGCGCCTATGCGATGGTTGCTGCACGCATCGGCAACCCGGATTGGGCCTATGACTATTTCATGAAGACTGCAACTGTCGATCTGACCGGCAAGTCGAAGCAATATGTTGGTACGCTCTACATTGGAGGAACGCATCCGGCTGCCAACGGTGGTGCATGGTTGAGTGCCGTGCTCGGATTTGCCGGGCTTCATGTTGATGAAAACGGAATCCATTTGAATCCAAACCTGCCGAGCCGATGGACAGGGATGTCTTTCGGAATCGAATGGCGAGGTGAGCGCTATCAAGTTGAAATAAACGGGCGTGAGACAAAGGTTACGCCCGGTAAGGAGATCTGCAATGTTTGAAAAAAATAACGATGATGTCTGGTATGCATCGGGCGATGCATGGGAGCTGACTGTCGATCAGTGGGAGCCGGAAAAAAATGTATATTTTGAAACCATCTTTAGTCAGGCCAACGGCTACATGGGATTTCGTGGCTATCGCGAAGAATGCGATAACGCTGCGCCTTCGCTGCGGGAAGGTTATCTGGCCGGCCTTTTTTCCAAGCTGCCACCGTTGGCGCGCCGGATGGTGGTGCATGACTATCCGTGGGATTCAAAGCAGATGGTTTCGCTGCCGGAAATCTTTTCCGCCTGGGTTGCACTCGACGGCGAAACGTTCAATCTGACTACGGGCAAAATTGGAGCCTATCGCCAGAGTTTGGATATGCGCACGGGAGTGCTTACACGTTCTGTTCGCTGGACGAGTCCCTTCGGCAATACAACCAACCTGACGTTTATTCGTTTTCTATCTACAAAAACACCGAACCTTGCGGTTCAGCGTATCGAAGCGGAGCCGGTGAACTGGTCGGGCAGTGTGGAAATCATCTGGGAATACAATGCTGCACAGCCGACCTATTTCCGGTGTGGTGATCCAGCCAAACAGCACGTGGCTTGTCCGCATTGCGCCGTGCTGGAAACCTCCGGGAAAGAAGAAACGGTGGCGGGTTTGGTGGCGTTGGACGGAACCCCGCATCGGATTGCATACGCAAGTCGTGTGGAGGGCGATGGGTCCGCAACATCGTTTTCCAACGAAGGAGGGTTGTTATCGCAGACGGTCAGGCACGATCTGACCATCGGACAATCTGGGGAATGGTCCCGATATACCGCAGTAGCCACCACGCGGGATGGAGCAGCGCAACCGGAGAAGATAGTCGCCCCGCTGGTGTCTTCGGCATCCTATGGCGATTTTTTGGATGCACAGGCTGCGGTCTGGTCGGAGCGCTGGGCCGATGCAGATATTGAAATCGAGGGTAACGCGCGGGATCAGGTGCTGGTGCGTTTCGGTATCTTCAGTCTGTTGCAGATTGCGCCGTTTCATGCCGACAACTTGAGTGTGCCCGCTCGTTGCTATGCCTATAACCGATATAACGGACTCTATTTTTGGGATGGTGAAATCTTCCTGCTGCCTTTCTATCAGTTTTCCGCCCCGGAAGTCGGCCGTAACATGCTGCGATTCCGTTGTAAAACGTTGCCCGGCGCGCGGCGTAATGCAGAACTACTCAAAGCCGATGGAGCGATCTTCCCCTGGCAGGGTGATGCCGATGAAGGGCTGGAGCAGGCACCCTGGGGGCTCTACGAATACCTATGGCACCAGAATGCCGATATTGTCTATGCCTTTGATCAATACGCCCGCGCCACCGGCGACGATGCTTTCATGATCGGCGAGGGACTGGAGGTGCTGGCCGAAACCGCCCGTTTCTGGATCTCAAAACTGGAGTTGGGTGAGGATGGGAAATATCACTTGGATGGAACCGTCGGCCCCGACGAGGCTGAGGAGCATGGCCCGGACAATGGATACACCTGCCTGATGGCGCAGCGCAGCCTGGAAATCAGCCACCGCTGGTGGATGCAGGCGGGCGACGCGGCGGCAGTCCTCGCGGAGAGCCTCGACCTGGGGGCGGACGAAATCGCGGAGTGGAAGGCCGTCGCCTCGAAAATCAATGTGCCCGAAGTGCCCGGCTGCCCCGGCGTGCCGCTGCAGGATGCGTTCTTCCTGGGGCGCAAGGCGGAGGACATTTCTGAAATGACCGTAGCCGAATACTGGCAGAAGCGCAGCGAGGTGCAGGTGATCAAGCAGGCCGACATCGTGCTGGCGATGTACCTGCTCGAAGACCGCTTCTCGCGCGGCGAAATCCGGCGCGGCTATGAATTCTACGAGCCGAAGACGCTGCATGTTTCCTCGCTGAGCTACAACACACATTCGATCGTGGCGGCGATCATCGGCAACGACGAACAGGCCTACGACTATTTCCGCAAGGCGGCCGGGCTGGATCTCGACAACCTGCGCAACGCCACCAAGGACGGGTTGCACGCGGCCTCGCTCGGCGGCGTTTGGCAGATGGCCATTGCCGGCTTCATGGGGATGCGGGTACGTGAAGACCATATTTATTTCCAGCCCGCGCTTCCCAAGGCCTGGAAGCGCATCCGCTTCCCGCTCCGATACCGCGGATGGAAGCTGGACTTTTCGGTCGATGCGGAGGTTTGCCGTGTCGCGGTTTCGGGTGAAGGAGCCATCGGCGCGACTATGGTGGTAGGGGAACAACGTTTCGAGCTGTCCGATGGGATGGCGGTGGAGATCGCATTGAATATTGAAAACAAACTAGTGGAGAAATTGGTATGAATAAAATCAGGGGAGTAATTTTTGATCTGGATGGCGTAATCGTCTCAACCGACGAGTATCACTTCCAGGCTTGGAACAAGCTCGCCGAGACGGAGGGGATTCCCTTCGACCGCGGGGACAATGAACGTTTACGTGGGGTTAGCCGCATGGAATCGCTGGAGATCATCCTAGAAAAGGCGACACGCGGTTATTCGGAGGAAGAAAAGTTGGTAATGGCGACCCGCAAGAATGAGATCTACCGTGAGTCGCTCAAAAACCTTACTCCATCCGATATCCTCCCCGGGGTCATGGACGTACTTGAAGGATTCCGTTCCCGCGATGTTAAAATGGCGATTGGTTCTTCCAGTAAAAACGCGCAACCGATTCTGGCAGCAGTTGGTTTGGACGATGCCTTTGAGGTCGTTGTGGACGGCACGCATATCGAGCGCTCCAAGCCCGATCCCCAGGTATTTTCGATGGCCGGTGAACAGTTGGGCTTGTCGCCGGGGGAGTGCCTCGTGGTCGAGGATGCTGATGCCGGGGTGGATGCGGGACTTGCGGCAGGCATGCCGGTGCTGGCAGTCGGGGCGGCAACAGGGCATTCGGGAGCAACGATTAAGGCGTCCGACCTGACAGCCATCACGCTGGATGAAATGCTTAACCCTGCATGCTCATGAGGTGGATTATGGAATCTGTAATGGCGGCAACGCTGGCAGCAACCACCGGTTGTGCGACGGCAGAACAACGCTTGGGCGCGTCCAAGGCTTGGAAGAACTATCCGGCAGAGGAAGCACATACCAACGGGAAGGTGCTGGAACCGTCGCGAACATACCTGACGCCGCAGGCCGAAGCACTGGGCCGTTCCTGTGTCCGGCTTGATGAGCTGGATGAATATATCGAGTTTCAGGTTGAGGACTCAGCTAATGCGTTGGTAATGCGTTTCTGCATTCCCGATGGTCTCGATGGTGAGGGAACAAATGCCACGCTCTCGCTGGAGATCAACGGTAACTTCGTGAAGAAACTGGAGCTGACTTCGCGTTATGCCTGGATTTACGGCGATTTCCCATGGTCGAATCACCCTTCAGCTGGTAAAGACCATCATTTCTGGGATGAGTGCCGTACCTTTGTTCCGCAGGTAAAGCCGGGCGACCGAATCCGTTTGGTGAGGGGCGAGGGCGATGATGCTGAATACTATCTGATCGATTTTATCGAGCTTGAGCAGGTGGCGCCGCCGCTGGCACGTCCAGAGAATAGTTTGTCGATAAACGATTTCAGTTGCCTTTTGGAGTGTATCGAGGCGGCTAAGACGCAGGATAAGGTGGTCTGGATACCACCAGGGCAGCACCGGCACGAAGGCGACCGGATTCAGGTCGGCGGTGTGCATGTGCAGGGTGCGGGCATGTGGCACTCGTCGCTGACCGGAACGCCGATGTTCGAGGGCACGGGGGAGGCTGTCCATTTTTCAGATCTTGCACTTTTTGGCGAGATCGGACACCGCGACGATGAGTCGCCGGACAACGCCTTCAACGGCAACCTGGGGGATGGGTCGGTATTTTCCAATCTCTGGATCGAGCACCTGAAGTGCGGGTTCTGGACCAAGCATGGAACGAAAAACATGCTGCTGGAAAATTCGCGGATCCGCAATCTGATGGCCGATGGCCTGAACTTCTGTGACGGCACCAGTTACTCGACTGTTCGCAACTGTCATTTTAGGAATACCGGGGACGATGCGCTCGCGAGCTGGTCACCCTCGGGGGAGTGGTCGTCAGGCAAGCCTTGCATCAATAATTCGTTTATCGGCAATTCCATCGAGTTGCCGTGGCTGGCCAACGGGATCGCTATCTATGGCGGCAAGGACCATGTAATTGCGAGCAATGAAATCCATGAAACGGTGTTTTCGGGTGGCGGCATTCTGATCAGCTCGAACTTCAAGGCGGTTTCAATGGCTGGAAAAATCCGAGTTGAAAACAACCGCATCCACGGGGCGGGCGGCGACTCGCACATCGGAGAAAGGGTCGGTGGTCTTTGGCTGCATGCCGCCGATTCGGATGTAGGGGCCGAGATTCTCATCGACGGCTTGGAAATTACGGAATCCGCCGGTGCAAACATCACATTTCACGGCAAGTATGGCTTTCGAAAAATTGAGATGAAAAACATCCGGCATTAGGCCGGTTAGTTTAGGAGGATAGGAAGATGGGTATTTTAAAATGGATCGCTTTTACCGCACTGGCTTTGAACAGCTTTGGGGAAGGAACTCCTATTGAAAGTTTCGATGATTGGAAACCGCAGGGCAAGCCCTACGAAGGTTGGGCGACTAGCGAAGTAGTGCCGGGTGCTACGTCTTGCGTGGTGCGGGCGAATAATTTTGGAGGGGTCTACACTCATTTGGGTTCGCTCGATGTTTCGGCTCACGACCGTATGAAGCTCGATGCGGAAGTGTTGGATGGCGAGGTTGGTTTCGTGGTCGTGCTCGAGGATGCGGACGGCACGGTGAACGCCTATTCCTGGTATAACTGCTACCCCGGCCGCCAGGAATTGATCCAATATTTCAACGCGCCGAATAAGGTGCAGAAAGAAGGCGGCACACCGGGGCTGGATCTGTCGAAGCTCACGGGGCTTCACATTCAGGTGGACGACGGGCACGGTAGCAACAACTATGCCGTGGCTTTCAACGACCTCTCCGCCATGGGGGGCGTGGAACCGGCGGCGCAAAAGGCCGCGCCGGCCAAGTTGCCCACCACCTATAAAACGCTGCGGGATATTCCGTACCGGGGGAAGGATGTTACCGGCTATATGCAGGAACGCTGTAAGCTCGATGTGTACTACCCGGAAAGCACCGAAGATTTTGCCACAGTCGTTTGGTTTCACTCCGGAGGACTGAAGCGCGGCAACCGCTACATTCCCGGCGAACTGATGAACAAAGGATTCGCTGTGGTGGCGGTCGATTACCGTCTTGCACCGCAGGCGAAGGCTCCGGAATACATCGAAGATGCCGCGGCGGCCGTGGCCTGGGTCTATCAGAATATCGAAAGAGTGGGCGGATCGCCTAAGAAAATCGTTGTGGCCGGAGCATCGGCGGGGGGCTATCTCAGCCTGATGGTCGGTCTCGACAAGCAATGGCTTGCCGTCCATAGCATTAATGCAGATGATCTCGCCGGCATCGTGTCGCTCGCCGGACAGGCCATCACCCATGTGGCGGTTCGCGAGGAACAGGGTATCGACCGCGCAAAACCAGTGGTCAATGGCCTTGCTCCGCTGAATCATGTACGTGGCGATGCTCCGCCGGTGCTGCTTGTTACCGGAGACCGCGAGCTGGAGCTGCTCGGCCGCTACGAGGAAAACGCCTACCTGCTGCGCATGCTCAAGCTCAATGGCCACAAGAACGTCGAGCTGCACGAACTCAAGGGCAAAGACCACGGCGGCGTCGAACGCCCTGGCTTGCAATATTTGCTTAAATTCATGCTGAAAGTGGATAGAGGGATGCAATGATCCGGTTAAATACAAGGTGTATGAATGTTTCGCCTAAGATCGAATTTCCTGCTCTGACGTAAATCCGCTTAAATAGGCATTTTTACAAACAATGTTACTATATAATAAAATATATTCCGAATATCGCTTGACTGAAATAGAGGGCGGGCGTATACACCGAGCATGGAGTATGCGGTGTATGCAAAGCGCCCGGCTAAATGGAGATCAATCATGCAAACAGGAGGTAGAGCAATGAAGAATCAGATAAGAACAGTAGTCGCGATGATCGCGGCTTTAGGACTCGGGAGTGGGGTCAATGCGGAGAAAATCTTGGTGGACTTCGGTAACGATGGTGCCTATCGCTCGCTAAGCGTATCGGAACCGGATGAAAACGGGAATTATTGGAACGAAGTTGGTGCTGGCGCCGATCCGTCCAATATGGTTACTACCGTCAACTCTGCCAGTACGATCCATCTGCTGCGGGTCAACGGCCATGGGACCGACAGTTTTAATGGACCTGCCGGAGCAACATCGGCCGACACAAACAGTCCGAATTATTTCGTAAGCAAAGTCACGAATTCCACCTTCAATGCGGTGGCTCTTGGCGATCTGGGGGTAACGAATGCGATCTTTGATTATTTTTCCGCCAGTTCCGGTACAAACTTTACGTTCAAGCTGGCCGGGTTGGATCCTGCAAAAATATATTCACTTAAATTTTTTGGTTCCCATAAGTATCCGGGAGGGGAGAGCGGCGGTGTCGATGAAACTCGTACCACTCGCTATGCAGTAACCGGTGGCGAAGGATTGCAGACCAGCGATTTGGTTGTGGGTGTCTTTGCGGCACACAACGAGAGCGCCGCCGCCTCGGTGATTGCAACGCCGGATGTAAATGATGAAATCATTGTTGCCGTCAGCGGACTCACTTCAACCAACAGTGGCTACATAAATGCGATGTCCATCGAGATCCTCGATACACCGCCACCGGTTCCTTCCAAAATTGAAACTGTATTGATCGACCTTGGTAGCGATGCCACCTACCGCAGCCTTTCGGTGGACAGCCCGGATGCAAACGGGAACTTCTGGAATGTGATCGGCTATGGCTATGTGGCCAATATGCTGGACATCAACGGGGACGCCACCACGATCGACTTCGGTCCCGGTGCCCACGGGCGCGACAGCTACAACGGGCCGGCGGGTGCCACATCAACCGCCACCTTGGAAACCGATGTGCTCAACACCGATATCGATGCATATGCCTTGGGAGCGCTGGGGATTAACGAGGCGGCGTTCGACTATTTTGTCGGAACCAACGGTTCTTCGCGCGGTCGCTTCCAGATCCAGGGCCTGGATCCGTCGAAGAAGTACAACCTAACCTTCTATGGTTCACACAAGTTCGACACGCCCGGCTCTACCACCTATGCCGTCTACACAGACAGCGGTTATTCCAACCTGGTGGATTCCGTGACGCTGGCGCACAACAATGAACCCATCAACGGCCAGGAATTCGTGCATAACAAGGATCGGTTGGCCACCATTGCCCAGATTGCCCCGCAGGCATCTAACATCCTATACGTCGAGTTCGGTGGCCCCGGTGGAGCCAATGGATACCTCAATGCGATGAGAATCGACGTTATTCCCGACCCGGTCAACCTGCTGGGCGGATGGTTCGACACTACTGCAGAAGGTACACAGTCGGCCTCCGGTGCGGATCTTATAATTGATCTTGCCAGTGGCGGCGCATCATATGTTTCCGACTACAACTGCATCGATAAATTCTACGGGTCTGACACCAACGAAGACTATTTGACGGGGCCGTACGATGTTGGTACTTCCGCCATCTCACTGCAGTCCAATCAGTATGTTCTGGTCACGATTACCAACGAAGCGTTGGATTCGATCTCGCTCGAGGAACTGCGCTTCGACTGGGGAGCAAGGTTTGCCGGTTCGCCGCGTTACTTTTATCTGGAGTACGAAGGCGGCGACCTGTCTGGCGTAGCTCCCGGAACTACGTTGTGGTCTATTACCTCGTTCGCCGAATCCCCGACGTTGGACGGCAGCATTACGAATTTCCATGATACTGATGTTGATTTGACCGGCCTGGCGGACAACACGCTTTCGTTGGGACAGTCGGCGACCTTCAAGATCCGTGTAGATGAGTTTGGTGATGCGGGACGCAGTCTGATTGATAATATCGGATTTTTTGGCTCCGGCGGAAGCCCGTACTTTGCCTGGTCGTTTGAATATGGACTGACGGAAGGCGAATATGGCGACGACGATAACGACGGCCAGCTGAACATCTACGAATTCGGCTTCGGCGGCAACCCGACCAACGGTTTCGTGGACGGCAACCTGCCGGAATACGGCACAATGGAAGTGGGCGGAACCAATATGTTCGAATATGTCTATGCCCGCAGAACCGGAAATTCCGGATTGAACTACTACCTTGAGGTTAACAACAACCTCGTCTACGGAACCTGGACGAATGGGGGCTACACCGAGGTGGCGGAAACAGGAATCATCGATGCCGACTTTGAGTCGGTCACTAACCTGGTTCCTGCAACAGAGGATTCCAAGTTCGTCCGTATGACCATTGAAAACCAGTAGGGGCTAGATTAGCATGCGCCGGTCAGTGCAGAAGTGCTTCCCGGTGCATGCATGGATTCAGATAAAGGAGAAACGATGAAAACAAAAGCAATAGCAATTCTTACCGCATTGTCGGCGGTGGCCATTCAGGTGCCTGCGGAAGTCATCCTGGTCGATTTCGGCAACGATAGTAGCTACCGCGGCGCCAGCGTGGATGCCGGAGGCGCCGGCATCGATGAAAATGGAAACCACTGGAACAGCGTCTGGTCGGGTGCCTATTATTCCAATATGACCGATAAGGACGGGAACACAACAGCCATTGATTTCGGTTTTTCTTCCGCAGGAGGCTCCGACTATTTCAATGGACCATCTGGCAGCACCGCCGATCCGACGGCCACGGTCTACGATGGCGTGGCTCTAGGTAATTTGGGTGCCGACGAGGCCGTGTATGACTATTATGCCGGAAACAATACCTTCACCATCCAGGGGCTGGATCCGACCAAGACCTACAACCTGACGTTTTATGGTTCCCATAAGTACGACACGCCCGGAACCTCGACCTACACTGTTTTTACCAGCAATGACTACAGTACAGTGGTCGGGTCGGTAGGGTTGGCGCACAACAACGAATCGATCAATGGATTCGAGTGGCAGCACAACGAGAATCGCGTTGTGACTATCAGCGGGTTGAGTCCGCAATATGCCAACAGCCTCTGGGTTGAGTCCGATGGCTACATCAACGCAATGCAGATTGAAGTGATCCCGGAACCGGCGACGCTCGGTTTGGTAACGGCGCTGGGCTTCGGTGTCCTCTTTGTCCGCCGCATGTTCATGCTGTAGTCATTCACAGTAAGTTCAAGTATGGCGCAGGAAAGGCCTGCGCCTTTTTTTCAACCAGGGGATACTTCTCATGAAAATACCTTTCTTTAAATCCAGAGTGTTGGTTGCCGGTATCTTTCTGCTGGCCAGTGCGGCGGGAGCCCGCACATTTCTGCTGGATTTCGGGGCTGTCCCGACTCCCGATGCGCCCGATATCAATGGCAACCATTGGAACAACGTAAACGAACCGGTGCTGCACTATCTGGTCGATACGAAAAAGGAATATGCGGGTATCGGGTTGGACTTTGAAACCAACTATGCGGTTGGTAAAAACGGCGGGTTGGAAAATCCCGCCGCGAAACAGCTTGGTAATCTTGCGGTTCCGACGGCCACGTCCGACTATTTCTACAATGCCACCTCAAGCAACTGTACATTTAAACTGACCAATCTGGATGCGCTAAGCTCCTACAGCATCAGAATCTTTGCCTCCCGTAACGCCCAGGATAAGCGAGTAACGACCTATACCGTCGAAGGTGGAAATGGAACGTTCACGGTTGATCTGCAAACCTCAGGCAAGGGTGTCTCTTCGGAAGGCTCCTCCGGCGGTAACGATGGGAATGTTGCCGAACTTAAGAGTTTAAAGCCGAACGTGTATGGCCAGTTGAAGGTTAGCTACGGCACCAAATCGGGCAGCTTCAGCTACATCGGTGCCATGGAGCTTGTAGTTGAACCGGTAGGTCTGGTCAAGTAGGGCGCCATGGCGGAAAAGAAAAAGAACTATCAGATAAAGCCGGAAGACAAGGTTGCCTTTTCGCAGAAGTGGCTGTATTCGCTGGCATCGCTTGCCCTGATTCCGGGTATGCAGATCATCGACCGCATTGCGCTGGTCGTCTTGAATATGGGACTCGGTATCGGCCCCGTACTTTCGGCGGTAACGATGGCTGTTTTCAGGATTTGGGACGCCTTCACCGATCCGTTTTTTGGCAACCTTTCCGACAACTACCGGTCCAAGTGGGGACGGCGTCGGCCATTCATTGTTTTGGGGGGAATAATCTGCGCCATCACCTTCCCGTTGCTTTGGATGATGTCGCGCGAATGGACGCCGATTTTAACTATCATCTATTTTATCGGTGTAGGCCTGGCCTATTACACTGCATTAACTATCTATTCGGTGCCCTATTTCAGTCTGGCCTGCGAGATGACACCCGATACGCATGAGAGAACCAATGTGTTGGGCTTCCGCCAGATTGTCATCAACGTTGTTACGGTTGGTATGGGGTGGTTGCTTTGGTTTATCACACTTGATTGTTTTTCCGATGAACTCGAGGGCACGCGTTGGCTGGCCGGGATCACTTCATTGTTGTTCTTGACCTTCGGCATTATCCCCATGCTCTACGTGAAGGAGCCGTTCTATGCACAGGCTGAAAAACAGGAGCGTGTTCCGTTCTGGGGGAGCTGCAAGGCCACTTTGACCAATGGCGTGGCCATGCTGCTCGTCACCATGATGCTGTTGATGACGATTGCTATGCAGTCGGTCGGAACGATCGGGTTTTATGTCAGCACCTATTATGTGTTCGGTGGCGATAAATCCTCCGCTGGTCTCGTAGCGGGATACGGCGGGACGGCCATGATGATTCTCTCCACGGTCACCATCCCGTTGTTCACTTGGCTTTCGAGGAAATTGGGCAAAATTCCGACGCTCTATATCTGCGGTGCCAGCTATCTGTTTGCGACGCTTTCTCAGTGGTGGCTCATCACGCCCGAGCATCCCTATTGGCAAATCATCAGTGCCGCCTTGATCGGGCCTGCCGTGACCGGCACCTGGCTGATTCTTCCCTCCATGCAGACCGATGTGATCGATTACGATGAACTGAAGACAGGTTGCCGCCGGGAAGGGAGTTATACGGCTATTCTCGGCTGGATCCAGAAACTCGGGTTTTCCTTGGCTGCGATTTTGGCAGGGGTGATCCTAAAAGTGTCCGGGTTCGAGGTGGCGCTGGAGGGAGCCCAGACAGCCGATACGCTCATGCGCATGCGTATGCTCTACGTTTTTTTCCCGATCGCCATGGCAGGCGTGATGCTATTGCTTGTCCGTTTCTACCCGCTCAACGAACAGCGCTGCCATGAAATTCGTCTGGAGCTTGAAAAACGCCGTGGGGAACTCCACGGGACAAAGAAGGTTGATGGTCAAAATGAATAGAAGGTCTGTTTTGCTCTTCCTGGCCACAAGCGCTTGCGCGGCGGTCATGGCCGCCGAATATGAGATCAAGAAGGAGGTTCCTTACCGGCATGCCGCCGATATCGCAGGGGATGCCTACGCACATGAAAAATGCGTGTTGGACATCTACCATCCTGTATCGGAAAAGGGGGTGCCGGTCATCATCTGGTTCCACGGCGGCGGCTTGACCAGCGGCAAGAAATACATCCCCGGCGAAATCCGCAACCAGGGCATGTGTATCGTCGCACCGGCCTATCGGCTCAGCCCGAAGGTGCCCGCCACGGTGTGTATCGAGGATGCCACCGCCGCCGTAGCCTGGGTGTTCAAGAATATCGACCAATACGGCGGCGATCCGGAAAAGATTTTCATTTCCGGCCACTCCGCCGGCGGCTACCTCGCCAGTATGGTCGGGTTGGATAAATCCTATCTCAAGAAACATGGTGTTGATGCGAATCAGATCGCTGGGTTAATTCCATTTAGTGGGCATACCATCACGCACTTTACGGTCCGCGGTGAACGCGGGATTCCCGGGCACCAACCGATCGTTGACGAATTTGCGCCGCTCTACCATGTCCGCGCCGACGCCCCGCCTTTGTTGCTCATCACCGGAGATCGAGAGCTGGAGTTGCTCGGCCGCTACGAGGAAAATGCCTACATGATGCGTATGATGCGCGTCGCCGGCCACAAAGACACCCGCGTCATGGAGCTGGACGGCTACAATCATGGCATGGAGCGACCAGCGTATCCTCTGCTAATCAATGAGGTAAGGCGGGTTCTCAATCAGGATTAAGCGCATTGTATAATGTGTTGGATGCCGCGTTTGGCCTGCAGCTAAACGAATGTTGATGAATTAAAAATATATCCACGGTAGGGCTCCATTATGAAAGCACCTTCAAAGACAGGAAATCGCTTTTTTGCAAAGCATGCGAAGTCCAGTGCTGCACTGGTTAGTCTTGGTATTCATGCTGTGCTGATTGTTATAGCACTTTTTTTCGTTGCGGTTACCGTTATACAGAAAGATGAAAAAGCCTTTGAGGGCAAGCCGGTCAATCGCCCTAAAATGGCTCTGAAAAAACTTCAGGTGCCGGTTAATATTAAGAAGAAGAGCATTCAAAATCCAAAGTTGCGTAAACGGATCGTCGTTCAGCCTAAAATGAACCAGACGATGCCGGAGATTAAAATGCCGGAGATTTCGGGGGTCAAGGGAGGCCTTGGAGGAGGTGTTGCCGGTGGGCTCGGGGGTGCCGGATCTTTAGGATTCAGCATGCCTGAAATTGAAGTATTCGGCATCAAAGGAAAAGGTGAAAAGGTATTTATCATATTAGATTCCTCCCCGGAAATGATGTACGACGAAATGGGAGGCATTCCTGCCTATACGATCATAAAAAATGAGCTTGTAAAAATTGTGAAAGGACTTCCGCCTACAGCACTTTTTAATGTTGCAGTATATGACAGCGGCCGGACGTTTATTCTCTTTCCGAAACTGGTGTCTGCCAGCTCAGCAAATGTTGTAAAAGTCGAGCAGTGGTTGAAGCCGCTTAATGCCGTTCGGTCCGGCATGGGAGCAAACGAGTGGGGGGGGGCAACATTAGGGCCGGGCGGCGCTGAAAGCACAGAAAATTTTCTGACGGGTAAGTTTGAACGTCAGGAGTTATGGTATCGACCTGCCATGCTTGCCATGCAGCAACAGGCCGATGCTGTTTTTCTGCTGACCTCCTGGTGGGGACACCAGCGAATTGTGAAGGATGATCGTGATAACGATTGGTATAATGGTTCTGCCGGTCGTCGTTGGAAGGAATCATATGAAAAAGCAAAGATCATGCTGGATGAGGAAAACAAGACAAGGGCCGCCAGCGGACAACCGCCACGCGTTATTCGTCGGGATAACCCATGGGATATGAATCGGGCCTATTTTCCCGATATCGAGCGACCGCCTGAACCTGAATTTTATTACCATAAGCCAGATGAATATGCGCAGGCCTTTATTCAGGTGCGTGAACAGTACAAGCCCCGGGACGCTCAGTTAAAGAGAGGTCTTTCGAACAAGAAAAAGACGGCATCTGAAGTATCATTCAATGCTGTGCGTTTTACGAAAGTAGATGCCGAGTGGAATGAGTACCGGGATGGACGGACGGAAGATAACTTCAAGAAGCTTACCGGCTTTTTTAAAGGGCAATACCGCACAATTGCCGGGCTTGAGGCCATTAAGAGTTCAGTGAAATAAAGTGAACCGAATGATGAAAAATTAAAATGTAAAATCAAGGGGCGTGGTGAAAGGAGCTCCGAGCGGATTTGTGATCAGTTTGGCGGTTCATGCAGCCGCGTTCTCATTGGCCGGCCTTCTGGTGGTTTTTACCGTTCAGCAAAGGGAAGAGAAAAAATTCGTTCCTCCCAAGCCGGTGGATCGCCCAAAAATGAAGCTTAAAAAGCCCAAAGTGAAGGTCAAGAAATCTGCAAAGCCGAAAGCCACTACGAGAATTGTAACCAAGGTTAAACGGGCCAGTATGCCGGATATTCAATTACCGGAAATGAGTGGTATCACAGACGGTATTGCCGGAGGTGTGGGCGGCTTTGAAATTATACCGGACCTGCAAGAAGTTACAATCTTCGGCTCAGGCCAGAGTATTGGAAGCGATTTCGTCGGCACCTTTATTGATTTCAAGCGCGATCGCGGTGGCCGACCGGTTACCATGGATCCGGATATGATCCGTTCCGAATTAAATCGGTTTTTTTCCAGAGGCTGGAAACCTTCCAGTATTGCGCGTTTCTACCGCTCTCCCAAAAAATTGTATGCTACCAGTTTTATGATACCACCCATCAAATCGGCTCTTGCTCCCTCGGCCTTTGATGAACGATCGACCATTGGGTATTGCTGGGCCGTTCATTACACCGGTCACCTTGTGTATAAGGATGATATCACTTTCCGCTTCTGGGGACATGGTGATGATATCCTGGCCGTTAAGGTGGGAGGCAAGGTTGTTTTGAACGGCTGTTGGCCCGGTGACACAGAAGATGCGGTACAACCGGGACTTGATGGATGGTCCAGCAGTTCGGCGGATAGCAGGAAATTCTATATGGGGAACAACACGGCGGTCGTCGGCGATTGGATCTCTCTCAAGGCCGGAGAACCGCTGGATATGGAAGTCGTCATCGGCGAGGTTCCGGGAGGCACCTTCTGTTCCATGTTAGCCGTTGAGGTTGAAGGCGTGGAGTATGAGCGTAATAAGCAGGGTGGTCCGATACTTCCTATGTTTAAGACCGCAGAACCTTCCTATGAACTGATCGATGCCATTTATGAAGACATGGTTGAGGGTGAAGCCAGTGTCACCAATGGTCCGATATTCAGGGACTATTAAGGAGTTGATCATGCAGAAAAAAGTGCTGTGTTTAATGGGCCTCCTCGGGCTGAGTATGTCGGATCACGCTCTAGCCGAGTCCAGAATTTGGAATTTCAGCGGGAAAACAGTTGAGGGGGAATATATCAATATTATCGGCGATAAGCTGGTCCTCAAATCTTCCAAAGGTAAAACGGTCAAGGTGCCGCTTGTCAATCTTTCGCCGGAAGATCGTGAATACCTTACCCTGTTGAATGCGCCGAAGTTTGTGATTGGATTTTTGAAAAAAGCCAATCAGCGCTTCGTTGAGACTGGACCGTTTATTGAGAATGTGGATGCTTCCTTTACCGATTATGAATTCGGCGTGAGAATTCGTCAGGATGATCGGGGTGATTATAACTATGAGTTGAAGGTGGAATATTGGGCTATCGGCAACGAAGTTAAAGCGTATGGCGATAAATATATACTGCTGGATCGTGGCGAATCAGTATTCACTCCGATGGTCGGAAATGACCGCTCTCATGTTTTTACAGGAAATGCAGTTGAGTTAATGCAGCATGTGACTGAGGGCGAAAAACGGGGGAGGGATTATTACGGATATGTCATTACGGTAACAGATATCCGAGGTGAAATCATTATTCACCTGGAATCGAATGAGTGGCTTTGGGAAAAACTGGAACAAATCAAAGAACTGCCTGTAGGGGCCTTCTTCGATAAATCTGGACTGCGTTGCCATCCGACTCGACCCAAGCCCACCAGATACTGAATGGTAATGTTGTCAAATCCGAGGTGGAATCTGAGGAGGTTCTATCAAATGATGTTCCGCTCCCTGCTCTTTCTTGAAGTCTGCCCCTAGCCAACCATCTTAATCTTTATCAGAGAATGTCAGCATTGGTAATAGATATGTATGTTGTTAAGAGTTCCCTCGCCTTTAGCCATATTCCGAGCAAATAGATACCGAAATCCTGCAGTTCTCTAACGTTTGCGATCGTTTCTCGGAAAAGTGTATGCAAGGAGGAGTGAAAACCGCGTAAAATCTAAGCGTTTTCCTCTTATTTTCCGGCCAAAATATTTTTTCGGGGCGGAACTTATTGCGGTTCTATGGGTTGGAAAATTATTCACAGTCTGTCGAAAAATTCGGGCTTTTCTTTTGCCGTGCTGGGGTTAGCTTATATTTGTTAGACGGGGCATTGTTTCTATTCACTGAGGTTCCCGCTACGTGTAATCAATTTTACTCTGGGGGGGGCCTGTAGCATGGAATTTCCGGTCAGAAAACTGTTTCGACATCGTAAAGTATTTGAGTCGCTGGATTGGTGGAAACACCGGTTTGGTCGCTCGTTCTCTTCTGTAAAGCCGTTTCTCACTCCATGCGATGACCGTATGGCCGAATACTTTCCGTCACCGGAAAAACCGGCCGTTCCGCTCTCGGTAAAGGAGGTGGGGCTCAAATTTTGCGCTGTTCCGCCAGAGGGGAACGATGACCTTGAAGATCTGATTCTCGATTGGGAGGACGTTCAGGCTTACCGTCTCAATTCCGGCCGACTGCGCGCATCCCTGCGGAAAACCTTTAATGTAAAACCGGCGGGTGGCCGCAAGCGCGACAACCTGATGTATCTCGGTCGTTGCCAGACCTCCACCGAGCTTCGGCATGTTTATGTCTGCCTGGCTTACACCGAGTCGGAGGCGCACAAGGCCATTGAGGACTGTACCGATCCCGAAAAGATCGGCTGCATCCTCTTTGCCACCCGCCGGGAAAGCTCCGTCCACCTGCTTAAGGAACGCGGGATCTCTTCGGTGCCGTTGCGGGAATGTCTTTCTCAGACGAAAGGGGGATTCACCGGCACTTGCCCCGGTCCATGTGCCGAGTGCACTTGTCCCGATCCGCTCGAATCCCGGATCGACTCCATTGTGAAAAAAGCCCTGCCCGATGCGTCGCGAGGTTCCAAAACTAAGCACTCTGCCTCTGCCGGGGGCAAAGCCAGGGCACAGACCTTCCTTCTGAAATATGAAGAGGCTAGGCACTACATGTGGACCTACCATCGCAAAAATCCGGCCCTAAGTTTTACCGAGGTTAGAAAAAGAGCGGCTCAGCACGTGTCCCTCTCAGAATCTGCTCTGAAAAAACACCTGAAAAAAGGCGATTTCCCCGATTGGTAAAATTAGTGGGGCACGTGCCCGCCACTTATCCCTGAGCCTACTGCTACAACCTGCCCCGTACTCAACGCGGAGCAGGTTTTTTTTGTTCCGCGAAAACAAAATCGGAGCAGAAAAATGCAGAACGTTTCAAACGACGAAATAATCCAGGCAGTATTCACTGCTGACGACGAGGCGAAGCATCGGGCCCTCGCCATCCTTAAAGGCGAAGCCGATCCGTCTTCCGACTTCGGTCCTCAGCCCTCTGATGAGGGCCCTCTCCTCATGGGTATGGGCGACAGCGCCAAACTTCTCGGAGTCTCCCGTGCCACGCTCTGGCGCATGATCCGCGATGGTCGTCTGACCAAAGTTGAGATCTACCATAACGCCTTCCGGCTCCGCCGCTCCGATATCCTCGCGCTTGTCAACGAACGTACCGCCGGCATCTTGCCGGCCCCGGCCTCTCTAAGCACTACGCACTAAGGACTACGTACTATGAATCACGTACCAACGCCGAAGGCGGATCCCCCCTCCGATCACGACTCACGTTTCACACCTCACGCTTCACCGCCGAAGGCGCTGAAGAACCGCTTCAAAGAACTTTATCAGCTCGCACACGGTGGCGACACGGTGGCAAAGGCCGATCTCTGGCTCGAATTCCAGTTTGCCTACGACCACGACCCGTTGCCTGCCTTCATGCGTGACCCGTCTTTAGGTAGGGCGTGTTCGCCGAACTCGCCGCCCCCGACCGCAGAGCAACAATCAAATTCGCACTCCGCACCGTCTTCGTGTTCTCTTGTGCCTTCTCGTGGCAATAAAAATCCGTCCGCACCGAATAATCAGCGTTCCTCCGCGTCTATCAGTGGTTCCAAAAAACAGTCTGGCGGTGCCCAATGATCATCCGATGCGACACCCGGGAACAAAACCCCCTCATCTTCGAACCGGCTCGTGCGGTACGCGGCACCATCGCCACATTCGACTATGCCATCGAAGGTGACCAAAACGCCTTTGCCGTCGAACGCAAATCACTGGCTGACCTCATCCAGTCGCTGGCCATGTCCCGCAGCTTTACCCGCGAGCTGAAGAAGATTCGCCGAGCCCGGTCGATTCATCACATGCCTCGCATCTTCTATGTGGTCGAGGCCAACCGGGAAGACGTTGACCACTTCGATTATTCCGTCTTCATGCGGGGCCGGGTGACGCCGCAGTTCATCTATCGGCAGCTCTCTATTTTGGAATACGTCCACGACGTGCACATCATCTTTTCCGGCGATGCCCTCGGTGCGGCCCGCGATGTACACCGCATCCTCAAGCGCCGCGCCGAAGATCTTAAGGCCCAGGAGGCCGACTCATGATTAGGCTCCTCCATGTGGCGCGGACATCTCTGTCTGCGCATCCCCCGTAGCTCGGCGATCACGCCTCACGTTTCACTCATCACGAACCCCACCAACCAAAGGAAACCCCATGCCAACTAAACATGCAAAGCACGGCCCCTCATCCCTGAAAAATAAGGAAATCTGTCCGCACTGGCAGAACCGCCCGGGTTCGTCCGCGGCGGCCGACGAAGGTACCCGCATGCACGAAGCTGCGGAAACCAATAATCTGGAAGGACTCAATCCCGAGCAGTGCGCTCAGGTTGAATCCTGCATTACCGATGTATCGCGTTTGCAGGCATCCATATCCCAATGCACCCGCCACAACGAGTTGAGACTGGAGATCTGCGGCCTCACTTTCGGAACGGCCGATGTTGTGCTCGTCGGCTCCGATAAAGCCGTCCTCATCGATTATAAAATGGGCCGGGTTCCCGTGGATCCTGCTGAAATCAACCTGCAGGGCTGGGCCTACGCACTCGGTGTGTTTGATCGGTTCGATGTCGAGCTCGTCGATGTCGTATTCCTACAACCGCGTTGTGACACTAAATCCGTCCATAGCTTTTTCCGCACGAAAGACTATGCCCGCATGAAAGCCCGTCTGTCGGATGTGATCCAAAAAGCGGAAGACGAAAACAGCCCGCATAATCCACACCCGGAAAACTGCGAGTATTGCGGTCGCAAAGCCGAGTGTCCTGCTCTGGCATCCAAAGCATTGGCGATCGCGACCAGCTATTCCGATGAGCTGCAACTGCCGGATGAAATGCACCCGTCCAACATTACCGATCCCAAACAAATGGCCTTGGCTCTCAAGCTTGCGCCGGTCTTGGCGGACTGGGCGCAGAGTGTGCGGAAGCACGCTCTCGATATGGTGCAGGATGGTCAGGAGATCCCTGGCTATGGCCTCAAGTTCCGTTCAGGACAGCGCACCATCAAGGACATCCTTCTCGTCTGGGAAATCATCCAGGACGAATTTGATGTTCCGCTTAATGACTTCCTCCCCGCCTGTTCTATCTCAGTAACGGCATTGGAAAAGGCCGTTAAGAGTCGGCAGGAGCGCGGCAAAGGCGCGGCAGCCATCCGCCGTATGAATCAGCTCTTATCCGCAGAAGGCCTCTGCGTCACTGGAACCGAAGTCACCTACCTGGCCAAGGAGCGGTAGCTGTACCGCAGGCGTCCCGCCTGCCTCGCACTTAAAACCTAAAACTAAACCCAAGGAGTAATACCAATGACAGCTAAGAAAAAAACATCGTTCAAAAAATCAGCATCCAAAGATGTAGCCGAGGGCCATGACCTCGGTCAGTCCGCACCGACTGGAGGGTCATCGTCCCCGATGACTCCCACCGTAGTGCCGCCCTCTGCCCTCTGTACTCCGTCCTCTGACATCCCGGCCATCGGCGGCCTGATGGGCGACTTTGCTGAAGAGGACTTTCGGCTGCCACGCATCAATATCGTTCAGGCCGTCGGTCCTATGTCCGAAGACTTCGAGCCCGGCTCCATCGTCTACAACAAGGACATTGTCCTTTTGGAGCCGGGGCAGGATCCGAAGGTCTGGTCCGACCCGATCAACGTCACGGTCCTCAATGCCAAAAAGCAGTTTCAGGAGAACCTCGACTATGGTGTGGAGGATACTCCGGAGATTGTTGAGACCCTCGAAGAGGTACAGGAGCGGGGCGGTTGGATCGATTGGCGGGGCGATGAAAAACCTCCGTGGCGCCCGATCCTTACTGCACTGCTGCTGATTGAAGCCCCATCCGATGAGCTGGCAGAAGAGTTCTCCATTCAGGGTGTGGATGACAAGGCCTACGAACTGGCGCTCTGGACGCTAAAGGGTTCGGCCTACAGTCGGGCCGGGAAAGCGATCAACACGGCCGCCCGTTTCGCCCTGCGTAATAAGGAGACCGGGCAGCCTGAGCTGCACAAGGGCAAATGGACGTTGCAGGTCCGCCGGGAAAAACTCGGCACGAACCTGGTCTACGTTCCCCGTCTGCGTCAGCACGGAAAACACGATGATGAGTTTGTCGAATTCATCACAACCCTGCTGTAACCGTAGACGATGCTTCCAGCTTCGTTCCGAGGCTGGGGGCATCCCTTTCGCCCTTACTTCTCTAAATATTCCAACCATTGGATTTCACATGCCTCCAATAACGAATAACCAACCCGAAAGCGAAGCGATAGATAATTTGCGAATGCAAATAGCGCCCGAAGGGAGCGGTTCACCATTAACTGCACCAACGGTGCTGGCCATCGACTTTGAAACCTATTACGACCGTGACTATTCCCTCAAAAAGATGGATGCGTGGTCATACGTCCATCATTCAAAATTTGACTGCTACCTCATGTCGATTTACGGAACCACCGCATCCGGTCCGTTTGAGTGGGCGGGCCATCCCGAAGGTTTTGCCCAATGGGAAATCTTCAACAACGCAATCCTCGTTGCCCATAATGCGGCCTTTGATTCGCTCGTATTCAAGCGCCTCCAGTCATTGAAAGTTATTCCTGATTTCAAGTCTCATATTTCAGGTTTCCAGTTTCCTGTCTGGCGCTGTACCGCTTCCATGTCGGTTTACTTGTCGGCGCCACGATCCTTGAAAGGAGCTTGTAAACAGCTTCTCGATATCGACGTTGACAAAACCCAACGCGACAAAGCCAAGGGCCAATCCGGCACAGAGCTCCTTGATAACGAGGATATGACGGCCTATGCCTTGGAGGATGCTCGGCTCTGCTATCTTCTTTGGGATCGCTACAATCATCTTTGGCCGGAAGAAGAACAGGAACTGGCTACGCTTACTTATGAATGGGGCCAGCAGGGGATTGTCGTCGACTTCCAACGGTTGGAAAAATCTATCCAGTCTTTGGAGTCCCAGCGATTCAATGCGGTCCAGCAGCTTCCCTGGGTAAAGGATATCTACAAAGACAAACCGCTGTCCCGCCAAAAGCTGGGTATTGCCTGTCGCGAGGCTGGTATACCTTGCCCGGTTTCCCTCGCTATGGATTCTCCCGAGTGCGCAGCGTGGGAAGAAAAGTATGGTTCTGAATATGTCTGGGTCGATGCCATGCGGATCTATCGTCGAACCAATATGCTCCTCAAAAGATTCAACACCGTCCGCTCCCGCCTCTTTGTAGAGGGTAGGGCGTGCTCTCCGAGCGCGCCGCAGTCCGCACCGAATCACGACTCACGCGAAGCGAGGCTGGAGCTTGCGACAGCAACGAAACGAAGTGCAGTGGCAATCGTCACATCTCACGTTTGTCGCTTCCCGTATGGCCTTAAATATTTCGGCGCAGTACCGGGGCGTTGGTCCGGCGATGCCGGGTTCAACGTACAGAACATGCCGCGCGGTGAACTGTTCGATGTTGATCTTCGCCGTTGTTTTATTCCGGCACCCGGCAACGTATTCATTGTTGCCGACCTCTGCCAGATTGAGCCGCGCGTTCTTGCCTGGCTGATCGATGATCAGGCCTTTCTCGATCTCGTTCGCGATGGCGTCGATATTTATGAGGCCCACGCGCGCTCGACCATGGACTACACTGATTCACGCCCGTTGAAGGATGTCGATTCGGGCATGCGTTCTCTGGCCAAAGCCAGAACCCTTGGCCTGGGTTACGGCTGCGGGCCGAAGAAGTTCGTGGCGGTGGCCAAGAATCTGGGCGGTATTGACATTACATTCGCCGAGGCCCGACAGAGCGTGCAGGACTTCCGCTCAAAGAACGTTCGTATTTCCAACCTTTGGAAGCGGCTCGATCGAGAATTCAAGCGCAGTGCCGGCGGTGACTATCATGTCGAGCTGCCATCCGGTCGGGAGCTTCGTTACCTGTCCGTCTGTAAGAATCCACACGGTTACTATACCGCCACCACGGAGCGGGGTGGCCGGAGACGCAAACTCTACGGCGGACTGCTTACCGAGAACCTCGTACAGGCCACAGCCCGCGACGTTTTTGCCGAACACCTTTTGGCAATCCAGCGTGCCGGTATCGGCCGCATCGTATTCCATGTTCATGACGAGGTGATCGTCGAAGTTCCCGAGTCCATGGCAGACCAGGCCCGTGAACAGATCCTCGCCATCATGTCGACTACTCCGGAGTGGATTGCCGGTTGTCCGGTCGAAGCCGAAGCCACCATTCACAAGCACTACACGAAATAACGGGAGGAAGTTTCCATGTTGATCAGTCGTCAGGGTAGGGCGGTATCGCCGAGACCGCTGCTCTTCGTATCGCGGGCTTCCAGCCTGCCTTGTTGTTGCTCCCGTCGGAGACCCGCCAATCGGAAATCAAAAATCTAAAATCGGAAATGCCAATATGCTCTTAGCCATACCCAATCTATCCTCATCCCGCACCGCCGAATGTTCGCCATGGGAAACCAAAACAAAGGCACCGCCCAAGACCCGGTGGAATAATCCTGATGTGAAGCACACATTCTATTCCGGCTATGAAGGCCTTATTGCCGGGGCTCGAATCGACTCAAAAAACAATCCAGCCTATGTGCTCCATTGGATCGTGGCGGATTACGACGGTAAAATTGATCAGTACATGCGCGATAGCGTGCTCGAACGCTGCGTAGACTTCAGGCCGCAATACATTTGCCGTACTACTTCCGGCGGGGCTCGTCTGTTGTGGAAACTGGCAGAGCCGTTCCCGTTGCATCGGAATGATCTTACCGCCAAGCTTATGCGGCACATCAGAAAGAAGCTCCGACTCACCAAACTGCTGGTCGGCCTTGATGCCGAGGCGTTGGACGATCCCTGCAAATATTATGAAGCCGGTACGGATTGGCTTTCCCTGTCCGGCGATGAGATTCCGCCCGCTTTCATGATGCAGTGGGCGGTTGAATCCTCCCACAATTATGCATGGCAGAAACTCGGTCCGGTTATTCCTATGGACGTCGTGGCAGCAGAGGTTGAGCGCCAGTTTCCCGGCATATGGCAGGGCGAATTCTATGAAGGTGCCCGTGGCGTTCGCTTTTGGGATGCTGAAGCAGATAACGAGACCGCGGCCGTAGTACGTGAATCCGGTATGCAATGCTTTACCGGAGGTACGGCCTTTGTTCCGTGGTCGGTTATTTTGGGCCGTCAGTTTGTTAAACAGTTTGAGGCAGATCGGATTGGCGGCAGTGTTACCGATGTCTATTTCGATGGTCGCGATTACTGGCGACAACGAAGCAGTGGCGAATGGAGATCCTACAGTAAGGCCGACATAGCACTTTATCTAAAAGTAGATCGTGGCCTGCGTGCTCAGGCTCCGCGCGGTGAAAACTTTAGTCAAATCGAACAGGCCATGCTCCGAATCCAGGATCAGCAAGACATTCATTGCGCCGCTCCGTTGGTACATCGGCCCAAAGGCATCGTACTGGTCGGCGGCAACCGCGTACTCAATACGTCGACCGTCACCGTTCTCCAACCTGCCACCGAAGAAGAATATTACCAGGCCGCAGCTGTAGCCGAGATCCATGATCTCGCCTCTGGAGGGACATTGTCCCCAATGTCCGATCCATCCGCACCGCCCACCAACCAACAACCACCAACCACCAACTGCCCTTATCCCTGGATAAGGGACTACTTCGCCGGCTTCTTCGATCCCCAGGAACAGCTGGACTATTTCTACGCCTGGTTGAAGCGGTGGTACGAATCCGCCCTCGAAGGCCGGATGCGCCCCGGGCAGGCTTCTTTCTTTGCCGGAGTTCCAAATACGGGGAAGACACTGCTTTCCAATGTGATTCTATCCCGTATCTTCGGCGGCCATATCGATGCCAGCTCATTCCTGTCTGGAGAGGACGGTTTCAATAGTCATCTGTTTACCAGTGCCGTCTGGGCGGTCGACGACGTTGTTCCCCTTACTGATAACAAGTCGCATCTCAAGTTCTCAGCCCTTATCAAGAAGATGGCCGCCAATCGTACCTTTTCCGTGCGCGAGAAATACCGGGTCGACAAACTGATCGAGTGGAACGGAAGGGTGGTGGTTACGTGTAATACCGATCCCGAGTCTATTCGTATTCTGCCCGATGTCGACCTGTCCAACCGAGACAAAATCAATCTCTTCCGGATTGCCGAGCGAGATACATTTACCTTCCCGCGCGATATCGAATCCATCATTACTGCCGAGCTCCCGTTCTTTCTTCGTTGGTTACTCGACTGGCAACCGCCGGACAAAGTCCTGGGCGAATCCCGTTACGGGGTTAAGACCTATTGTGAGGATTCCTTGTTCGAGGCGGCACGCCATTCATCCAGCGCCTATTCATTTCTCGAAGTGCTGCTGAAGTTTTTCGAGGGGCAGGTGGAGGACACCTGGGAAGGATCCTCCACAGAATTACTTTCGGCGATGCTCAACGATACCGACGGCCTCGCCGTCATCGCCGCCAAATACACGCCCGCCAAAGTCGGTCGCGAACTATCCAAGCTCGCCTCTCAAGGCTATTCGATGGAGCAGGGGCGTCGTCATACCACCCGCGTTTGGATCATTAATATTTCGCAGCTTTCAGGAAGGGGAACCGATGAAACAACACCCTTTTAGCGGAAGCGCGTCAGTTTCCACTTCGATTAAAAAAGTCTCTCAGAGTACTTTTTCGCCCTGTTCGGCACGGGAATCGGGGGATTTATCCCTATTATATATTATTTATATATTTAGTGGAAATACTGACGCACTGTCGCAGAGCCCTGTTTGCAAGGGTTTCCTGCGCGTCAGTATCCGCGTCAGTATTAATTTCGTCCGGAACCGACGCGCTCTGCTCATGCCTACCTGCGTCATTACTGACGCGCTCGCTAATCCGTGTCGTACCACCGGCATCTTGCCGGCCCCTCCACCATGGTTACGCATCCCGCGTTACGCCCTTCCATCCAAGTTTGTCCATGTCGTTCCGTGGCTACACCAAACTCAAAACCTCCAACTCCAAACCGGATCCAGCTATGCAATGCCATAAATGCCCACACTATGAATCCATCCAGCGCGGTGACTATACTTCCAAACCCTGGAAAGAGACCCCGTGCGCGAAATGCAAACTCGGTGAAGATACATTTTTCTCCGTGCCTTTCGATGAAGAGAATCCCGACCGTGCCGCGGGCTTCCAGCCTGCCTTGTCCTCGTTTTCTGTAGCCGGGGGCCGCGACCCCGGTTCTGCTGCTCGCTGTTCATTACCGGACGACACTCTACTCCCGGCCTCAACCTTTGCCACTTGTCTCCAGGGATTGCTTACCCTTGACCCCGAGCTTCGTGAAATCGTTGCCTTACGTTTTCTCGGTTGGTCCTACCGCGAAATCGCGGAGCAGCAGGGTACGTCGATCCAGCTCGCCGAGATGCGACACAAACGTGCCCTACGTGACTGGCCGGCACTACAGGCTCTCTTCCCCGAAAAGGTTGCTAAGCAGTCCCGCCGTCGGAAGAGTGGGTAGACTCGAACAGTCGGCTATTGATTTATTTCCCAGTTCTTATAGTAGAAAAAGCAATCGAGTGCCAACATGTCGGGGGCTCCACAGTCTTTCATGAATTTTTTCATGAGTTCAGCATAAGCCGCATATTTTTGTCCCACAGAAGCGCCCCTCGGACTTTCATAACCAAAATAAGCTAGAGCTTTTTTTACTGGGGCGTTCCATACCGGGTATTTTTTTGGCTCCATTGAAGCGAGAATTTTTGTGACAGCATTAATGCCCAAGTGCGTAACATGACTGGCTTTTGAGGGGTCAAGAACTGCGTCTACACGATCAGCAACATTTAATGACTTATCCGCTAATATCCGAAGAGACTTCTGTAGCTTGGTTCGTTGCCTAAAAACGCGGTATTTATAGATGGGTATTAGGTGTCCCATGTTTTTTATTTTATAGAATTCGTCCCAGTCAGCTTTATCAAATTTGAACTCTGGATAGTGCAGTACTTTTAAAATTCTTTTTGCAGCATTCTTCTGGTCTTTATGCCATCCAAATTCTGATGATTTAAAGTACTTCTTAGCCTCCGCAACGGCTGCACTCCAATCCTTCATTTTTGCTTTATTGGCCTTAGAGATAATGGACGTTGCCTCCAATCCTTTTTTCTCGGTGGCTTTTTTGGATTTCTCGGCTAGCTTCCACTTGGCTTCGTACGTTTTGATATATTGGGTCGTTATCGGTACAAATTCATCATTCTTTTCGAGTGCCATTTTGAGCCACGCTTTGATTTCACCGACGGTCTTCACTTTGTCGATATACGAAAAACACTCGACGTTGTTGCCCAACCCTCCCGCAGAAAGATTCCCGGAGCCAACAAGGGCAAAGGTTGTTTTTCCTTCAACGACAAAGATTTTTGGGTGAAAGGTTCGTTTGCCCACATGTATAAATGCCTTCGCTCTAAGAGCCCCCAGATCTTTCCCTATCCAGTCCCTGAGTACTCGGGGTTCGGTTTGGCAAAAGTCTAGCCCGGCCACCAGAGTCGTTTTTGCTCTCGAGCTTAAGATTCCATTGCGGATTTGCTTCCAGCCCGACCAATGGGCAAAGGCAGTAACTACCCATACCTCTTTGGCTCGTTTTATCTCGGAAGCTAAATCGAAGCCTTTTGGTGCATTTGCATGGAGTACATTTGTTGTTGAGTTCGTCGTTGCCATCTCTGCTCTCCTGTTACATTGCGCTTACAAAAATGCGTGTTTAATTGTACGTGTTTTGGTAAGTTCATCAATGAAATTGTAGGAGGTTAAAATGCCAAACTGGGTTGGGAATACACTATACGTCACGGGCCATGAAAAGGCTCGCCGTGCTTTTCGTCGCCAGGCGTGCGGTACCTACACGGATGCTAAGGGAAAAGTTCGTAAGTCCGACTTTATGTTTGCGCGCTTCTTCCCCCCTCCGCCTGAAGACATTCTAAAAGGACTCTATGTTCTGGAAAAAGACGGGTGGCCGGTGGATATGAAATGGCAGGCCGACAACTGGGGTTGTAAGTGGGACGTACACGATTGCAGCAAGCTGATCCGTGTTACCAAGTCCAGTTTGGTTTACGGCTTCAGTACAGCATGGTCGCCCCCATGGGAGTTTTTTCGTCGTCTCTCAAAGCAGTATCCTTACCTTCACTTTTCGCTGCACTCCTACATGCCGCCGGAAGGGACTCGGTGCATTACCAAGTATTGCGGCGGTGATTGGAATTTAAGTTCAGATTACAAGGACAACCTTCACAATGTCGGAAAATTGCCTGGCTTACCTGATGGATAGTACTACTTCGGTTTTGTCCGTTGTACTATTTCCCGCCCGCCATCCCTTACGCAGCTGATTGCGACTGTAGAGAGTAATTTCGCGCTCAGAACCTGCTACGCAGAACGCTGTCACGATTCCAGCTTACCTATACCGCACCGCCAGGCGCCCTTTGTTTCTTCCGGTTCACGTCGGGAGCTGGCGACTCATCTACGATGGCCGACCAGCTTCCCTTTGTTCACCATCATCCACAAAGTTCACCTCGCGCTGATTCGAGTTACCCCCCAAGCCCCCCGCAACGGGGGGATGTTCGCCGCGTTCAGAGCCAAAGAAGAAATTGTTCATCCAGCTTCATTCCGCCAGCCTTCCGCAACCAGCGCTTTAAAGTGGAGGGACGGGTTCCACCCCGTCCAAAGTTCTTAGGTCACAATCGGAGGCAGCGTTTCTGGTCAGCGCGGGCTGCTGCAGGCTGTGCTCATTCCACTTCCTTCACAAATTCTCCTTTGTCAGCGCGGTATGGGTGGCGGCTATTACCGCCACGGCAGCGCATCAGCCGCCTTTGCGCTCCGCTCACCGGGCAAACAAGGCTACGCCAGCTCGCCCGGCCAAGCCCTTCGGGGAGCTCCACGCAAATTCGGCTCAAGCGCTTCAAGTGCGCTCCGGAAGTCCGGCTGATCCGAACGGCTCAAGATTTCCGTTCGCAGGCTCTCTCCAAATCTTCAGCCGCCCGGGCCGTTCTTCCTCCGGGGGCCTACGGCCTGCCCTGCGGGGCTATGCGTTTATTCCTCGTTTGTAGAAGCAATGAGCGGTTCGTTCCTCGCACGCCCCTAGCTTCTCTGCTGCCTCCGGCACCGCTCCAGGTATTCGCGCTGGCGGGGGCAAACTCGCAAACCCGCATAATGCTTGATTATGTTCAGTGGCTTTTGGAAATAGAATTTCAACCACCCAACATAACAAGTCATTATGCGAGCTTGCTCGGAAGGGTGTCCGACTCCGGCCACTGCATCACCAGCCCGGGCGGGGCAGGCGTGGTCGCGCGGGCTCCGGCTATCGCCTACGCCCACCGCATCCCCCTCCCGCCCGGCCATGGCGCGCCCATCTCGCAAGCTCGCTGGTCACGCCCCTAGGCCCCCGCCCGAGGAAAGAAGTTCCAATGTTTGGAACGGCCGCCAGCGTCTGCCCTGCGGGGCAATTGGATCTTCCAGACATTGGAAACTCAAGGTTTCCAATCCTTGGAACTTTTCCGATGGGAGAGGGGTAGGGGTGTGGGGCCCCAAACGGCGTTTCAATCCGTTTCAAAACTTCCAACCATTGGACACAAGCTTGCGCAGTGAGGCTTCGCGAATGCGAAGCAACGACCAACGGGAGTGGCACAAAAGGTTTCCCCCGGACCCCCTTCCAAAAAAATAAGTTTCCCCGAAAGCGAAGCGATAGATAATTTCACCAGCGGTGAAATAACGTCCGAAGGTCGTGGTTCATGTCTGGAACTTTTCGCCCGAGCGGCGCGAGGCCGAGCAGCGCGAGACGACCAACGGGAGGAAGGCTTGAGCCTGCGAAAGCAGTGACCATAGGGAACGGCAACGGAACCGGAGGCGAAGCCAACCGGATGGTTTCCCCCCGGAGGGACCCCCCTTCCAGCGCTGCGCGTGCGCTCCGCGCCCCTGCATTTCCCTGCTCTTAGCAGGAGCCTGCAACGCCTTGAAACAAAATCTGCTCCCGTTTGATTTTCTCTCTTTAAGTGAGGAACAACTATGCAATTTCAACCCGGACAATCTGGCAATCCTTCAGGAAAGAAAAAAGGCACTCGCGGGGGTCGTATGCAGGCCTTGGGTGCACTTGATTCTTTGCTCAATGAAGCAGGAACCCTGGAAACACTTCGCGAAGGTCTTCAGAAGTCGCTCGAACGCGATCCCGTTTGGTTCTTCCGCCGAATCATCATGCCACTGCTTCCCAAAGAAGCATCGCTACAAATCGAAAACGATGGAGTCGTACAATGGCTATCACTCTCAACTACAGTCCCCACGGAGGCCAGCAGCAAATCCACGACGCCCGCGACACGCGATTCCGCGTTGTCTGCACCGGACGCCGATTCGGAAAAACGCTCTGCTTAGCTGGGGAACTCATTGATCGTGGTGCGCTCGCACCCGGCGACTATGGTTGGATTGCGCCGACCTACAACGTGGCCGACCGTGGCAAGGAAGCGCTGCGCGATATTGCCGGTGGCTTTGTTCGTTTTATTGGCCGCACACCGTCACGCGCCGAATTTGACGGGCCTTTCGGCACCGTTAGTATCTGGTTCCTGTCCGCCGACAACCCCGAAAATATTCGTGGTTATGGTTTTCGAGGATTGGTCATCGACGAGGCGGCATTGGTTCCGCTCGATGTGTGGAACTACATTTTGCGTCCCACTATTGCCCAGACTCAGGGCTGGGCCGTGTTTATCTCCACGCCGAAAGGACGAAACTGGTTCTACGACATGTTCACGCGGGGCGAAGATCCAAATGAACCCGATTATGCCGCGTTTAGTTTCCCCAGCTCCGACAGTCCATATTTTCCGGCTTTGGAATGGGAGGATGCCAGGCGGACACTGCCGTCTGATGTTTTCCAGCAGGAATATGAAGCCCAATTCCTTGAAGATTCTGCCGGCGTATTCCGCAAGGTTTCGTCCTGCCTGTTTCCTGAATCGGCTCTTACCCGCGATGACCGCGCGGGGCCGGTAGTGATCGGATGTGATGTGGCCAAGCATACCGATTTCACGGTTTTGGTTGCGATGAACTCCCGTAATGGTCGCTGCCTGGAAATGGAACGGTTCAATCAACTCGACTGGCCGGTGCAGAAGGATCGTATCCTTGCATTCGCCCGTAAGTGGCGCGGTAGGTTGATCCTCGACGCCACCGGCGCCGGCGATCCGATCTACGACGATCTTTCCCGGCGTTATGGAAATATCGAACCGTTCAAATTCTCATCCGTTTCAAAGGTGGAGCTGATCCAGCGTTTGATAGTCGCTGTCGAACAGCAAAAAGTCAGTTGGCCCACGGAATGGAATGTCCTCACAAATGAAATGCAGCGTTATGAATACGAGATTTCAGCACGCGGGCGGATCTCCTACAACGCACCTGCCGGGTTTCATGATGACTGCGTCATCGCACTGGCTTTGGCGAATCACCGCCGCTGGGAGACCGAGTCCTGCGGCCCGATTATTCCGCTTTCCAACGGTCTAAAATCTCGACCCCGCTGGTTCCCTCGATCGCGGTCACTCGAGTAAGCCCGTTTGATTTTTCAGTTTTAAGTGAGGAAATCATGCGACCCGCGAGCGCAGCGACCGATAATGGCCGGAGGACATAGGGAAAGTAATGAACGGTTCAATCTATCTCCAGAAAAATCATGGCTGGCGCGATGCCTACAATCCATTGCGCGGTCTCAACATGTCTCGCCTCACAGCCCTGCAGGAAGCGGGAGAGCGCGGAAAATATGCCGATCTCCAATGGCTCTACTATTATATGGAGCGTTCCGATGCGATGATCCATTCCGTCATACAGCGGCGCCGGGCTGCACTGCTTTCACTTGACTGGGACATTCGTATCTGCTCCCAGGCGCAGGACAACCCGCTCGCACAGCAACAGGCCGACTTCCTTCGCCTTGTTTACGACAATATCGCCAATTTCCGCGAAGCCGTTTCATTTCTTTTCACCGGTTTCTTCCGGGGCTTCGCCCACCTTGAAAAACACTGGGCAGCCAACGGCCTCATCGAACGGCTCGAACCCGTCGAACAATGGTTCTGGCTTCGGGATGGTCTTTTCGGGGATTGGGAATACAACGCCGGAGCGAATCCCGGCACAATGCGCGGCGAGCCCATCGATTCCGCCGATTTCATTATTCATGAAACCGCCGCGCTCGACCGCATCCTAAGCGTGCTTTACCTGCGCAAAAATCTATCTCAACGCGACTGGGATTCCTATCTTGCGGTCTACGGCATTCCGTCCATTTTTCTGGTCGGTCCGCCCAATGTGCCGGAGGACAAGCAGACCGAGTATCAAACCATTGCCGAGCAGATCCTGTCCGACGGACGCGGTTTTCTGCCGCATGAAAGCGACATCAAGTTTGTGAATGGAGGAGGGGACAAGCCGCCCTTTCAGGAACAGATTAAATATCTCGACGAGCAAATCACTATTGCCGCGACCGGCGGACTATTAACGATGCTTGCTGAATCCGGTAGCGGCACCCTGGCAGGTGGTGCCCATCAGGACACTTTCTTGCAGATTGCCAAATCCGATGCCGTTACCCTTGCGGGTGTTTTACAAAACGCCATCGATGTCCCGTTGCTGGAGCAACATTTTCCCGGCCAGCCCGTTCTAGCCTACTTCGAATTCTCGCCCAACCTTACGCAGGAAACCCGCCAGGTGGTTCAGGATGCCCTGTTGCTCAAGGCCGCTGGACTCGAAGTTAAAGCGGAGGAGATTTCGGAAAAAACCGGCTACACCCTCTCGACTTTGCCCGCGGATGAAGCCGGGAAGACTCCCTCCGTTTGATTTTCCACATTAAGGTAAGATGAATTTTATTTTAAATCGCAACTTTGAACTGCCCGAGGACGACTGGTATCAACTCGCTCCGTTGGGCGAGTTTCCGCACCGAGCAGCCGGAATCAATCAGGTGATCGATGCCGAAGCTTGCACTCGCATGGTGGGCGCGTTTGAAAACGCGCGTCGCGAGTCAGAAAACTTTCCCGGCCTTCTGATCGACTTTGATCATTTCTCGCTGGACGCCGAAAAACATTCCGAAGCAGCAGGCTGGATTACAGATCTGCAGTTCCGTGAATCTGAAGACACCGGCGGGCTTTTCGCCAATATCCGGTGGAGCGACATCGGCGAAACCGCCGTAAAGGGCGGCCGCTATCGCTTCCTTTCCCCTGTTTGGGCGAAGGCCGATTGCGAGGACCTGGGCGACAATCGTCTGCGCCCGGTTCGCTTGCTCAATGCGGCCGTCACCAACGATCCCAATCTGAAAGGAATTCTGCCCCTTTCCAATCGCGCCAGTGATGGCCCGTTTGAAAACGCATCTTCTTATAAGGACCCCAACCTAACTCAGGAGGAATTAATGAAAGCCATTGTTGATGCTTTGCTCAAGAAACTCGATCTGCCGCCCGAAGCAGATACGGAAGTGATCCAGTCCGCCATTGAAAACATCACGCCGCCTGGCGAGGTCGAAGCGCTGCTCAACCGTGCTGAAACGGCTGAATCCAAAATCGCTGATCTCGAAAAGGCGCAGCTCGAAGCGGATGCCGACGCTTTTCTTGAAGAGCATGCCGACGTCATTGACAACCGCGAAGAAGTCCGCACGCAGTTTATTGAAAACCGTCAACTTACTGAGGCGGTATTCAAAAACCTGAAAACCCCGGAACCGGTCAAGAAACCGGCAGCGGATACTCGCCGCCCGTTGCATAACCGGGATTCAAAAATCAAGGCGACGCATAACCGCGACGCTCAACCCGAATCGGAAGCGCACGCCGTCAAGATCCGCAACCGTGCCAGCGAAATTATGAAAACCGAAAGCGTGGGCTACCCCGATGCCTTCCGCCGCGCTGAGCAAGAATTGATGCAGTAGTTGAGGAGCTATTTTCTGTGTCCCATTGCGCCCTCTGTGGCGAAAAATAAGGAGTCAAACATGAGTCAAACAAACGTAAAGTCCGGCCCGATCGTCAAGCCCTGCGGCGAAGACCTTACCGCTGCCGCTGACCTTTTTGTGACATTGTCACAAAATGCCGGCGCGGCGCAGATGCTGCTGCCCACCGCGCAGGATGATCTTGTTCCCTATATTGTGCTCGAAGGAGCGGGGGCAGGCGAGAACGGCTACTTCATGCCGGTTCATCCCGATAAAAATATCCGAGTTCCAATCGTTGGAACCTGCAATCCCGGCGATACGTTGGTACTTGCCGATCCTGCTGTAGAAGGCCAAGCCGGAAAAGTCACCGTACTGCCGGAAGATGCCGGTGACTATCGCGGTATCGGTATTGCCGAAGAGCTCGCCGTTGATGGCCAGCTTCTGCTGCTTCGTCCGCTTCCCCTCGGAGTCATCACCGTAACTTAACCCCTAATGCCTATTGCCCAGTGCCTAGTGCCTTAATATTCGACTAAAAGGAGAATTAAATGAGCCGCTTATCCGAAATCAGTACCAATCCGATGCTTCGCCAGTTCGCCCAAGGGGCCGCACAAAGCGCCATCATGCCGGTGGCGGATTTTATCGCCCCGACCATTGAGGTGCCCACCTCGACCGGACGCTATAAGAAGTACACCGAGAAAAATCGGTTCCATATTCCGAAGACGCTTCGCACACTCGGTGGCCGGGCCTCGGAATTGCGCTTCGAGGTTTCCGACGAAACCTACAACTGCGAACCACACGCGCTCGATTATCCGGTCGATAACCTGGAGCAGCTTGAATCCCAGGGATTGGAAAACATGTTGCGCGAAGGCGCGGTTGCCGTTGCCGAAGTCGCGGCGCTCGCTCACGAAAAGTCGGTGATCGATCTCGCCGTCGACGCCGTTGGTCCCGGCTCCGACCTCACCTGGAATGATGCAGCCGATCCGGTGGCCGATATCGACGACGCCATTCTCGATGTAATCAAAACCTGTAAGTATGGTTCGCTCATGGGCGTTGGCGTACTGTTCGGTGCCAGCGCATGGAACGTTTTCAAAAACCAGTCCAAAGTACGCGGGCGTTTTGTGGTCGGTTCCGGTGCCCGTACCGGTGTTGGCCTCGCTGTGCCCACCCAGGCGAATGCCGGCCAGATGTTCATCGGCTCGCCGGAAGTCCGCACCAGCTACATGGTGTTTGATGATGCTCCGGAAGGAGTCGATGAAGACATTAACTTCCTGCTCGACGACGCCGTGCTCGTCTTCGCCCGTAAGGCGCAGCCTTCCCGGCGCGATCCTTCGTTCATGAAAACCTTCCGCCTCATGAACCAGTTCATGGTGCCGGGGTCCTACATGCGTGACGACGGCCGTGTTGAAGTTGCCAAGTTCGATTGGTCTGAAGATGTCAAGGTGAGCAACTCCGCTGCCGCCCACCGTCTCAACATCGCAACTTCATAAGGGTAGGGCGGGTTCGATGAACCCGCCGCCTGTTGTAGGCCCGGTCCCTGACCGGGCTCTCTTTCCCAACAACCCCCAACTAACAACGATCAACTAAACCATGTCCTGGCCTCCCGTCACATCCGAATCCATCCAAACCGCCTTCAGTCCGGCGTTGGTAGCAGACTATCAGCAATGGCTCGTTGCTAATTCGGACAAATACGGGCGGTTGGATGATATCGTCGCTATGGTCGCGGGAGAATTCCGCGCCGCCATTGAATCCAACCCGGATACCGTGATGGATGAAACCGCCGACTCATTGCCGCCGGCCTGCCTGCGGCACGCCACCAACATCATAATCTTTCAGTTAAAAGGGGAGATGGATAAGACGTTGTCCGAGGCTGAAAACGCCGCAGCCATTCGCGCCGACGTCTTTCTGCGCGGCATCTGGATGGAATCCATCCCCGCCGCCAGTTCTTCCCGCGCTCCATCGCCATCCTATTCCGCTCCGGAGGTTGCCCAATGAAGTTTTTCCCTGATGCCAAGTACCTAGTGCCTTTTGCCTTGCTGTGCTGCATTGCAGCACTAGCCTCCGGCTTCTCCAAAACCTATTCCCTTTCAACCGGTGAGGTTGTTGTTGCCAACAATCAGAAGCGCTCTTGCTGGGAGCCCGTCGCGCTCCTGTTCCACTTCACAGAGCCTGTCGATCCAACCGTCTCCATCAAGCGGCTTAGCAATGGAACGGAATTTCTGCTTTCCACCATAACCCTGACCAATGTGCAGGATGTTACCTGGATCCCCGAGGCCGACTACCCCTTCAACTTCGGCGACACTCTCGTAATTTCAACCACCGCCACCAATGGCACCCTCGAACTCATCCGGAAAAGCGACTAATGAAAATCTCTTTCCTTAATGCCAAGTGCCTAGTGTCTGTTGCCTGGCTGTGCTGCTCCGCAGCACTAGCCTCCGCCACTTGGCTCGTCGATGGCCAACGCTATAACGGCATCCCGCCCGCATACCGTCTAAAACTCACGTTACAGCCCTATGCCGTGCCCCGCATCCTACCCGACAACGCGGGCGGCATCGGTATCTATACCGGCCCGCCAGTCATGGCCGACTGCACCATCAAATACGTCTCTGATGATCCTCAGGTATCGGGCAATCCTCTCCGCTACATCTACACCTCCATGCGGCCCTCGATCGAATTCACCTTTCCCGGCCCGCTGATTGATGATCAGGGCATCCTCTACTTTTGCGACAACTCCCGGACCTATCCCGATAACCTCGTTTTGCGCCCGCACACAGACCTTGGCCTAAGCGTTACCTATGATGAGCCGCTCAATACCCCGGGGCGCATCGGGGCCATGGTCTTCTACCCCGATATGGATCTGAATAAATTCCCGTGGATGACTCCGGCCAGCATGACGAACGGCCACTGGCTCGTCACCTGGAACAACAGTTCCATTCACGCTAGTCCGTACCAGCAAATCGATGCCACAAGCGGCGCGCTCGTAAATCCCTCGCCGTGGCACGACGCCTTGCAGTTTTCACCAATCGTAGAATGGGAGAGAATACAATGACCCGAAACGTCCTGATGTTCGTGCTGCTTGTCGGCGCGGTTAGCACCTTTGCGCAGGAAACCCCTAAGGTGGGGGAGCTGATCCAGCTTGCCAAGCAAACCCATTCTGTCCAGGGATTGGAAACCGCCAAGACCGATCCGCGGGCCACACCTGTACAGATCGCCTTCTGCAACGAACGGCAGGCTCTCTGGCGTGGCGATCCGCCCGCTGAAGTCTACGCGAAAATGGGGGCCACCATGGAACTCACCCCGGCCGGACTCGGTCGTGAGAAGCGCTTTTCCTCCGCCGTCAAATATGCCCTGCGAAACAGCCTGCTCACCCCGGCGCAGGCCAATGCCCTCGTGCTCGACTATCTCCGCAACCACCCACTCGATGCAATGCCCACCAAAGTCCTCCAGGTCTGGTTCGCCTCCGAGGCTACCCAGACCGAAATCGATGAACTCGCCAACCTACTGCTCACCAAAACCAACGACTAGGAACCGCCTTATGAATAACCAAAATTCGATTCCGCACCGGAATTACTCCTTATCCAGTCTCAATTCTGTGTCTTCTGTGCATTCTGTGGTTCCAACCCAATCCGCACCGTTTCGTGTGCTTCGTTTTTTCAGTGGTTCGCCTCTGCGTTCCTTTGTGGTAAAAATAGCCGTCCTCTGTCTTCTGACCTCTGTCTTCTGTTTCGACAGTCTCGCTGACGAAAAAAGCCTCCCGGTCAAAGTCAGGAATTCCAACTACAAGCTCGTCGATGGCAAGCGCTTTAAGGACCGGACGGCCAAAACCAATGCCGTAGATATAATCACCTACGCGATCTCCATCGATGCCGACTCCGAGATCTACATGACCGTACTCCGCCAGAACCTGCTGCATAAAATCGGCGCCGGCGATGTCGACGGAGCCATCGCGCTTCTCGAGACTAAGTCCCGCACCCTCAGCACGAAGAAACCCGCCCCGAAATTCAGGAAACAAAAATGACCCAACCTTCCCCTAATGCCTAGTGCCCAGTGCCTATTGCCAGGAGCTCAATGATGAAATCATGTAGCGAGTTACCCGATGGCTGCCAACAGCGCTTTGACCGCATAGACGAGAAGCTCGAAGACATTCACGCCCACGCCGTTAAAACCAATGGCCGCGTCACCAAGCTCGAACGTTGGAGCCTCGTCTTCATCACCGCCCTTGTGGTCACCCTTGCCGCAAACGGGGACGGCGTTCTTCAACTGCTCAAAGCAATTCCCTGGCTGAAATAGTCCTGTATTGTGCCCCCGGAATGAACGTGCAGGGCGCAACCTTGCCGACGTTTATCTCCTCTTTCGGGGCACATAGTATCCTTCTTGATATTCTTTTGTTACTTCGGGGTGGAGGTCTATCCACAACTCGATATGACTTTCAATTTTTGCTTTCACGATTGGCTCGAAATCCGAGTCCCATACACTCTGCCTCCAGGGGGCATTCTTTAGATAGGCCTCAATGCAGTTCCATTCCAAAGCTTTTTCCATGTAGGGTTCAGAACCATCATCGATTATTTCATGGTAATAAGCATAACTTAGGTGTTCTGCCATCTCAGCGCTACCAGCGGCAGCACCCAATTCCATGATTTGCCGTTGAAATTCGCTAATAGATCCTCCGGGTGAAAACAATGATTCGGAAACGTATTCCCAAAAGACTTTATCGATTGATTCCTTCATGAAAACAATGCTGTGCATGAGTTGCTTTTTCTTAATCGGTTTTAAAAAATGCCCCAACGACCACATCATCTGCCAGTCGTCGGTGAAATCTAATATTGAGAGAAAGGGTTCTTTTTGTCTGTAATACACTTGTTGGCCGAATCTCGAACCTTGGGGTTTTCGTCGCTAGCGAGTTCTTCGAGTATTGAGTTTGGGGTGTTGTGATTACCTGCAACAGCTTGGCGAACATCAATAATCTTATCTTTCGCTAGTAAATTTAACGCCTCAGTCGTTGCGCTGCGACAACCAATAATCCTGCGTATATCGGCAACTTCATCTTTTGCAAGTGCCGTTAAAGTCTCACTTGAGGTATTGTAGTTTAAAACAACAGCTTTGCGTACTTCATCGTTAGTATCATTCGCCAGGGTTCTGAGTATTGCGCTTGGGGTTTCGGTATTATCCGCGAGAACTTTTCGAACAGTACATTTCTGATCATGTGCCAATTCTTCCATTGTACTATGCGGGGTGTTTCTGTGCTCTGCAACTGCTATCCTAACATCAGCGCTATCCACTGTCGCCAATTCCGCTAGTTCTTCACTTTTTGCATGCCACTCTTTTGCGTAACGCACGCATCGGCCCACAGCCAAATCAAACTTCAATTCTTCAGGCGTTGCATTTCTGTTCTCAGAAGCAATGTTACGAACTTCATTATTTTCATCTGATGTCGTAAGTTCTGCCAATAGCCAGTTCGGAGTGTTCGGGTTCCGCGCAACCTCAAAGCGCACCTCAACATATCCACTCTCTGCTAAAGTTTGTAGTGTATCGCGGGGTGTTTTAGGATGCTTTGCAATGAGTTTTAGCGTCTGTTCTGAAGAAAAATTTGTGTATGTCAATGAATCTAAATTAAAGGCGGGAAGATTAGGGTTCTTGGCAAGGGCAGATGCTAAAAGAACCTTTGGATTGGGCCCAAAAGGAATCCAAGTATCACGCGTCAAATTTTCCATTGAAGCGCATATCTCCGACAATACATGTAAAGGGGTGTCATCTCGTTCTGCCAAGCGCAATGCTATATCGAAGGTTAGATCCTTGTTCATCAATTTCTCCGTAACGTGTTAAGAAGAGCTTGCATTAGAACTCCCCTGCCATCGCGGAAGTTAGTGTTTTCATTTTAAAGGGTCAAAACCTTCATTTGATATTTCCTCTATATATAAGGAGGCAAAACCATGCTTAAAGTCATACTCGCAAAAATCGGAATCAGCCTGTTCCGCTATCTGCCGCTAGAACAGATCGTGGCCAAGCTGCTCACTTCTGTATTTCAGAAGCTGTTGAAATCCCGCAAGGCCACCAAAGTGATCGACCGGGTCCGAAAAACCGTAACTCACCTCAACGAACTGACCGCCCTAATCGAGCCCATGCTCGATGATCAGGCCGTCACTGGGGATGAGGCCCGCGGAATGTACAACCACGTCAATCAGACCCGCCTTGAAATTCTCCAGACCTGGAGCAAAGGCGACTCCGCCAAAGACCTGGAAGCCCAGCTTCCCTGAAAAGCATCATTGAGATCATGCGCATCCGATCGGCACACCGGTCGGATTTTTTTATATATTTCGACCGGAATTATGAGCAAAAAAACTTCGGGGGATACTTCGGGTTTAGCATGTAGAAAAGCACCGTGTTTCATCTTCTTTCATTAACGCTTGCCTTTAGGGAATCATTTGGTACCTTCCTTCCGTTCGTGCAGATAGATGACACTTTATGAAACGTAATGTGTTTGAAAGACTGTTTTCGGGACGTAGAAGTCGCTGGTTCGAATCCAGTCGCCCCGACCATATTTTCAGATCTCCGGATCTGAACGGAAGTCAACCCGGGACTTCCAAACGGCGAGATAGCTCAGTCGGTAGAGCAGCGGATTGAAAATCCGCGTGTCCCCAGTTCAATTCTGGGACTCGCCACCACCTTTAACCTCTAATACTTAACGGTTTAGAGGTTTTTTGTTTTTCGGATCGAGATCCGGGAAAATGGAATATTAGGCAGTTTATGTGATCTTGATACGCCTGATGATAACATATTTTTAACATCAGGATTTTCACGTATCTCGTCTGTTGCGCATAGAACCTTAAAAGGCATTGCCGGCTACAGAGATTACCCATGACCCATGTTGATGGGTGATTCGCGGTTCTGAAGCGATTTCATGAGCTTCAGAGTTGCGAATATATATGTTATTGGTTCACTCCTTGGCCTTGGGCGTAGGCTTCGATTGCTGCCTGGTCATAACGGAGTTTACGTGCTGAGAAGCGGATGACGGGAATAGTGTCTTTCTGGGCGAGATTTCGTAGCGTGACAGGATGGATCCCGATTATTTCTGCGGCTTGCCGTGTATTGATTAATTCTTTTTCTTGGGTGATGGGGGGGGTGCTGCTATCCAGCAGGACATCCATGACCTTTTCCCGTTTGGCTTTAGGGATTGATCTGTCGGCTTCCTGGATGGTTGCAATAGTGATAATGGTCGCGGTTTTCATTTTATTCCTCCTATTATGATGTTTGGTTGTCATTGCAATCATGGACTTTGATCGGGTTTAGTAAATAATACTAAGGCCCAGGGTAAGTGAGGAAGTATCTTTCTAAGGGGTTGGTCTTGCTGAAACACGTACCGCACTCTATCATTTTTCCAATTTTGTATCTGTGGTTGAATGGGGTGGAATATGTCTGGAGTAAATTTATCGGGAATACGGGACAATCATAACCGAGGAGGTGTCGGGGATTTTTTAAAAGATAAGATCCAGTCCGGGTCAAAACTTTCTTTCGTTTCGGCCTATTTCACGATTTATGCACACCAGGCCCTGAAAGAAGAATTGGATTCGGTTGATCATCTCCGCTTTCTGTTTGGCGAACCCAAGTTTATCCAATCATTGGATCCGGAAAAGACGGACAAGAAGGCCTTCGATATCGAAGACTCTCAGCTACAACTCAAGAATCGCCTGGAACAGAAGCTGATCGCCAAAGAATGTGCCCAGTGGATCAAGGATAAAGTCGATGTCCGTTCGGTTAAACGCCCCGGGTTCCTGCATGGCAAAATGTACCACATGGAAAACGGAGGCGTGCAGGAGGCCCTGCTAGGCAGTTCAAACTTTACCGTGAGCGGCCTGGGGCTGAGTAATGGATCAAGAAACAACATCGAACTCAATCTTGAAGTAAACGACAACCGCGATCGGACGGACCTACTCAACTGGTTTGACGAGATTTGGGCGGATGAGGAAATAGTCGAGGATGTTAAGGCCGAGGTGCTGTCCTACCTAGAACAGCTATACGAAAATCATCCGCCTGAATTTATCTACTTTAAGACACTGTTCCATATTTTCGAAGGATTCCTTTCCGAGGCGGATAAGGGCGGCATGCTGGATGCCAAGACCGGCTTTTATGAAACCAAAGTCTGGGACATGCTCTATGAATTTCAGAAGGACGGCGTAAAAGGGGCCATCAATAAAATTCTGCGATTCAACGGCTGCATTATCGCTGACAGCGTGGGGCTGGGGAAAACCTTCGAGGCTCTGGCTGTTATCAAATATTTTGAAAAGATTAATTGCCGGGTGCTGGTTTTATGTCCGAAAAAGTTAAGAGAAAACTGGACCGTCTATCGGGAAAATGATGAACGCAATATTCTTTCAGAGGATCAATTTAGCTATACGGTTCTTTCGCATACCGATCTGAGTCGTGATGGGGGCATGTCTGGAGATGTCAATTTGGCAACCCACAACTGGGGCAACTACGGCCTGATCGTCATCGACGAATCGCACAATTTCAGAAATAACACGCCGGGCAAAAAGGATGAAAGTGGAGAAATAATTCGTCGAAGCCGATACCAACGCCTGATGGAGGACATACTTCAAAAAGGCGTTGATACCAAGGTGCTGCTGCTATCCGCAACCCCGCTAAACACCAACTTGAAGGATCTGCGCAATCAGATGCTGCTGATTACGCAGGGCGACGATCATGCCTACCATGAGCCGCTGGATGTCTACAGTATCGCCCAGGTGATGAAAAACTCACAGGCGAAGTTTTCCAAGTGGGCAGATCACAAAACAAATCCAGGCAGGAAGGTGGGGTCGCTTTTGGAGTCACTGGACTCGGCGTTCTTCAAATTGATGGATGCGTTGACCATTGCCCGGTCGCGTAGGCACATCGAAAACTATTACAACATCGAGGAGATAGGTAAGTTTCCAGAACGGCTGCCCCCGATTGCAATGTATCCCGAGATCGACCTGAAAAAGCGATTCCCGACCTATGACGACTTGAATGAGGATATTTCGCAGTACCAATTGTCGATCTTCAATCCATCAAAATACCTGCCCGATGAACACAAGGATAAATACATCAAGCCCGGAGAGCAAAAGACCCTTTTCGAGAGCCAATCCGCCCGTGAGAAGTCCCTGATCGGGATGATGAAGGTGAACTATCTGAAACGATTAGAAAGCTCCATCGAAGCCTTCGAATTATCGATAGATCGCACGATAAAAAAGATCGAAGACCTCATCGAAAAGATTAAGCATTTCGACCAAAACCGAGATCAGTATACAACTGATTTTTCTCAGTTGGACATGTTGCTAGACATGGATGACGATGACCGTTCCGAGCTGGAAGAAAGATTGATGGTCGGTAAAAAACTCCAATACAGGCTGGAGCATCTGAACATCAAAGATTGGCTGATCGATCTCGAGGCTGATCGGAAACAACTATGCGGCATCTACAGTGCTGCCGTCTCCGTTACACCCGACCGCGATGCTAAGCTGAAGGATCTTAAAGAGATCATTAATGCGAAACTGAAAAAACCGTTGAATGATGGAAATAAAAAGGTGGTGGTATTTACCGCCTTTGCCGATACAGCGCATTACCTCTATGAAAACCTGAAAGATTGGGCTCTCGAAGATCATGGGCTTAATATTGCCTTGGTCGCAGGAACCGGCGAAAACCGTGCCACGTTTAAACCAAAGGGATTCAAGTTTCAGACCCATTTTGATGCTATCCTGACCAACTTTTCACCCCGATCAAAAAATCGGGACAAGATGCAACGCAGCATGCCTCAGGAAGGCGAGATCGACATCCTGATTGCCACCGATTGCATATCCGAGGGACAGAACCTCCAGGACTGCGACTTTCTGGTCAACTATGACATTCACTGGAATCCGGTGCGTATCATTCAGCGGTTTGGCCGTATCGACCGTTTAGGCAGCATCAACACCCAAATCCAGCTCGTCAACTTCTGGCCGACGCCCGACCTGAATAAATACATCAATTTGAAAGAACGGGTGGAAGCCCGCATGGCTTTGGTGGATCTGGCGGCCACCGGCGAAGATGATCTGCTCAACACCGAACAGATCAAGGATCTGCTGACCGAAGAGCTGTCCTACCGGGAAAAGCAACTGCTGCGTCTGAAGGATGAAGTCCTTGACCTGGAAGAGATGGATGACAACGTCTCGCTCAGTGAATTTACACTGGATGACTTCCGCATCGAGCTGCTCAACTATCTGGAAGCCAACCGGCGCACTCTGGAAGATGCCCCGATGGGGTTGTATGGAATTGTTCCGACATTGGCCAAGATGAAGGACGCAGACCTGTTTGATAAGAATTGGCATGAAATCGTAAAGCCGGGAGTCATCTTCTGCCTGCGGCATAAAAATCCTCCTACCGACCAGAAACAGGCGAATGTCAATCCGCTCAGTCCGTACTATCTGGTTTATATCCGTAACGATGGTGAAGTGCGGTTCGGCTTTACCCATGTCAAACAGATCCTCTCCATCTTCCAGAACCTGTGCCGAGGCAAGGAAGAGCCCTACAAGGAGCTCTGCGACCTGTTTGATCGTGAAACACAGGACGGCAAAGATATGACCGTCTATAACGAACTCCTGGGAAAAACCGTTAAATCCATTTCCAAAACATTTAAAAAGCGGATTGCTGCCGGTCTTCAGTCCGGGCGCGGGTTTGTCATCCCCGACAAAAAAGAACAAGTCAACGATCACGACGATTTTGAACTGATTACATGGCTGGTTATTAAAGGTTGAATTTATGAGTAACTCGAAAAATGGAATTGTCCAAAGCCTGAAAGGGTTTCGTAGCGGATCACTGTGCGAAAACGCAACAGCGCTGTTTAATTCGCTGGGCTACAAGAGTGATCGCGTCATGGAGATGGAAAACACTCCGGACGCCTTTATCGAACAATTCGATACGCGGGACCGCAAGCTCAACCGCGAAAAGGCGCTCTTCGATTGCTGGGAAACGATGGACTTTCTCTTCCAGCTTACCGATGCCGAGGTGCAGCAGGCCGCTGCCCAGGGCAGTTTTGATTTTGATTCCGGCACGGCGTATGACGGCAAGAACTACCAATCCTACCTGTTCTTCGCGCTCGACCTGAAAAAGGGGCACTACACCCGGACCCAGCTCTCGGAAATTACCCGCGAAGTGAATCGCTTGTTTGACATGCCGGCCATGATCCTGTTCCGGCTCGATGGCGAGCTGACGCTCACCCTGGCCATTGCCAACCGTCGACTGAACAAACGCGATACCGATAAGGATGTGATCCAGAAGGTCACGCTGATCAAAGACATCCGCGCCGCCAATCCCCACCGCGCCCATATTGACATTCTTTACGATCTATCACTGGAGCATATCGTAAACGAGCATGCACCTCAAAATTTTGCCCAGCTGCATGATGCGTGGCAGAAAACTCTCGATGTGGACGCGCTCAATAAAAAGTTCTACCGGGAACTCTCCAACTGGTACTTCTGGGCCACCCAGCACGTTCACTTTCCGCACGACAGTGCCGAAGCCGATAAAGGTGACCTGTTCAAAGATCCGGAAAAGGTCAAAGAACACGATGCTAAGAATCTGATACGACTGCTGACCCGTCTGTTGTTTGTCTGGTTCATTAAGGAAAAGGGATTGGTTCCGGATTTGCTCTTTAATCCGAAAAAGTTGAAACAGGATGTGCTGAAGGATTTTGATGCGCAATCAAAAGACACGCGGTTCTACAAAGCAGTTCTTCAGAATCTCTTTTTTGCAACATTAAACCAGACCAGTGGCAAACGCGAGTTCCGTAAAGTGGGTCGGCAGCACCGTAACGTCACGACCCTCATGCGCTATGAGCGTTGCTTTCAAGATTCTGGCTCTTTTGTAGAGTTGCTGGAATCGACCGTGCCGTTTATGAACGGCGGGCTGTTCGAGTGTCTGGATAAGGTGCATCCGGAAAAGAAAGGCCCGCAGGGGGGCGATGTCATTCTCTACGAAGACGGTTTTTCCGACCGCGAAGACAATGTGTTGAAAGTGCCGGATTTTCTATTCTTTGCAGAAAAGGATACTATTGATCTAAGTGATGTATACGGGGATAAAAAGCGGAAGAAGGAGACCGTGCGCGGCCTGATTCCGATTCTGGAAAGCTATAAGTTTACCATTGTGGAAAACACCCCGATTGAAGAGGAAATCGCTCTCGACCCCGAGCTGCTTGGCAAGGTATTTGAAAACCTGTTGGCCTCATATAATCCTGAAACAAAAACCACGGCACGCAAACAAACCGGCTCCTTCTACACTCCGCGTACCATCGTGGACTACATGGTCGACGAATCCCTCAAAGCCTATTTGCAAAAAGCGTTGTGTGAAGCGGAACTCATGTCCGAAGACGACGCCAAAGAAGGCCTCGAAATCCTCTTTGCCTATACGGAAAAGGAGCACGCTTTTTCTGATGCCGAAAAGGATGCGCTTATTGCGGCCATCGACAACTGCAAGATTCTCGACCCCGCCTGTGGCTCCGGGGCCTTCCCGATGGGCATTCTGCACAAGCTCGAATTTGTGCTCGGAAAACTCGATCCCCAAAACCGGCTCTGGCGCGACCGGCAGCTCGAAAAGGTAGATGCCACCATTGCTGCTGCGGAAAATATTGACGATTCAACCGTCCGTGAAAATACCCTTAGAGAGCTGGACGCGCAGAAGACAGATGTTGAAGAGGCCTTCTCCAGCAATGAACTCGGTTATGGGCGAAAATTGTATCTTATCGAAAACTGTATCTACGGAATCGATATCCAGTCCATCGCCACCCAGGTAAGCAAACTCCGTTTCTTTATTTCATTGATCGTTGACCAAAAGGTTAATGCAGAGAAGACCAACTTTGGCATCCGTCCTTTGCCGAACCTCGAAACGAAGTTTGCTACCGCCAACACCCTAATCCATGTCGAGAAACCTGCAAATCAAGGAGAGCTCTTTGAGAATCCAAAAGTTCAGGCATTGGAAAAGGAACTCAAAAAAGTCAGGCACGAATTGTTTGGCGCGAAAACCCCCCAAACCAAACGGGACAAACGCAAACGCGATAAAGAGTTGCGTGAACAGATTGCAACCGAACTCGTTTCCAACGGCTGGAGCAACGCCTCCGCCCGCCAGCTTGCCGGGTGGGACCCCTACGACCAGAACGCCTCCTCTTCTTTCTTCGATCCTGAATGGATGTTCGATCTTAAGGGGTTCGATATCGTTATTGGCAATCCGCCCTACATTCAGATTCAAAAGTTTTCCAAGGCGCAAAAGGACAAATGGATAACGCAGAAATTCCAGACCTACACTGCAACCGCCGATATCTATTGCCTTTTCTATGAACGTGGAATCCGGTTGCTGAATCAGGCCGGACATCTCTGCTTCATTACTTCCAATAAGTTTTTCCGGGCAGGTTACGGTAAGGCTCTCCGAAAATACCTGAATCAGGAAAATGATATTCAGATCCTAATCGATTTTGGTGAGTTGCCGGTTTTCGAAGCAGGAACTGATCCTTGTATTATTCTCGCAGGCAACCAACCATCAGAAAGCGGGAGTATTCGCGCGGCAACCGTGAAAGAAGTGGAGGGTATTCGTAACTTGCCGGAAACCATGGCTTCGACGGGTTTTGATTTAGATTCATCCAATCTCAGCGATACTGGATGGTCGCTGGACGGCCCCGAAAAAATGCACCTGCTCGATAAACTGCGTGAAACAGGCACACCGCTTGGCGAATATGTTGATGGAAGATTCTATTATGGAATCAAAACGGGATTTAATGAAGCCTTCGTCATCGACCGAGAAACGCGGGACATCCTTATAGCGGAAGACGAAAACTCGGCTGACCTCATTAAACCGTGGTTGCGTGGAAAGGACATCAAGCGCTGGTACGCCGACTTTAACGAGTTATATGTGATCAATATCTATAGTAGTGCCAACGCAACATGGCCATGGTCAGGGCAGTCTGACTCCAAGGCCGAGGCCACATTCAAGAAGGCTTATCCCGCCATCTACAAGCATCTAAAACCCCATACAGAAAGGCTCATCGCCAGAGATGACCAAGGCCAGTATTACTGGGAGATGCGTTCTTGTGCTTATAATGCCGAGTTTGATTTGCCAAAACTTGTTTACAATGAGACCTCCAAAGAACTGCATGCGTTTTATGATCAGGAAGCGTTGTGCATCAATAAAACGGGATTCATCATCGTTACTGATGAGCCTGAGTATATACTCGGCATACTCAACTCTTTGCTGATGGATTATTTTTATCGAAGTGAATTTCCCGCCTGGGGCGATCCCTGGAATGGCGGCCGTGTTCAGTTTCGGGGCGATCGGATGCAAAAAATATCAATTGCTTCTGCCACAGCCTCTCAGAAAGATGAGATTGTTAAACGGGTGGAAGAAATTCTGGTGCTGAAACACGATGACCCCGCTGCCGATGTCTCAACACTCGAAGCCGAAATCGACGAGCTCATCTATAAACTCTACGACCTTACCCCCGAAGAAATCGCCATCGTGGAGGGCGCGACTTGAGCGAATATTCCGTGAGAGAAAAGCCTGTGCCGAATCCGCCCCCTCATGTTGTGTTTTTGGGTGCCGGAGCCAGCAAGGCCGCTTTCCCATATGGAGATAGAAATGGGCGGCATCTTCCGCTCATGAATGAATTGCCCTCTGTTTTGGGAGAAGCATGGAGCGATCTTGTTTTAAAGTCCAATGCTCCTGCGACGGATTTTGAATCTCAATATTCCTGGATAAAATCAAAGTCTGAATTTTCAGAGGAACTAGCTAATATAGAGAGCCGGCTAAAGAGATATTTTAAAGAGATGGAACTCCCGGACCATCCGACGATTTACGACTACCTGGTTCTTGGCCTACGCAAATCAGATGTAATCGCGACATTTAACTGGGATCCTCTTTTACTTCAGGCTTATGAAAGAAACAGAGAGGGATGCGACCTTCCTGATTTGCGTTTCTTGCATGGGTGCGTCTCATATTCTACTTGCAAAGATCACGATGTACTCGGCTTAGGGGGTATGTCTTGCCCTGTCTGCAAAACCAAATTGATTACGGGCCAGCTTCTATATCCCGAAGCTGATAAAGATTATGCACAAGATTCATTCATCAAACGCGACTGGGCCATTGTTCAGGAGAGAGTTAAGCAATCATTTCATATGACGATCTTTGGATATTCTGCGCCCAAAACGGATTATAATGCCCGCAAAATCCTGCTGGATGCCTGGGGAGATGAAGAATCGCGTGGATTGTGCCACGTCGAGTTGATCGATACAGCTTCGATCGCTCACCTTTCAGATAACTGGTCTGATTTTATTCCCTACGATCATATGATGCATGAGACTGATTTCTTTCAATCATCCATAGCCCTTTGGCCGCGCCGAACATTTGAATGGAAAAGAAACGCCTCCTTTTACGGAATTCCATCTGAAGACATAGGGATATTCAAAACCGAATCTTTGCCGGAACTTCAGGATTGGTTTCACGAACTGTCAAAATTTGAAAATAGTGAGGGCGCTGATGAGTAAGGGCGAAAAAATGAGCTGTCCTGAGGGGGACTGTTGATCATGAGTAATATATTTACTGCGTTAAATTCCGCTCGCATAGCATCGCATATTCAGTCTGCGAACCATCGAGTTTGTTATATCGCACCAGGGGTTCAATGCGTGGTGGCCGCTGCGCTGGTCGATGCCGCCCAACGAATAGACCGAGAGAAGATTACAGTAAGCATCGATCTGGATGAGCGCGTAATGCGTATGGGGTATGGAGATATTGATGGGGTCAGCAAACTACATGAGGCTGGAGTATATTTGCATGACTCACCAGGCTTACGAACGGCTGTGTTGATTGTTGATGCCACGGGGTACATATTCACTCCCACTGCTGAATATTTGGAGGTGGAACCGCAAAGCGAAGAAACCCCGAATGCGATCCAAATGTCCCCAGAACAAATCCATCAAGTAATCATACGTCTATCTCCGAAAGAGAAAGAGGAGGCCATAGAAAAAGCTCCAACGGAAGAGGTGCGTCAAGAGTTGCGGAATACTCCTGTCGAAGTGGGGGTGCAGGCTGTCTCAGAGTCGAAGCTGAAGGAAGTGAAACAACGATTGATTGAGGCTCCCCCCGTTAAGTTTGATGTTGTTAGGCGGGTCCACGTATTCGAGCCATATATTCAGTACATCGATTGTCATTTGAAAGGATGTCATATCTCGCAGCGTCGCATTCGAATACCCAAACATATTATGGAACTTGGAAAGGACGAGGATATCGCGCACCGCCTGCATACCACCTTTGATCTGTTAGAAAAAAGAAGTAAAGCCTCGACTGAACAGATTAAAGCCATGGTCAAAAATTTTCTGGATGATTTTACTAAATCGCTCGGAGAACCATGGAAACGGGTTATCCTGCGCGCCCGGCGCCCCCAAGTGGATGCAGCGATTGCCGACATTCAAAGCGCTATTGAAGACTATCAGGAAGAGCTGAAGGAAAAACTGAAGGTTGAGATTGCCCGTTCGATGAAAAAGGTGGTGAGCTATTATATCCCCTTGGTAAAAGCGAATCCACCTGCCCGACTTGTAAATCAGATTTCCGGCAAACTGACCAATGATATTTGCAGAAAGTGGCTATCAAATGAGCTGGCTCGCGAAACGCCGGATGCTCAGGGCCTTATTGATCAAATGAAATTCGATGTTCAGTTCCGCGATGTCACCTATGAAACTCTTAAAGAACCCGCTTTCGAAGAGGCCCTGCGGCAGGCTTATGAATATGTAGATTGGGACAAGCCGTTCAACGAATTTATGGCCGCTGGAGAAAAAGATGACCAACACGATACGTAATATTCTGCAGGATCTGGAGCGGGTGCGGGAAAACATGCTGGCACTCTCGGATGACATTTGGCTCAGCATCGATCACAACGATCCCGAAGCTCTCCAAGAGGGCGTGGAGTTTAAACAAGCCTACAATGAGCGCATGATCGGTTTTGATCGGCTGTCCGGTGAAATCTCGGAACTGGTGCAGCAATACACCGCCGTCCGGATCGACGAGCCGGAAGAGGAGACCACGCCGGCGGCCCAGGAATCGGATCAACAAAAAAATGACCGCATCATCCGCGATCTTGACCGCGAGCAGGCGCACGGCATCGGAGAAGACTTTACCTTCAAACGCCCCTACGGCTTCGTGCTTTGCGGGCAGGGCTTTAAAGAGGTCAACACATGGCGCCGCATCTTCGAGCAGGTCTGCCGCATCCTGAACGCACGCGACAACGAACGATTCACTGGTCTGCCCGAAAACCCCGACTTCAAAACCCGGCGCGGCAACGTCTACTTCTCCTCCGACCCCGCCAAACTGCGCGTTGCGTCTAAAGTAGTTCCCGGCCTGTTCGCCGAGGTCAACCTCTCCGCCAACCACCTGCGCAACCTAATCCGCGACCTGCTAAAAACCTTCACCATCCCCGAAACCGACATCACCATCTACCTCCGCCAGGACCGCGACGCCGAGGAGGGTAAGGTATGAACCATTCGGAATTTCAGTCTATCGTTCAGGATATCTACGCATCGGTTCATAAGCTGGAGACGATGTTTCCCGATCGTCACTTCACCCCGGATGGACACATGGTCGGAAGCATTGGAGAGTGTCTCGTTGCCGATGCCTACGGTTTGGAATTAATGTCAGCCTCCAACGCAGGGTTTGATGCTAAATCACCAGACGGCAGAGAAGTGGAAATCAAAGCAACCCAGCGGGACAGCGTTGCTTTTCGGAGCCGCCCGGAGCACACCATCATTATCAAAATCAACCCCGATGGCTCATTCGATGAATTTTACAACGGTCCTGGAGAACTGATCTGGGAGCAATTCAAGGATAGGAAACGACCGAAAAATGGCCAGTATCAGATTTCATTGAGCCGCGTTCAAAAGCTGGCCGCTTCACTATCGCCCGGGGAACAATTGGAGCGCATAAAATAACCATGAATCGGATCGACCAATTCCTTCAAGCATTGGAAATGCAGATGCAAGGTGTAACTTGGCAGGCCGTATCGATTAATTCAGGATGTCATCAGTGAATACTAGCGACCATTTCCTACACTATGCTTTCTGCGGACAGTTGGTTAAATGTACGGAACGTGGTTATGGCTTCATTCGAGACCGAAATGGCAAGGAATTCTTTGCCCATATCAAGGCATTGGTAAATGCACCATCAAAAGACATTGCGGATGCTGAAGGCAGATACTGTATGTTTGCCCTAGGTGGTGATGCCTTTCGCTACAAACTAAAGAAACAAGATTGGGAATCAGGAGTTGTTAGATGGAAACTTCTGAATACAAAAGATAAAATTGAAATAGCTAAATTTGACGCTCAAAGAAACGAGGAACTCGCCAATATGAGCATTGGGGAGTGGGAGGGAATCCTTAAAGTTACCTGGTATATCGATGAGTGGGAAAAGGTAGCTAAAACTACACCTAAGATTCGGCTTAGCCCGGACAAACGCTTAGGGATTCAGCTACTTGAAGCTCTGAAGAATTCTGAAAACCTTGGAGAATATCTACGTTTACTAGAAGCTATCGTCATCTCTCCTTTTTATTCAGCTACATCCAAAGATTATAGTTTTTTTTGCGACCGTTTTTTTCAGCCTCAAGACCTTCCCTTAAAGGTGTTCAGATCTAAGAAGTTACTAACGGACTATAAGTGTAGCCCCAATGTTCTTCCGTTGATTCGCGAACAACTTCGGGATTATATAATCAAAGCTGAAGTAGTTGCTATTGATCTCGAAAGCAATGGCGAAGATGTTTTCCAAATTGGGTGGAAAAATGCTGAGGGGTCAGATGCCGTCAAAGGCACTCCTGGGTTGCCGATAAGTAAACAACAACTTCAGCATGGCGTTACTAAGAGCATTCAATCCCTCGGATCTCCCTGTCTAGTTGGACACAATTTTATCAGATGGGATTGGCCTATTCTGATGAAGCAAGAGGTTGAATTCCCCTCGGATATTCGAATTTGGGATACGCTAATTATTTCCTGGCTACTTGAGCCATGGAAAGACTGTCATGCTTTGATTGTAAATCAGAGTGCTCATCAGGCCGATGCCGATGCTGCTGAAACGTATGCTCTCTTCGAAAGTCAGTATCGAAAACTTAAACCTATTTTAAATGATACGCTCCTGAGTATTCACACTTTAGTGGATAACCTGCACCATGACGGGAAACTGTTATCAGATATTTCAGGTAGAACATATCCCCCAAATAATGAAGTAGTTGCTGATAAAGTTAATTTGTACCCTGAAAGTGGTTGTGGGGCTTTTAAATGGAAGGTCGACTGCCGGGTTATTTACCACTCTGCTGAAAGGAATCTTCAGGACCCTGAACTACTGCCGGATATCTGCACTCAAGTGGCCGTAGATATGGACGATCTTTTTGCCAAGATCATTTCAATTGTGGTGTCTGATGCAAGTCTCTCTGGCGTGCAGGTTCGTTTGTCTATGATACCAAACTGGTTGTTTAAAAATGATTTGCAAAGAAGTTTATATCAAGAGCGTCATGCAAATCATCATGTTGATCATGGCAACACCGCTGCACTGTGTTATTTGAGCAATGATTTGTTTAGGTTAGCACGGGATGATGCGAATCACTTATTATCTGAACATCAGTTAAATGTTCATTCTCCCTTAGATGTATTTCGCGAATGGAATGAGCACTATGGACGTAGGGTTAGTGACCCGGAATTATTGAAATACTTTCCTGACGTGGACCTCGCACTTACAGGCCGTAGGCTGATTAAAATAAAAGGAGCGAATAACACGCATACCTGGATACTGCGGGATGAAATTGGATATGCAGAGGAAAAGTGCGGATGGGTCATTTTTTCTGCTCCCCCACCTTGGCTGGATTTATCTGAGATAAAACGAAATCCGGTTTCAACGATTAATACCTGCGTTAGCCTGCCTCGGTGGTCAGATGGAGATGCCAGTAAACTCACTGTTGATCGATTGTTTGTTTCCCCTGATACCGAAAATCGTGATCTATATTTGGCTGATATTCTACATTGTACTCTGAACCTTCTTAAAAAATGTAAAGAGGACGGAGTACTCCTGATTTTAGCTATGCGTATGACAGGTGATGCCTCGCGACTGCAAAAGCATCTTGCGAGCCTTTCGTATACCGCAACACAATTCGATTCGCCTCTCAGGCAGCTAGAGTATGTTTATGATCACGGACATAAAGTTCAGATATGCTCTCTTGATAATCTACCAAAATATATTCAGGCGGCATCGCATAGAAATATTCCAGTCCGAATAGCAATTGATGACGTCCCTCTGCACTCTTGGTATTGCCTTTTACACTCGGATATTGGCACTGGGGCTCCTTCTACTAATGATGGCTCTAATGATGAAAACCTACAGTCGGGAGATGATGCAGGAAAGCTGGGCAGTGTTCCTGATGTTGGTGTTATTCCGTATCAAACTGACGAAGTTAAGGTTGCGAGCAAAGATGTGTGGGATTGCATATCGGCATTCTTGCCAGGTTGGATTGCAACTCTAACCAGCGATGGCGGTGTATTAGAACTACCAGTAGTAATATTAGATTCCAGGTTGCGCGATGGGCCCATTGGAATGCGCCGAGACCTTCCGTGGGAACCGCTTCCTTTTTATTCTCTCGATGAACTATTGGATAAGCAAAATTTAGAAATATATGATGAAATTTGTTTTCCAAAAAGAGCTGTAAAAGATATTCCGAGTACCTACGAAGAATATCGCACCTTTCTTGAAGCACACTGGGGGTATTCTGATTTCAGAGAAGGACCTCAGCAAGAAGCGATAAATGCACTGCTTTGGAATACTGACGATCTGTTGCTTCGGCTACCTACAGGGGGAGGGAAATCAATTGTATTTCACCTTCCAGCATTGCTTCGCTCCACTTATACAGGACGTCTGACTGTTGTTGTTACCCCTTTGAGAGCGCTAATGGCTGATCAAGTGGAAGGGTTATGGAAACGACATTTTAGAGAGTCCGTGGATTTTCTGAGCGGGGGTCGAGACCCCTGGTTAAATCAAGATGCTTATCAGGGTATATTGGATGGCCGGGTAAAACTATTGTTTGTTGCTCCCGAAAGGTTTCGAATTTCTCGATTTACAGAGGTTCTCGAGCGTCGGCGAAGAATGGACCGAGGACTGGAGTTTATTGTTTTTGATGAAGCACATTGTGTCAGCGAATGGGGTTTCGAATTCCGACCGGACTACCTATATGCTGCCCAGTATATCGCCAAATGGTTCAAAAAAGGTTCTTTTCCAGGCAATCCTCACCGGCTGCTGTTAACTTCAGCTACAGTCACTCAGCGAAATCGACGGGATTTGGAAAAAGAGGTGGGTCTTGGAAAATATGGTCCTTATTCTGATCTACCGAGTGAAATGCCTCACCCGATTCAACCATTTATTCGTTTGAATTCATTAGATGTACAAGAGAATGAAGAGGATCCATCAAAAGATCCGAAAATTAATTCTATTATTAAAATCATTTCAGAGATGAATCTCAAGAGTAGTGCAGTCATCATCTTTGTGAGCAGGCGCAAGGACTGCCACATGATAAGTGATTTCCTGAATATATTATCCAGCCAACCTGAATCGTCTGTACCAGAACTCAAGGCATTACCATTTCATGCGGGTCTGCCGGAAGGCCTGAAAGAGGAGGTCTGTGCTTCTTTGTATGATCGGCAGACTAATGTTCTCGTTTGTACCAAAGCTTTCGGTATGGGAATGGATATTCCGCATATTCATGCATGCATTCATCACCGCCCTCCAACATATATTGAAGACTATCTTCAGGAGGTGGGACGCATTGGGCGTGATAAGGGTGAAAGGTTAAAAGCCGGTAAAGAACAGGTTGATGCAACCTTGCTGTATAACAGAGGAAACCTAGAGCACAATATTGGCTTGTTGCAAGATAAGGCTGTACGCCCTCCTGACTTACAGGAGGTTCTTGGATACTGTGCTGAGCGATCTGTCGAGTTCCCAACGGTTGATAAACATGTATGCCTGATACCGGCAACTATCCGAGTGAATGGAAAGTCCTATGATGAGAATCAATTAACATCCTGTTTATTCTGGTTGGAAAGAGCTGGGGTTTTAGTTGTTGAAGGGCGACATCCTCCTTTCATGAAGTTATCAGTGAGACCGGCGGGGCTTCAGGGTTTGTCTGGAAGTAAAACTCTGGCTTCTCGCATCGCGGCCGCAGTATTAGCAATCCTGAATGATAGTGCATCGGTGGTCGCGGAATGTGGAAATAAACCGGAGTCAGATGCTTCTAGTTCGGCATTCGGCCGTTTTGTACGTGGTTTGAAGAAAGGCTTACTGGCTTTAATATCTCCTTCTTCAATCAATGAAAATGGGACTAGCCCATCTGATGTTATAAAAACCGAAAATGAATTTATTGAAATGAGTATCTCAATATCTGAGTTAACGGGAGCTGTCGGAAGTATCGATTTAGACGAGTTATTCGCGGGACTACATGAACTAAATAAAACACCTTATTTAGTGTATCAGAAGAAACTTGAAATCAATAGGTACAACACCAGAAGTTCGGAACAATATTGGGAATTGGTCCAGTGCTCCTGCAATGTAATTGTTAAAGCTAAAGGAGAGGGTTTACACAGGCTGTCTCGCAAGGAATTCGAAAAAGATCTTTTGCATTGGTATAGCAGTCGCGTTGGTGTGGAGTTGCATTCAGTTGTGAAAGCAGTTGCTCATGATGAATGGAAAATCGGTGCGGAACAATCGGATGGAACAATCAATGATATCGGAAGAATATTATTAACCGTCAGGGATGATAGTCTTAACTGTCGCGAAATCGTTGTGAGATACTCTGAAAAACAGCGCGCAGCATTCATTGAAGCAATTAGTGAGCTAAAGGCATATGGCGATAGAGATCCTGTTGAAATAGAGTTTCCTCCAAGAATCGAGCTCAGAAGAGTGGTTATTGGAAGTAATACATCAGAGTATTATTATTTATCGGGGGATATGGAATGTGACCGAGATGTTCCAATAGTAGCTTCGATTCAGGTTAAGCGCGAAGTATATCGTGCAATTAACACAACCCTTAGACTGGCTCGGTATTCAGGAATCGAAATAAAAGAAACTCTGGATTCTAATGGGTCACCGATCTATTGCTGGGCAGTGGGAGCTGCAACAATTCCTGTGCTTCGTGAATATGAAAGATACTCACAAGAGATGCGGGATTTGGCTAAGTTCATTGATGAAATTGATGACGGACTCTTTGATGTAATTGAAATCAGCCTTGATTCATTCATCACCCAATTTGATGACGACCTCCGGTTGTCTAGGTTAAAACAGCTATTCAAACTCTTGGAATACTCTGGGATTTATACTCTCAAAGGTAGTGAAGATGAGTGGGTCACGATCGTATCGCTTAACTCAGCGCAACCATTGCCTGATCAGAATGAGGGGCAGCAATATCAGCCGGATAAACCCCATGATATACAAAATGTGTACGCAGAGATGCTTGATAAGCATCGCCTACAAGAATTAAGAGCACAATGCATGATTTTACTCTCAGTCATGCCCATGGAAAATCGCAGGGAATTCATTGACGACTATTTTGAAGCTTTAACGGGGGATGACATTGAAAAACTTCTAGAGAATGTCGTTGGTGATGTTGATGATAAGGTCCTTCAGGAAAATGAAATTCTTCAAGAGATCCTTGTTCATGTTCGAAGAGAGCGCTTTGGGGCTGAAATCGATCGATTAAATGAACAGCAGAAAGCAGTTTGTACTGCCCCATATAGAAATAATTTACTCGTAAATGCTGGGCCCGGGTCCGGCAAGACTCATGTGCTGCTGATGCGTTGTGCGCATTTGATTCATGTTCAGGGTATCAACCCTGGGCAGATACTTGTATTGGCTTTTAACCGCGCGGTTGTATTTGAAATTAGAAAACGGATCAGAGATCTGTTCCGAGTATTGGGGTATGGAAGTTATGTAAATAGGCTCGATGTTTCGACATTTCACAGTTTTTCTCTGCGCCATCAACCCCCGGATGATGAGTATGATCAGGATGCAATAGGGAAAGCTGTGCATACATTTGGACAAAAAATGGCGAATGATGAAGGGTTTTCTAAAGATGTTTCTGGGGGATATCGGGCTATTCTAGTTGATGAATTTCAGGACATGAATGAGGATTTCTTCAATGTCGTAGAAAGCATGGTTTCTCATTGTGCCGGTGGTGCGATGGTGATCGGTGATGATGATCAAGATATTCTAACATGGAATAGGCGGCAGTGGATTCGGCAGCATCGAAGAGATGCTCCAGAAGAGGCTGTTGCATACTTCCGCAATTTCAGTAAGAGGTTTGCTCCAGCAGAACATCAACTGTGTTTAAATTATAGGTCAGCTCCTGATATAGTTATTCGGGCGTGTTCGATGATTGCCAAAGTCTCTGCGTCAATCGGGTTTGATAGAATGAAAGAAGACGGGCAACTCACAGCTATCAGATCAGATGTCGCCAATATAAAGGATTTCTCAAATTGGGATGATGGGATTGAGCTTGCACGAAGCTCATATGAAAATGATGAAACTATAGCGGTTTTATGCCGCTCCAATCGCGAATGTCTACGCGTTTATGAAAGTCTAGTCAGTGTCGGTGTTGAATATGACAAGATTAATGTGTTGGGAGGCGAAGATCTGACTCTGTATCAACTTAGAACATATGGAGGCTTGTTAGATTTATGTTCTACTCTGGATCAATTCGCATTTGTTGATTCATACGTGTGGAAGGAACTGATAGAGCGTTTCAAAAACCTGTCATATGCAGATGTTGAATCTTCGATCATTCAATTAAACAAAGTTTATGAACTCATCCGAAAGGAGTGCGGACGACCGCGCATTGATGATCTAACAAACTTCATTCGAGAAACCAAGGTTTCGGATTTGGAGCGGCTGAAGGCTCATCACGGAATGGTCGGTTGGGAAAACGAGGAGATGTCGTTGCAGAACGTAATAACGGTGTCGACAGTGCATAAGGTGAAGGGATTGGAATATGATTCTGTAATAATCATGCCGTCGGAAGAATCATTTCCATTTATGAGTGATGGAGATGTTAAACCCGAATTGGTTGATTCGGCTGAGGAGGCCAGGCTCTATTATGTTGCTATGACAAGGGCAAGGGACCACTTATGCATAGGGTGGGGTGTTCGAGAGACATCCTGGTTCAAGAAGTTACTATATTTAGGGGGAAATACGGACGGATATCATGCGTTGTCCGGATCTCCAAAAGAGGTTTATATCGGTTGGCCTGGGCAAAACTCACAGGTTAAAAAACTAATCCAAGAGTATATTAAAGGCAATGTCTGCCGAGGTGATCAACTGACTCGCTCCGGAAGGAATCTATGCCATGACGGGAAGTGTATTGCTCGTTTATCAGCAAGGGGTGAAGAAATGATTTCACCAATACAAAGTACTTTTCGCATCTCAAATATTATGCGTTATACTTGTGGACCTTATATGCAACAGAACAACGTCAGGTTTTGGGACTTGTTAGACCCTACCATTAGACATCAAGGATGGTGTTATACGGTTTTAATTGAGAATCTTTAATTCACTCCACGTTTAGATATTAACATTTCTTTGTGCGTTAATTCCCGTGTTGAAAACGCCTAGTTTCTCCTTAATAATCCACGATGCCACCTTTTTTCGTTAATCCCGTTAATTCAGGAACCAACTGGCCGAGACAGGCCTTTACAGACTATTTTTCAGTCATTTAGTTCCCGGAGGCGAATACCTCCGGGAAATGATTCTTCTTTAGTATTCGGATGGTAGCAACAGCGTAGTGACCGAACGGTCCGCCTCAGTGATGATCCAGAGCCGTTGCCCTTCTTCGAACTTGTAAGCGGAGAGGATCTGGCTACCGTAACGCACCGCATCATCATTCACTCTGCAGTCATCGGGATAGAGTTCTCCCCAGTCACCGGACTGATGACGTTCAATGATATCGCAGGTGTCTATTCCGCATGCCACCAGCAGTGAAGCGGCGCCGGGAGTCATGACGACCATTCCCAGCTCGAATAGCTTTTTACTTTGTTTCTCGGCACGCATTTTCAATCTCCTTCTGTAGTGCTGTTAGTTCCTCGATCACTCTGATGGGATCGAATGTATTGACCAGGTGCGCGGCAAATGCCGGGTCAACACCCATGTCATCGGCCATAGCCATGGCCTCGGCCCGAATGGCCTGTTCGTCGTGGTATATGTTCAGCATGATTTTCATCCTTCCGATTAGGCTGCGATTCTGTCGGATTGAGGTTTTTCCATTGCAGCAGTCTTTTCCTCCCATTGGATATCGACGATGTAGTCGAAGGCTCGTTGAGCCATGCTCCCCGCAGATATAAGCAGGGAAGGATCCTCATGGAGGCGTTGGAGCCAGCCCTTGAGATAAGCCGCGCTGTTGCCTTCCACAGCGTTCAGGATCCCGCATTGGCCACATAGGAAGGCTGCAGTCATTTCTGCAACCAGCTCCTCTCTGGCATAGGGGTTGGATCCAAAGCCGTTTGGTGAGGTGATAGCTTTTCGGGCCAGACGGGATTCATGCCCCGTGCTGTGCGCTAGCTCATGATAAAGGCAGGAGTAAAAATGCTCATCCGACTCAAACCACTCAGGATTCGGCATTTGCACGGTATCGAAGGATGGTGCGTAGGAGGCTTGAGATCTTCCGTAGATGATCTTAGGGGGATTGGGCATACCACGAACCACCTCTTCCGCGGCCGCGATGGGATAGACGTTCCTCGCGGGAATTTCCACGGAAGGAATTTTTTCCTCCGGGATGCCTTCACACTGATCCACATTGAATGCGGAGTAATACCGCAGTATCGGTCGGCACTTTGATGCCGGATCATCCTTTGGCGCATTTTTATCTTCCGGATCAATCATCTTCCAGAACACGACGGGACAGGCCTTCTCCCCCTTACGGATCTTCCCGCCAAGGGTATTAGCCTGCTTCATAGTTAAGAAGTAGGGCGAAGCATATCCAAGGGAATGCAGAAGGAATACGTTGCACCCACGGTAACGTTTTTGGCTGATTAAGTTCCTTGGCCACATTGATGCGGATGTCCATGGCTTGCGCCACGGCAATTCACCTAATTCGGTGATGCGATCGATCATTTTCTGGGTGATAAGCCCGTTTATTTTGTCTCTACCACTCATGGTTCATTTCCTTTCGTTGTAGGCACAAAAAAAGCTCCCACCATGGGAGCTTCGTTCCGTGCCTAGTTTTAGTTTTGGTTGTTGGTTCAGGATCAGTCGTCCGAGTTCCTGAAGACTTTGGGTGATGCCATTATCTTCTGCTCATCTGGCTGAACTCAGGATGAGCTATACTTCAGGCTGCTTCGGCTTTTACTCCGCCTTTACAGTATTCTTCGCAGGCGCCCTTGAACGGACAGTCCGAGCAGGCAAACGATTCCAAAGAAGGGTAGTAGAGGTCATGCTTAACTATTTCCTCCGCCTTGGATGCCAGTGTGCCGAGCAGGTTCCAGCTGTCCGGATCCCGAGAGGCTGGATATCGCTCGAATACTGGCGTCTTGTTCTTTACCGCCACGTCGAACCTTACTTTGGGCTTCAACCCATGCTTCTGCTGGTAGGCATAGCTGTAGGCTGTGGCTTGTAGTGACTTATCAGCTTTGGTTTTTGCCCAACGGGTCGCTGAGGTTTTCCAGTCGATTACCAAAGGTTTCCCTTCCTTTTCAACGACGAGGTCAAACTCTCCGATCAGGGGTTTGGTGAGAAATTCTCCCTGATGGATCACCGGTACGCAGAACACTTCTCCCACTTGAAGAATCTTCTCCGTGGGATCTATGTTTTCGTAGGCGATCTTGATCAGCCCTCTGCCCTGTTCCTCGACTTCCTGAACATCGAGTTTGCCGTATTTAATGCTTTCCTCTTTGGAGGATCGTCTCCAGTCATCCGTATAGAGGTCCATGGCTTCCTCTGCCGAGAATGGCATCTCCAGCTTGCGGGCCAAATAGATCTGATCGAGGGTGCGGTGGTAGCAGGAACCATTGACAAGGTTGACTGATACATGGGCGGGTGTGAGCTTGGCAATCTTCTGGAAGTACCATTGCAGCGAACAGATGTTCAGTAGGCTGTTGAGAGAGCTATAGCTCCAGTGTGGTCTTTTTCTGAGTTCTTGCAGGGTCATTTCAATCTCCTTGGTATAGATACAAGAAAGCCCCGTTATGCCGAATTGCATGACGGGGCTTGCTCGATAGTTTGGTTATTGGTTTCAGGCAGCCTGCTTCAGGGCATCAACGAATCGTGACGCATCCATTTTGGTCAGGTTGTAGATCGAATCGACGCCGTACAGACGACCCGCTTCGACGTTGAGATCCGACAATGCCTTTTGCCGGGCCTTGCCCAGATCGAGAATATACTTGATCTGTTTGTTGCTGGCATTTCCTGATGTGTCAGTGCGCTTCTGAGGGCCTTGCTGAGTACCGGATGATTCTTTCGCCTGTGCACTGATTTCGTCCTCCACGGACTGCTTAACGAGTTCAAACGTATCGTGGATCTTCTGACGAAGTTCCTGGGCACTGGCGCCAGAGGGAAGCTCTACTTCCACCGAAGCCAGAAACGATTTAGAGCTATACTCCTGCTCTGCGGGAACCTTCTTACTGAAGGATGCATTTAGCTTAATCATGATGTATCTCCTATTGTTGCAGGCACAAAAAAGACCCTCACGAAAATGTAAGAGCCGCTGCTTATGCCTTGGTTTGTTGTTTGGTTTAACTGAATTTAACCAGTCCAGCCTCGCGCAGAGACAGGAATGGATTAGAGGTTTGGGATCCGGATCCGGATCCGAGGATGACATGATCCAGAACCTTGATCCCCATGATCTGGCCGGCGGATACAAGCTGGCGGGTAATCTTGATATCCTCAGCGGAAGGTGTGACATCCCCCGATGGGTGGTTGTGTGCCAGCAGCAGTGCGTTCGCGCAGTCCATGATGGCGACCCTGAAAACTTCACGGGGGTGAACCAGTGCGGAATTGAGGGTACCCAGGCTAATCAGATGTTTGCTGATTGCCCGGTTCTTCGTATTCAACGTAATGATGACGAATGCTTCCTGTGCCAGATCCTCAATACTTGAGAGATACTTGGCGCACTGCTCTGGCGTGATGATCAATGGGCCTTGTTCAGATCTCTCACGAACAGCGAGTTGAGTATGGATTTCAAACATAATGTCTCCTTGGTTTATGGTTTGTATGAAAAGAAAAAGCGGCCCGGATCTCAGATCCGAACCGCCGTTAACAGGTTTGTTTTTTTTGAATATGACACCGGATCCAGATCCGCGACAATCGGATCTCAGATCCGTCATCCAATGCCTGGAATCGTGTAATGTTCTTGGGTGACATTATGGTTCACCGAGTCTACAGAACTTGCCAGGGCCTCAACCCCGCTGAGTCCGTGGTCACGAACCATATGGTCGTAAAGAGCCATCGTGCATGATCCCATGAATTGCCGGCCGCATTTTAGGCACTCGCAAAAAGTACCACCTATATGCCATCCCATTGCTTGCTCCTTGTGTTGGGGTGGGGATCAATCCCCATAAACAGTGCACAGGCTATGAAGATCATTTATTTCGCCTCGGCGTTGTTGTTCAGGAACTCGATGCGATTCTTGAGAGCTTCGGCATCAACTTCCTGTTGCGCATCGTCCCAGGCCTTACGGATGACACTGATGGCTTTGCTGATGAATGACACTTCGGCACCAAATGCTGCCTTGGTACGGGTGACGTGCTTCTTGTTGGTCTTGTTTATGGCGGTTCGCATGCAACGCTTTGTAGTGCGATCGAGGCTACTGACCTGCTGCTCTATCTGCTTGGAGCTCATACACTCTACAAGTGAGGTGCTGTATCCTGCTTCTTTGAGTATCGCGACCATCTTTGCTACTGTTACTTTGCGTTTCATTGTTATTCTCCATTAGCTGCGCATCAGTCGAATAGCATCAGACTAACACACTGTGATTCATACCCGTGGGTATGCTCGGCCACAACGGCCAGTGATCCGAATACATATCCGAATCAAATCAAAACTTTCCCGTAGGGAGAAAAGCATGCTTTGAGGAACGAAAAGTTGCTGAGAAATGAAAGGTCACCCTTTCATTTCAGAATGATGATTGATTAGTCCCCCTCCCTCTATGTGTGCTGAGGTATCGCTGAGTTACCCCTGAAAAAGAGCGGCATGGGTATGTGAGGGGAAAATTGCAAAAAAATTGGTGTAACTACCCTGATCTGGATCCGAACATAAGGTATCTCAGATCCGTTAGCCGGAGCCTATAGGCCGATCCTAACTCCGCTAATATCACAGCCACTTTTCGAGACTATTTTGTGCGCTTAGTTCGCATATGGGTAATAACCTCTATTTGAGGAGAAACGCGATTCAGGAATGGATTCGGGCTTCTCGGTTGACGCTTTACATGTGATTTAATCAGTCGGCAATCGTTAGACAACCATCTGCCAAATTTTTCACCTCTATCTACTCTTATTCAAATGGGCAATATTGTTATTTAGATGTCATTTTTATAAATGATAGGCATGCTTGCGAGTAGACGGAAGACAGCGGAACTGATATTTACTAAACTTGATATATTGGTGGTGTGTGCCGCCATCTTAAGTGGAGTTGTTTTAAGGGGGCAGATGAAGAGCTTAATTGCATTGCTAGCGCTGACAGCTGTTGGGGCACAAGCGGACACGCACTACGTTGACATGAATAATCTTACTCCTTCCTCTCCATATACAAGTTGGGCAACCTCTGCAACGAATATTCAAAATGCTGTAGATGTAGCAACTACTGGAGATTCCGTATTAGTTGCTGATGGACTATATGAACTATCTAACAGAATCTTAATTACGAAAGGTATCGCGGTTGAAAGCGTGAATGGTTCTGAGTATGCGACAGTGGATGGAAAAGGTATCACCCGATGTTTTTATCTCTATGACACATCGATAACCCTTTCAGGTTTTAAAATCACTAATGGTTCGGATTACAACGGCGGAGGAATATATTGCTCCGGTACAACACCCGTAATTAGCAACTGCGTCATCATGGGCAATATATCCAAAGCATCAACATCCTACCGATACGGAGAAGGTGGAGGTGTTTATTCAGGGACTGTTGTGGACTCTGTCATATCAGGAAATAGAGCAAAAAAAACTCTTATCAATACCGGAGGACAAGGCGGAGGCACGTACAAAAGTATACTTCATAACTGCACCATAACTGACAATTTTGCGGAGATGAGCGGAGGAGGGGTTTCCCTTGGATCTGCTAGTAATTGTGATATTTCATCGAACCGAGCGACAGTAAATGGAGGAGGAGCATACTACACAGATTTAGATAGTTGCTACATTTCAGGAAATAGGTCATCCGACAATGGAGGAGGAGCTTGGAATTCTGACGCGATAAACTGCATAATAGTGAACAACTATTCTTCAGATTACGGTGGCGGTATGAGTTCAGGAACGGCCAGGAACTGTACCATCGTTGGGAATTCTGCGGGTTGGAGCTCAGGCGGCACACATAGTGTATTTTGTTATAACTCCATTATTTATCATAATGTTCCTGACAACGTTTATGGGGCGGCGGCATACAACACATGTTCCCCTGACCTCATAGCCGGAGTTTCCGGTAACACAACAAACGAACCACAGTTCATATCCGCAGATGATAATATGTTCAGATTATCTGCAGCATCACCTTGCCGAGATGCAGGAAGGAACTCCTATGCAGAAACATCGACTGAAGACTATGAAAGTAATCCTCGGATATATAATGCAATCGTAGACATTGGTGCTTATGAATATAATGCTCAAGCCTACGATTCAGATTCTGATGGAATGATGGATGATTGGGAAATTCTATATTTTGAAAATACATCCATCGCTACTGCTTTATCCGATACAGATGGCGACCTTCAATATGATTTGGCCGAATATATTTTCGATACCAATCCGAAAGACCCCGCATCACTTTTCACAATAACCAGCGAAATCCCTATTACTACTATTGAATGGGCGTGCGTTGCTGGCCGTTGGTACAACGTATTATGGACTCCTAGTTTGACGAACTCATTTCAACTGATACTAGATTTCATTGATTATCCTCAAAACAGTTTCACAGATATAGTTCATAATACTGAAGTTGCAGGGTTCTATAAGATTGAAGCCCGAATGAAATAATCGACACTGCGCAAATGCTCCTTTACTGCACTGTCTTTTCTTTAGAAATCATAAGGGCTTAGAGAGAACCCCTCGCGCGCACGTACTCGCATACATCATTGGGCTTCATTACTGCAGTTGTCACACAGCCAATTGCCAGCCGTAATAGCCCCTCTGAGCCGGGTTATGAGGTATATGACGGGTACAGGGGCATATAGGTGAGCTTGAATCTCGCATAGATGGGCTTCGGTCAAGTTTTTCGATGGAGAAGAGCTAATCCCTCCATACCTCCCTAGATGACATCATTCATTTGGCTATCCCCGGGTAGCCAGCAATACGTACCTGCCGTTCCTCTTTCCAATACACCATCTTTGTTTTGCTTGTGCTGACTGCCCTTGGAAACTGTTTTGAGTAGTTCATATACCTTGAAGACATTGATCAGCCTAGATACCTCTTGACCATCAAGATTCATCCTGTGGCCGAAATGGGCCATTGGTATATTGAACTTGTCTTCAGAGCCTTCTTTGTGAGCAAGGCTGCGGCAGATTCGGAAGAAGGTTTTTTCACGGTTAGTTATGGCTAGATAGTACTCCCTTTCTGATGCCGACAATCTGTTTGGATATTCAGACTCTAGATTATTCCAATGGCTTTTCGCCTCCTTCATATGGGTTTCTATTGGATCGGAAAAACAAATAGCATTGGCTTTGTAAAAGTGTTCTGCAAATAGCATAGCTACATCCATGCAGACAGAGTCGTGCAGGAACGTGATCAGCTCTATCAATCGTTCGTTTCGTTTCCCCCGTTCAGCTTTAAAACGAGCTTCAACAAGTCGGTGATATAACCGGTATTGTTGAGGATACCTCTCTTGGAGCATTTCCTTGGCCCGGTTCATCGCCCTAATCGACTTACCTACCCCCGATAAGGACTCATCATTATTATTTTTCTCTATATCTTTATTACTATATGCCTTTATCCCTTTATCCTTTATGACATCTTGCCTGGCTATCCATTCAGTCAATGTTTTCAGGGCTACCCGGGATTTTATGGTCTCCACTTCTTGGCAGATATTGCCTCTCATGCCATTTGGGAGACGAGTCAACCGGCATCTATCGGTTAGCACCCGCATATCGGCATCGGGAAATATCAGTTTCAGGTCGCTCGCTATCTGCTGCCATTGTTTGGCATCCACACTTTTCTCTGGGCGGATGTAGACATGGATTGATTTGTTGCCAGAAAAAACCCGCAAGGTATGTGGCATATCGGACTGTTCCCATAGCTTGCATTGATCCTCTATAGGCATATCATCAAACTCAATTACCCATGTGTGGAATTGTTGAACATTGTCCTTTCGTCTGGAAGTGCTCGGCCTGAAAGAATTGCCACAGCAGAACTGAGCTTTGGGCTGAACGGTAATTTTACCAGCCAGCTTCATCGGCTTAGTTTGCCTCACATCATCGACAATCAGAATATGCTCATCGTCATCCCAAAGGAGTTTTCGTATTTTAACCCACTCGGTTTGATTCATGACTTCCACCCTGTGCCTGTTCAGGCCTTAGTGATTTGAACTCACGCTTCGAGATATAGGGCTTCTGCTTCCGGAACATTCCGCATTGATTGCAGGCATTTCCAATCCCGGCCGGCATCGGCTTGAACACGGTTCCGGTGACCTCCTTGCATTGGAAGCAGAAGCGACGGACATGGGGTGCGTCTATGTTGCCGTTCATGAGCGTACCTCCCTATAGGGGCGTTGTTCCCATAACGGGCAGGCATAACCAGTACACTCTCGAATAGCTTTTATATCTCCCCAGCAACACTCATTACATTTCGCAGTGATGGCAGATCGTAAAGAACCCCCGTAAGCCTTGCGGAAATGGTTTAGCTTTGATGGGAAGTCCTCTGACACCTGTTGGAGCATGAACTCCCGTTTGGCGGCGATTTCGTGCGGCTCAGGTGGACGGAATTGATCTTCCTTGTTCACTGGCCACCTCCTACCTTGCGGGAGTCAATAAAGTCGTCGAGGTCTGCAATGTCGTAGAGGTACGTGCGGGTTCCAATTTTGGAAAATGGAATTTTTCCTTCCTGCGATAATTGAGTCAAATAACGTCTGCTAATGCCGACATACTCAGAGGCGGGGGTTGCTTTTAAACAGCGAGGTCTGATCTTCGGTCTCATAGTTTTCTCCGTTTCGGCAAGGAACCATTCCCTGCCTTTCACGGATCAACCTATGATATCTGGCCTATGCTGTAATGCTGACCTATCCCACTTAATCCAGGGACAAGTCTGCATCGTTAAATGACTTGAGAATTTTCTCCAATGCCCCTCTAAGCCCAGATTCCACATCCTCATGTAGCAGATCAAACAAAGAATATGTTTCTGCAACAAATGTGTATAATGGCCCTGAAGGTGTAGCTGATGCCTTGGACTTTTGATTGCATGACTCAAAGATACTTTTGTAGACACGTACCAGTTCAACAATAAGTTGATCAGGTTCCTTGTAAGCAGACTTCTTGAAAAACAATCCGCTTTTTCCTATGTGTTCAACAGCAAGGCCAATCGCTTCAGAAAAATGCTGTGTTGCATCCAAAAATAACTCCCTGACAATGCGCTCCTCATTGCTATCCAATTTGACAGGTCTACCTGTTAGATGCTCTATTTTGGAACGCTGAATGATGAAATCATTGCCTATTGTATTAAGGGCGACTTGCAGTTCTTGGGACACATCATCTGGCATATTTATTAGGGAGTCATTTAGATCTTCAAGATATTTACGTACAAATACCCCACGCCCAGCTTTATTAATCTGTTTTTGCGCAGAATCTGTTTCGCTACCGCGGCCTTTCTCTAACTCGTTTGCATACGCAACTAACCCAAGCCATTCTACAGCCTCTTCTAGAGCAGCCGGATCGGCGTTGAACTTACGATGCTCTGTATAGCTTAAAATCATAGCTCTTGCTTTGTCGGCAAGCTCCTTTACCTTAAGATCATTGCCACAACACGACTCAAGAAACTCCTTTGCACTAGTCTGTTCAGGAGAACCAATTGAATAATACATCATGCCACCCCCTTCCTTGCTGCCGGGAACTCAATCACACCCGCTGGTGGCCGGGTATCGAAATATTTCTTTGCCTGCTCCTTACGGTTTTTAGCTAATCCCTTGTAATGCCGGAACAGCATCTGTGTATCGCTATGGCCCAGCTCCTCCAAAGTATCTTCGATGGTATTGAGTGCTAGGTAGAAGGTGGCAAATGAATGCCTTGCCCCATCCTGAATGGAATCAACTTCGGCCTTACGATATATCTCTGAACGCCACCGTTTCAGACTGGATTCCGAATAAGGAAATACCAGTCCTTTATCCTTCCAGTATCTAGCCAACCACTCTCTGAGATTGCCATGTATATGAACAATGCGTTCGGCGTGGGTTTTGGTCTGTTCGGGCTTTAGATGGATGTCTCCGATCTCCAAGTCGATATCTTGCCAGGTCAGGCGGGTTATTTCTTCCGGTCTGATCCCTGCAAAAAAGGCTATGGAAAGATATGGAACCAGTTCCGGGCGCAGTTCTTCGGCCTTCTTCATGATCTTCTTTGTCTGGGCCGGCGTGTATATTCTCGGCTTCCTCTTAACAACATCTATGAACTCAGTATCCAGTACCGGATTGGAAGGTGTCAGCTTGTTCTTAACCGCCCAGTTGAAAAAGACACTCAGGTATCGCTTATAGTTTCTGCGGTTAACATCCTCATAGCCGTTAGCATCCATAAGGCGGTCAATGTCCTTGCCTTCTATTGCATCGATTGCCATATGCCCTAATTTATCCTTGAACGGTTTAAGGCGCTTGATCATGTCATCGTAGGAACGCTTGCGGAGTTTCTCCTTATTAACCTTCTCAAGCTGCGCAGTAAGATATCGTTCAATGAGGGGACTTAGTCCGTTATCAACACTCACCTCCTGATGATGCTTGATATAATAATCCGCGCTGGCCAATAGGGTAACGCCATAGTCCTGAAGTCTGTCGAGCGCCTCTAAAGCATCGATACGCTGTTCCTCGGGAAGGTTTCTGGCTACAATCCCATGGTTATCCAGTTCTCTTTTGCGGAGTTCAGCACACTCCCTGGCCTGGGATTTGGTACGGAATGATTTGCGAACATATTTGCCACCCTGTTTTCCGAGGTCGACTTGAAAGCGTATCCCGGAAACGGTTTCGATGCGGCGAATGAGAAAGCCTTCACAGTATTCATAACCATGTTTTGTGAAGGATGCCTTGAGGTTTCTTTTTCGTCCTGACATAGCCAATCACCTCCTTTGTTTTAGGCTGGCATTAGTGTGAAATAAGGGCGTGTTAAATACAATAATAATAACATAAAGATAACATCATGAATTGGGGAGATATAATATGACCCTATAAATAAAGGGTTATAGTTGATGTGGAATGCGGTTTGAAAATCCGCGTGTCCCCAGTTCGATTCTGGGTCTCGCCACCAACTTAAACCTCCAATCTTTAACGGGTTGGAGGTTTTTTTATGTCTGCGTGGTGCGGTCGCAGGAAAGTAAGCGTTTGTTTTGTCTCCATTTTAGTTATAGAGCCGTCGGATCAGACGGTTCATTAGGGTGTTTGGCGGATTTGATATGCAACTGATATATTTATAATAATCAAGTATTACAGTGCATGTTGTCATTCAGTGGCGAAATAAATATATATCGGTTGACATAGATCTATAAGTGTTCTATTTGTATGTTGTTTTCAGTGAGGAAGCATTTCTATGAAGTATGGACATTTTGATGATGAAACCCGCGAATATGTGATTACGGATCCCCGGACGCCGTTTCCGTGGATCAACTATCTGGGCAATGATGAGTTCTTCGGTTTGGTGTCGAACACCGCCGGAGGCTACAGCTTTTATAAGGATGCCAAGTTCCGGCGTCTGACGCGCTATCGCTATAACAATGTCCCGGTCGATACGGGGGGGCGGTATTACTACATTAAGGACGGCGATACGGTTTGGAATCCGGGCTGGAAGCCGACGCAGACTGAGCTTGACTCCTACGAGTGCCGTCACGGCCTGAGTTATTCAACATTTGCCGCCGAAAAAAACGGTATCCAGTCGGAGCTGACCTGTTTTGTGCCGCTGGGAGTGAATGCGGAGGTCCATAAGATTTCTCTGGAGAATATTTCCAATGATCGGAAATCGCTGAAGCTCTTTTCTTTTGCGGAATGGTGTCTTTGGAATGCACAAACGGATATGGAAAATTTCCAGCGTAATCTGTCGACCGGTGAGGTGGAGATTGATGGATCGGTGCTTTATCACAAGACCGAATACAAAGAGCGTCGTAATCATTATTCCTTCTTCTCGGTCAATGCGCCGATTCAGGGGTTTGATACCGATCGTGAATCGTTCATCGGCCTCTACAATGGATTTGAAGCACCGCAGGCGGTTATGGAAGGGGCTTCCCGGAATTCAGTAGCGCACGGGTGGTCGCCCGTGGCCTCCCATCAGCTGGATGTTGTTCTTGAGCCGGGCGAAAAGCGCGAACTGGTGTTTGTGCTCGGGTATATTGAAAACGCGGATGACAGCAAGTGGGAATCTAAAAACGTTATCAATAAAGCCGGTGCAAAGCGCATCATTAAAAAATTCGATACGGTCGAAAAAGTGGATGCGGCTCTGGCCGAACTTTCCGATTATTGGAATAAGCTGCTCACAACCTATCAGGTGGATAGCGGCGATGATAAAATGGACCGGATGGTGAACATCTGGAACCAGTATCAGTGCATGGTCACGTTCAACATGAGCCGCAGTGCCTCGTTCTTTGAATCGGGTATCGGGCGGGGCATGGGCTTCCGCGATTCCAACCAGGACCTGATCGGTTTTGTGCATCAGGTGCCGGATCGGGCCAAGCAGCGTATTCTGGATATTGCCGCCACGCAGTTTGAAGACGGCTCGGCCTATCATCAGTATCAGCCGCTGACCAAACGCGGCAACGGCGATATCGGCAGCAACTTTAACGACGATCCGATGTGGCTGGTTCTTTCGGTCTCGGCCTACATCAAGGAAACGGGCGACTGGAGCATTCTGGACGAAACCGTGGCCTATGATAACGATGAATCGAGAGCCACGGATCTGTTTGAGCACTTGACCCGCTCGTTTAACTTTACGGTCAACAATCTCGGCCCGCACGGGCTTCCACTCATTGGAAGAGCCGACTGGAACGACTGTTTGAACCTCAATTGCTTTTCCACGAATCCGAACGAATCGTTCCAGACCACGGAAAATCAATCCGGCGGTGTGGCGGAGTCGCTCATGATTGCCGGCGAGTTTGTGCTCTATGGCCGGGAATATATCCGGCTTTGCGAGCTGCGCGGTATCGATGCCACCGATGCGCAGGCGAACGTGGATGCCATGGTCGAGGCCGTTAAGCAGCATGGTTGGGATGGCGACTGGTTCCTCCGTGCGTATGACTTTTATGGGAAGAAGGTTGGCAGCAACGAAAATGAAGAGGCGAAAATCTTCATCGAGTCGCAGGGTTTCTGCACCATGGCGGAAATCGGAAAAGAAGACGGGCTGTGTGAAAAGGCGCTGGATTCCGTTGAGGACAAACTGGCTTGTGAGCATGGCATTGTGCTGAACAATCCGGCTTTTACGAGGTATGTGATTGAATACGGAGAAATTTCAACCTATCCGCCGGGCTATAAGGAAAACGCCGGCATTTTCTGTCATAACAATCCGTGGGTGATGATTGGCGAAACGATGATCGGCCGAGGCGACAAGGCGTTCGATTACTGGAAGCGGATCGCACCGGCCTACCGTGAAGAGCAGTCGGAACTGCATCGGATGGAGCCCTATGTCTATTCGCAGATGATTGCCGGTAAGGATGCCTTTAAGCCGGGCGAAGCAAAGAACTCCTGGCTCACTGGAACGGCGGCCTGGAACTGGGCAGCCATCACGCAGAACATACTCGGCATTCAGCCCGATTATGATGGCTTGAGAATCGATCCCTGTATTCCGAAGGAGTGGAAGGAATATAAAATTACCCGTCGTTTCCGCGGGGTGGAATACCATATCACCATCAAGAATCCGGATGGCGTTTCGAAAGGCGTGGTCATGTTGCTGGTCGATGGCGAGCTGGTTAAAGGCCATCTTGTCCCTGTGCTTGGAAAGGACAAAGTTCATCAGGTTGAAGTCGTTATGGGAGAATCGAATGTCTGATCAAAACCAACCGCTGGTTGCAGCTGAAGACCGGGTTCCGTTCTGGCAGAAGATGGCGTACGGTTCGGCTGGAACCGTCGACATTCTGGCCGTCTGGGTGATGGTAAGTATTGCTTATCAGGTGTTCCAGATGGAGCTCAAGATGAGCTTCAATCAGGTGGCACTTATTTTGATGTCGTTACGGTTGTGGGACGGCATTGCGGATCCTGTAATGGGCTGGATTTCGGACAATACACGATCCCGGTGGGGCCGGCGCCGTCCTTATATATTTGTCGGCGCAATTTTATCTGCTCTCACGTATCCGCTGATCTGGTGGTTCCCGCGTGAGCTGACGCAGACGCAAACCATGGGTTGGGTGATCGGATTCGGAATTATATTCTACACCTGTTTCACCATCTGGGCGATGCCGTTTCAGAGTCTGCTGATGGAGATGACGCCGGACTACAATGAGCGGACCCGCACCGCCAGTGTGCGTGGTATTTTCCAGACGTTGGCGGGGTTGTTCAACGGACTTTGCTGGAAGCTTTCGTTGCTGCCTGTGTTTTATGTTGCCGGAGAGGCCAGTCCGATCAACGGGATGCGATATATCAGTCTGGGTATTGCTGTGACCATTCTGTTACTGGGGCCGCTCCCGGCTTTGTTTGTGAAAGAGCGCTATTACGAAAGCGCGATATCCAGATCACAGGAAAAGATCAGCCTGTTCAAAAGCCTCAAGGAGACGCTCAGCTGCAAAGCCTTTGTCATCCTGTGTGTATTCACGATGCTGTTCCTGCTCGGGTCGAGTATTTTCGACAGCTATGGCCGCTACGTCGGCACCTACTATGTTTTGGGCGGTGACTGGGATACCGCCGCGACCTTCGTTTTCTGGGGTACCATCATATACACGATCACCAGCCTGATCATGATCCAGGTCTTCAAGCATTTATCCGAGAAGATCGGCAAGAACAAGTGCTTATTTATCTCTCTGGCTCTTGTATTATTTTCTGTCTCCATCACCTGGTGGACGAATACGCCGAACAATCCTTATCTGATGCTGCTCAACTCCATGTTTGTCGGCGCGGGTTATGCCGGGCTTTGGCTGATGATTCCCTCGATGCAGGTGGATGTGGTCGATTTGGATGAGCTTCATACGGGAGAGCGTCGAGAAGGCAGTTTTGCTTCGATCTTTTCGTGGGTGCTCAAACTGAGCTTCTGTCTTGGATTTATGATTTCCGGTCCATTGCTTCAGATGACCGGGTTTACTGATGAGCTTCAGGGTGCTGCCCTTGAACGTGCGCTTACCAATATGCGTGTGGGCTATATTGTGCTGCCTGTGAGTGCACTGGCTATTGCTGCAGTGATCTTGAAGTTTTTCCCGCTGAACGCGAAACGGTTAGATGAAATCCGCGGACAGCTCGAGGAGCGCCGGGGCAAGGTTTAGAGTGTGAAACATGACGGATGGGTGTGAAGGGGAATCACGATTCACGGCTCACTCGTCGCGAAGGAGATACGACTATGAAATACGGATATTTTGACGACGAAAAAAGAGAGTATGTAATCACCAACCCGAAGACGCCGGTGAAATGGACGAACTATGTCGGCACCCTGGCGTTCGGCGGGATTGTGGATCACACCGGTGGTTCGCTGATCTGTAAGGGCGATCCGGCACTCAACCGGATTACCAAATATATGCCGCAGCTTCCCAGTTCGGAATTTAAGGGAGAGGGGATGTATATCCGCATTAAAGAAGCGGGAGGCTATAAAGTTTTCTCGCCGTTCTTTGTGCCGACACTCGATAACTATGATCTCTACGAATGTCATGTCGGCCTCGGCTACCAACGCATTGTTTCCGAGTTCTATGGTATCCGCACCGATGTGACCATCTTTGTGCCGCCCGGCGAAAATGTGGTGCTGAGAGACATCAAGGTTTCCAACCTTCGGAACGAGCCGGTTGAGCTGGATGTGGTTCCCGTGGTTGAATTCACGCACTTCGATGCGCTGAAACAATACACCAATGCAGACTGGGTTCCGCAGACAATGACCATTGATGCGGAAAAGAACAGTAATGGAACTGTGCTGTTACGTCAGTATGCATTCATGAAAAAGCAGTATGAGAATAATTTTTTCACCTCCAATGTGCCGGTTGATTCGTTCCAGAGCGATCGAAAGGTGTTCCTGGGTGATAACGAATACGGAACATGGGCCAACCCGCTCGAGCTGCAGAATGACAGCCTCTCCAATGTTGAAGCGCGCCGCGGCGACACGATTGCGGCACTACTGCATAAACTCGGAACCCTTCAGTCGGGCGAGGAAAGACGGATCGTCACCCAGCTCGGGCAGGATGAGCCGTCAAAAGTAACCGAGACCTCTAAGAAGTTCCAATCCTTGGAAGCAGTCGATGCCGCGTTCCAATCCCTGGAAGATTTCTGGACGGACTATCTTTCCAATGCCTGGATCGAAACGCCGGATGCGGCCTTCAACTCAATGGTCAATATTCATAATCCGCGCCAGTGCCATACAACGATGAACTGGTCTCGCTACCTCTCGCTCTATCAGCTCGGGCTTGGTGCGCGCGGGATCGGTTTCCGCGATAGCTCGCAGGATGTGATGGGTGTTGTGTCCGGTGCTCCGAACGAGTCGAAAGCTCTGATGCGTCAATTGCTTAGCGTGCAGCTCCCGAATGGTTCAGCGATGCATCAGTTTTTCCCGCTGACCATGGAGGCCAACGAAGGCGACTCGCGCGAAGAAGGCGATAAACAATGGTATGGTGATGATCATCTATGGATTGTTCAGGCGGTTTCGGCCTATCTTAAAGAGACGGGCGACTATGATTTTCTGCAAGAAGAAATCTCGTTCTACTCTAAAGAGCTTCCGCTTGAGGAGCGTGAAAAGGGGACCGTGCTGGAGCACCTGAAACGCGGCCTTGAATTTTCAAAGAAAAATGTCGGGATGCATGGGTTGCCGTTGCTTGGCTTTGCGGACTGGAACGACTGTGTTAATCTGCATGGAGATGCAGAGAGCGTGATGATTGCCAGTCTCTATGGCCGTGCGCTGTTGGAGATGATTGATCTGATGCGGCATCTCGGCGATGACGTGGCCGTGGCAGTCTATAAAGCGGACCATGCGCACATGAAAAAAGTGGTGAATGAGGCCGCATGGGATGGCGAATGGTATGCACGCTACTTTGAGGAAAATGGAGCGGCCATCGGTTCGAAGAAAAATCCCCAGGGAAAAATATATACCAATGCTCAGTCGTGGACCGTTTTTTCCGGCTTTGCCGACGAGGAGCGTGCGCTGCAGGCGCTCAACTCGGTCAATGAGAAGCTTAATACGCCGCGCGGGATCAAACTGAGTTGGCCTGGGTATGACGGATTTGACCCGGCCAAGGGTGGGGTCACCACCTATCCTCCGGGTGCGAAAGAAAACGGCGGCATCTTCCTTCACTCCAATCCATGGGTGATGATTGCGGAAACGATGATGGGAAATGGCGATCGGGCCTTTCAGTATTACAACCAGATCAACCCTGCCGCGCAGAATGAAAACATTGAACGTTTTGAGTGCGAGCCCTATTGCTATCCGCAGAACATTCTCGGTGATGAGCATCCGCAGTTCGGGCTGGCCCGGAACAGCTGGCTTTCCGGAACCTCGTCCTGGACCTATCAGGCTGCGACCAAGTTTATTGTCGGCATCATGCCGACACACGGCGGGCTTGAAATTAACCCCTGCATTCCGGCGAAATGGGCTGGCTTTAAGGCAACTCGTAAGTACCGGGGAGCAACGTATGTGATTGAAGTTAAAAATCCCGACCATATCTCCAAGGGTGTTGCGACTGTTATAGTCAACGGGGCAGTAATTGAGGGTAATGTGGTTCCGGTGCTTGGAAGCGGAGAGCACATGGTTGAGGTTGTGATGGGAGCGGGAGTAAAGAATGACGCGGAAGAGCTGTGCGAAACGGGAGCCAGCTTGTAGCGCTGGCTCTACTGGTAAAGCCGCTGCAATGAGGTGGCTTACGAATGAATGGTTCGATAGAATGGAAATCACCATGAGACACGCAATCATGACAGTTTCACTGCTTGGGACGATGGTCGCTCAATCGGCCACGCTGAAGGTTGACCCAACGCCGGTGCGCGAGGTGGATCGGCATCGGTTTTTGGGAACCAACGCCGGGTTGTGGCATGAAGCACGGCAGCTGTTCGATGCGGATGTGCAGTATTATTTGCGTGAGTTGAATCCATCGTTCATTCGGATTCCCGGCGGTTCGTGGTCGGATGAATATGTCTGGAATGGCAACGGCGTGTGGGATGGCAATACGTTTGATATGTCCAAACTGGTCGATGGCCAATGGCAGATCGACTATTCGGAATACAAGCCCGGCTTTCATCTGCTGGCTCCCGGCAAACCCGACGAGTGGCACGGTAATGTGGACGTCTATGCGCTGCATGAATTCGCGAAGGACAAGGGCTCGCATTCGATCGTTACGGTTAACGTCGGCTCCGGCTCGCCGGAAATGGCGGCCGAGTGGGTACGCTGGGCCAACCTGAAAATGGGCTATGGGGTCGAGTATTGGGAAGTCGGCAACGAGCTGGAAGGTCGGTGGGAAATGGGGTCTACCTTGCCCGATGGTTCCCGTATGACCGGTGCGGTATACGCGGAAAAATTTATTGAATACGCGAAGGCGATGAAGGCGGTGGATCCGTCGATTAAAGTCGGCGGCCCGACGGCGGCGAGCACCCGGGCTCCCTTTATGGAAGACCTGCTTCGCATCGCGGGCGACCACGTTGATTTTCTTTCATTCCACACCTATCCGGTGGAACGGCATCTTGCGGGGGAGCGCGAAATTATCGAGCAGGCGTTCTCGCTTGAAGAGCCGATGAAGCGCTATCGGGGCTATGTTGAAAAATACCAGCCGGATCGTGTGAGAGAAATTGAATTTGCGATCACCGAATGGAATTCCAAAGTACTCGAAGATCGGCATACCGGCGAATTGCTGAACGGATTATGGAGTGCCATCTTTGTGGGTGAGATGTTCCGGGAAGGAGTCACCTTCGCCACGCAATGGGATTTGCTTACGGTTACGGAAGAGGGAGGGCACGGCATGTTCCATTTCGCCGGCCGCTGTATGCCGAAGAGCCAATACTGGGGACTTTATCTCTGGAGCAAATATATGGGTAATCAGCTGGTGACATCGGAGCTCTCTGGAAATGACACCGCCTATGCGGTGGTCACGCGCGATGACGAGCGCCTGTATGTGATGGTCGTCAACGCTTCGCGCGATGCCTTTGCCGAGGTGGAACTGGAGGTGCCGGGGGTTGCCTTTGCTCAGGAAGGCCGCATGGCGACGTTGTCGCACCGTGAATATTTCTGGGACATGTATACGCATCAGCCGAAGTGGAGTCGTAAGCCTTCGGAAAAAAAGTTTCCAATCATTGGAAAGCTGGAAGTGCCGCCTTACAGCGCGCGTGTTTTTGAGCTGCCGCTGAAGGGGTTCGATCTCCGGCTTAGCGGCGAGGTGGAGAATGCGGAAATCCAGCCCCTGGACATTCTGCTGCCGGAATCAGCTCCGGCCGACCTTCCGATCGAAGGCTGGGTATTCCTGCAAAACGATCCCGAAGATCCAAAGGTTGGAAAACAATTCGATGCCGCGAAGGTTTCGGTTCAGGGTCCCGCAAAACTGGATACGGCTACGGTTTGGCTGGGCGAGGCCGCCGGGCGCTTTTTTCTGACGCCGACAGGAGCCGGGACCGTAACAGTACGTGCCAAGGCCAACGGGGTTTCGATAGAGCGGACGATTGAGGTCCTGTCTGTGCAGGAACGTAAAGAAATTGTGTGGCAGTTTGAGGATGCTTCCAGTCAGTGGAATGCGGAAACCTCGTATCAGCTGATCGGTGACGATTCGGTGCGCCCGAATCAGCAGGTGGCGGCGGTGGTGCTCAACGGCGATGTTCCAACGTCTGGAAATGATCAGCTGGCCATCTTTTCGCCGCCGGAATCGGTGGATAAAAAACGTATTGCCGGCGTGGTGCTGGATGTGGCGGTTTCGGACGACTTCCAATGTTCGGATAAGCAGCTTGGCATACGGGTTGTTCTGCAGAGCGGGATGGATCATTGGATCGATCTCGGATCGCTGACGCTCGAGGAGGTGCGCGGCAAATGGAAGACGCTGGAATTGAAGGTGCCGGATCCTAAATACTATCCAGCCATGGGTAGCACCTATGCAGTGTTCATTCAGCTTTATCAGAACAAGGACGAAAAAGTTCCCGTGTCTGGAAAAGTCTATTTGGATAATGTGGGATTTATTTTGAGGTGAAGACGTGATGAGTAAGTCGTGAGCTGTGAAAAGTAATCGCGACTCACGTTTCAATCGTCACGCAAACAGGAGAGAATCATGAAAACTTTTGCACTGATATGTGTGTTGCTGACATCTTGCGCGTTCGCGAAACAACCGAACGTAATCTTTTTCATTGCCGATGATATGCTGCCGAAACATTTTAACTGTCTTCCGCAGGGCGAGGGGAAGAACCTGACGCCGAACATTGACCGACTGGCTGATGAAGGCGTGGTGATGCTGGAGCAGCACTGTGCGTCTCCCATCTGCACGCCCAGTCGATACAACGTCCTGACGGGAACGTATGCCAGCCGCGCGCAGAATGCCTGGTTTGAATCAATCACGAAAAAAGAAGGCCAGACGGTGGTGGAGTTTAATACGCACATCATTAAAGGACAGCAGACGCTGCCGGGCCTGCTGAAAGAGGCGGGCTATTCAACCGGCATGGTGGGTAAAAATCATGTGGTCGAGGCGCATGGGTTGAAGCGCTTTAAGGATTTTGATGCGAGCGCCAAAGATCCGGAAAATGTTTCTATTCTGAAGGCCAATCATGACCACGTCTGCCAGGCCATGCGCGAAATCGGTTTCGATTATGTGGACCGGGTATATCATAATAATCCCGACTTTCTCGGGCTGCACGAAGTGGCGGTGCAGAATATGGATTGGATTACTGAGGGCGGAATTGAATTTCTGAAACAAAAGCGCGATAATCCGTTTTTCCTCTACTTTGCCACAACGGTTCCGCATGGGCCGACTGCCGAGAAACGATCATGGAATGCCGATCCGCTGATTTCGCCGGTGGGTTATCTGAAAGAAGCTTCCAAGGGACAGCCCGCGCGCGACACCATCCCGAAGCGTCTGAAAAAGGCCGGTTTGCCGATCAATGATGACACCACCAACATGCTCTGGCTGGATGATGCGCTTGGAGCGCTGATCAGCTCTCTTGAAGAAACCGGAGAGCTGGACGACACGGTGATCTTTTTCTATTCCGACCACGGCCAGATGTCCAAGGGCACGTTGTATCAGGGCGGGGTGCACAATCCGTGCATTGTCTGGAAAAAAGGCGGGTTTGAGGTGGGTAGCGAAAGCGATGCGCTGGTGCATATTGTCGACTTTGCTCCGACCATTCTGGATATGGCCGGCGCGGATTTAAGCGGTGTGGAATTCGATGGGGAAAGTTATCTGTCGATCCTCAACGGTGAGCCGCAGGTCGGTGATCGCATTATGTATTTTGAACTCGGCTACGCGCGCGCCATCCGGAAGGGCAACTGGAAGTATCTGGCCGTACGCTATCCGGAGCATGTTGCAACCATGACGCCGGAAGAGCGGGCCCGGGTGCTTGAGCAGTGGAATGCCGAGCGCCACCGGAAGCATCTGCGGATTGTTACCGAAGATCCGACCAAACCGTTCAGTCACCTGACGGCTGTTCCGGGCGGCGGTGATGCCGAGCGCAAGTCGACCGGGTCGTATCCGGGTTACTTTGATGGCGACCAGCTCTATGACCTTTCCAAAGATCCGCGAGAGCAGAAGAATCTTGCCAGAGATCCGGAATACAAGCAGAAGCTCCAAGAGATGCAGCGCGAGATGAAGAAGATTCTCGATACCCTGCCGGGTGAGTTTCCGCTTTAGAAATTCTTTAGGCGACGGTGTGTGGTGGAAATCTGCGCAGCCATCTTTTCCGGAACGCCGGCTTCGGCGGCTAATTCCGGCCAGACTTCCAGGGCCGAATCGGTTTCTTCGAGGATGCTGTCGACCGCATTGGGCGTGGCAATACGGAATCGTTTGGCGACGGCATGGAAATCCGCACGCTCAAAACCGTCGCGCTTGCCGTTGATGCGCATCTGGTGCTGGTGTGTCCAAAGGCCGTCCGGATTGTAGGAATAGGTAATGTCGTAGGCGGGGGCGAGTGACCAGCGTCCGAGCTTGTCCATGAGAAAGGCGATATTTTTGGTGTGGTCGTCCTGGTTGCGGGCGAGTACGTTGAATACCATCCGCCGGAACAGCTGAGTGAGTGCATCGGGTCCAAGCCCAATGCGTTGGGCAACATCCATCGCCTGCTCGTAGCTGTAGGCTCCGGCCTGATTGAAGTCCATGTGGGCGATGCCGCAGAGGGTCTGCATGAAGATCTTCCCGCCCTCGGCGGTGCGGTCGAAGCGGCGGGTCATGAAATGGCTTCGTCCGTTTTCGTTATAGAGCCGGCATTCGCTCATCTCGATTCCAGCGCGCAACGCCATGCGGTGATAGGTATATTCCACCTTGCCGAAGCCGAGCGGATCATTCAGTTCCTTGTCGCGGTTGCCCGCAACGCCGTCGAATTTCATCAGCCAGTAGCCAAAACCCGGCGGCGCTTTGACCTGACCGGATCGGATTTCGCCGCTCTTTTCGTTCCAGGCAATGATGGCTTTGGCGCGTGCGCCGCCCGCCGAGGTGCCGACGCGCAGGATATCGCGCATGGCTTCGAGATCATCTTTGCTGTTTTGTCCAATGGAGGTTTCAAGTAAGGCCTTCTGTGCCAGTGCCGCGTTGGCAAGATCGACCAGTTCTTTGATGTCGACGGGCATGGACCCGCCTTGCCGTTCGCGCATGGCCGGGCGGAATTCAAGCGCGCCCATACCGCGCGAGCCGATGTAGCACAGTCGCTCGATGGGGGTGAAGTCCGCCCGGTTGCGTCCGGTGCGCACCAGCCATTCATCGATCAGCAAATTGCCGAACTTGTCGGGCAGCGCATCGGCCAGCAGGCCGGGCAGTCCGAAGAACGAATCCTTCGGGAGTCCGGGAAAGGAGAAGACGGTGTTGCCGAGCGGCATGGTGAGCGGGGCCAACTCGATGCCGCTGGAGAGGAAGTTGTCGGCATACTGGAATGAGGCCGTGCCGGGGCCTGCATTCCAGGCGGCAGCACCTACAACGTTTCCCCATAGCATAATCTCTGCGGTTGTGGCTGGCATGATTATTTTTTCCAAGGGTTGGAATACATAGTGTTATTGGTCTTCCTTCCAGACCCAGGTGTTCGGTTTTGGGGGCGGGTAGCGGAATTTTCCGGATGCTTTCTGGCGCACCTTGCCTTTGAGTTTGGCCAGTTCGATCGGGCTGACGGGCGGTTCCGGCAGAAACTGGTCGAGCTGGCCAAGGCTTCCGAGGGCTCGCAGGATGGCAATGAGCGTTTCGAGAGAAGTGCCCTGTCCGTGTTCGGCAGCCACCAGCGTGCGCCGGGCAATGCCGGCCTGTTTGGCCAGTGCGGCCTGAGTGATGTTTTGGTTAAGGCGCTCGCGCTGCAGCCTGCGCCCCAGCTCCTTGCGAATCTCTTCGTTTCCCATATTTTCCAGATTCATCATGGGGGTACTCTATTAGAAAAACTCAGAGATTCAATATAATAGAGCAAATATATGAACGCTAAATAATATATATAATGAGCATAAAAAAGCGCAGAGAATCTAATAAATGCAATAATGAGCAGAAAAGTGAACGGTAAACATCAATTACAATGTGTTCTTTTGAGTGGCGGAAAAGTCAGTTGATATGTTCCGTTTGTCTTCAGGCTTATTGTGAATTCCTCCGTTCGGTCCTCGTGCTGAATGGAGGCGTTGTAGATTCCTTTAAAGCCGCGCAGGTTGACGCAGCCCGTGTCGTCGGTGCGGAGTTCTTTTTCTGTGTGCCACTGTTCGGTCAGCAGATGCTCCCAGACTTTGCCCATGGCGGTGAGGGAAAAATCCTTGCGGTAGAGTGCGGCTTCGGGGCGGAAGTTGTCCTCAATAAAGATCCAGTTGATGAGGGCTTCCATTTGTGGGTGGCTGTAAATCAGCGTAACAAAATCCTCAAAGAACCGGGCCTGCAGTTCGGAGTCGGTATGTTTGAAGTCAAATTCCGTGATCTGCATTTTTTTGCCGAATGCGGCGAAGCGTTCGATGCGTTCATAGATGAGTTCCGGCGGGATGGCGGTGCGGTAGTGGCCCTGGAAGCCGATTCCGTTGAGAGGCGCATCATTTTCAATCAGCCAGCTGATCCAGCCGTAATAGTTGTCCTGATGCTCCTGATTGTTGTCAGATAGAATGCCGAAGTCGTTGATGTAGGTGAGGTAGTTGGTATTGGCCTCGCGCGCCGCATTAAACCAGTCGAGCACGACCTCTTTCCCAAGCAGGTCCATGTAGTCGGTTTCGGTGTAAGGTTCGTTCATGACATCCCATTCGCTGAACGCATCCGGATAGAGGGTGGCGAATTCAAGAATGTGGTCCGTGAGATCTTTCCGAAAAGCTTCGGGATCGGTTTGATACAGATCATATCCTTCCGGCAGGCGCTCAAACCCGGGCCAGATGAAAAGATGACCGCGCAGGGTCATATCGTGTTCTCCGCACCAGGCGATGAGGTCGGGGACATATTCTTTGAAGTGGTCGTAGAGTCGCCACTTCATCGCGTTGGTCGGTGTGATCTTGCTGCAGGTGCGGGTTAGTATATCAGAATACGCTTTTCGATTTGTAGCCGGCGTTTTGTCAGAAACCAGTTGCGGCGTGTGCACGGCGGCACCGAAGCCAAATTTATGGCGCTTCAGCTTCAGGTGAACCTTTGCCCTTTGAGCGGGGGTTCCGTCGCTGTTCAGCACTCTGAGATTCAGGGTGGCTTTGCGGGTTTCTTCGATACGCTTTGCTGCGGCGGCCCGCCAGGGGGCATCGGGTTCAATGCCGGGATAATAGGCTTTGGATTGAGGAAGGTCGGAAAAAGGAATCGTCTTTTTAAAATTGTAAATACGCAGATCGGCCAGCTGGAAGGTGTGCGGATCCACGCCGCCCAGAAATAAACTCAGTACGGTTCGTTCGGTATCCGGCGCGTTAATGGTCACTTCAAAGGGCAGGAGGATGAGTGTCCAATCATTGGAAAGAAACAGGTCGGTTTCCTTATGGCCCCGCCAGTCGGAATAGTCCGGTTTATACTGCAGCATCAGGCTGCTGGCTCCGAAACGGTTTTCTGTGGAAATCGAGCGGGCATGGAATGCAATCAGTCCCGAATCCCCGACTTCCCAGCTGTTCGCCTGAAAAAACTGCAGGTTCATGCTGTAGGGGCTGGTGGAGGGCGCGCTCAGCTGGATGGTAACGGCTTGAGCTCCGTTTGGTGCCTTGTCATCCGATTTGAGGACGGCCATGCCTTCCGGCCAGTCATGGTCGGCATGCTGCAGCAGCTCTTCCGCATGTTGGAAAGCAATACGCGGCTTCAATTCGCTCTCCAGTTTTTCCAACGATTGGAAACCCGCCTGGCTGAAGGAGGGGAAGAGCGGCAAAATCAGTAATATGGCAAAAGTTTTCATGAGGTTCCTCGAGCTCCGTCAGGCGATCAATTAAGTGATCTACTGATTGATATATAAAAATAGAACATAACTATATCAGTCGGGCAAGAATTTTTATGAATATTGGCGGGAGCGACTCCCTGGATCTATTTCTCGCTCCCGCAATCATTACTGTTTGTGCATATGCAGCCCATGAATACGGGGGGTTGGTTTCTGTATAGAAAAAAGATATAACAGATGGGTTGACAGAGTTATAGTAACGATATATAAGTATCCCATCATAAGGAACTAGGTGTATATAGTTTGTGTATGGGGGCAGGTGCTCCCGGTCACGAGAGAGAGCTACTTAGGAGGTAGAGTATGAAAAAGTGGATAGCAATATTAATGGCGGTAGTTTTTGCGAATGTTTCGCAGGGGCAGGAAGTCGTGCATGCATGGCATTATGATGGGTTGGGAATTGACGCGGCGGTCGGGCTTTCCGCAGCGGGCAGCACGGGAACCGCAACCAGCATTTCTTTTGGAGATAAACCATTGGCGGCTGTGACCAATGAGCGCGTTCGGTGGGCGGCAACCGGCGCGGCCAATGAAAGTGCCTTTATCACAAAGACACCAACGCTCTATGCAGGACAGACTACCGGCGAGTTTCAGCTGGAACTCGATTTTGAGGACGCGGACTTTTCCCTGTCATCTGTTGCTAATGGGGATGCGCGAATCGGTATCGGAATCCGAAGCAAGGCCAGCGGGAATGACGATGGCTATTTTCGGCTTCGTTTTGACGGAAGAGATGACGTGACCAATATCGTTGCCGGTGTAACGAATGTGGTCAACTATGATGAGTTGTATCTCGAAGTTAAAGATGATATTTCCGCTAATGTTAAAGTGGCGGAGCTTTCCGGGCCGACACTGACAAATTTAAATATTCGGGCTACCTATGACCTTAACAATAAGGGTAATGCCGGCTCGTTTAAGGTATATTACAGTCTGGATGGAGCGCCTGAGGTCTTGGCCTATTCCAATGGTGTGTTGGCTGCCGACTTTAAAATCGACCAGTTGCGTTGGGCGGTGCAGTCCTCGAATGGCGGTGCGGCATGGACAGTGGGTGACGACTGTTTTACCGATAACCTGATCTTCTCGAAGCTGGCTGATCCGGAGCCCCCTCCGGCGCTGGTTGGACTTATTGAAGAATGGACATTCGATCATGAGCCTAATGGAACTCTTTTTGAAGGGCTGACCAACACGGCTCCCGATCCATTCGGGCTTGGTGCCTGGTCGGGCGATAAGGATCAGGCGTTTGTGTCCAATGGGGTATTGCGGTTTGAGCAGGGCTCAAGCGACACGGATAATGTCTACAGAAACTCTACGTTGAGTCAGAGTGGAATCACCAATGGGCAATTCCAGTTGAGCTGGGTATTTACTGATGCTGATGTTTCAAGCTCAACTAATAATGGATATAATTGCGGTTTCGGTTTGCGCGATAATACGCTGAATCAGGATGCCTTTTTGCTCCGGTTGCAGAAGCTGGGAGATAAGCTTCGGATGGAAACGCGTGTTGGAAATAGCAATACCGCATTTAAATTCCTTGGAACCAATGTGCTGGAGGAAGCGCTGGCTGTCAGGGTGGTGGCTGATTATGATTCAGACACATTCGATGTGTTCTACACGCAGGGCGGTGGTGTTGAAAAAGTTGCGACAAACGGCATGTCGATGTATGCATCGAATATGACATTGGATGGCATTCGGATGGTGGCAGTTACTGAAACAAATGCCTGGGGTCCTACCGACTTCTTCGAGGTCGATGACCTCCAGCTGTCGGTGTATGATCCCAATGCTTTTACGCCGCAGGGAAGATACAATACGTGGCTGCTTGGTTATCAGCCGACGCTGGGTGCGGCGACCAATATGGTTGATAATCCCGATATGGATGAGCTCAACAATCTTGGTGAGTACGCCTTTGGAGGCGACCCGACGGATGACGGGGACATCGGCTATTTGCCTTCGTATGAATCAGCAACTTCCGGCGGCACGAATTATATCGACTATGTCTATATTCGTCGTAAGGACAGTGTGGAGCGTGGTTTAACATATACGCTGCAGCTGAATACCGATCTGGCGAATGGTACCTGGACAAATGATGTCAGCCTTTATGAAAACATCGGGGCTGCTGATTTGCCGGGAAGTGAGTTTCGGGCGATTACCAACCGTGTTAATACGGAAGCCGGTGCCCGGTTTATCCGCACGGACGTCACCTTTGCTCCTTAACAGGTTGATTTGAAGTCTGTCGAAAGCCCCGGTATTGCCGGGGCTTTTTGGGTGAAGGATGCGAGTATTTTAAGAGAGGGCTGGAGAATATGAAACGGGTGCTATTTCTAATTGTTGTTATTGCGCTGGCGGGCCAGGTGCGGAGTGAAGGTTTAACACGGCGCGAAATCAGCCAGATCGAAACGGATCTGAATATTGCGCTCACGCAAGGTAATATTGCGGAACTAAATTCAGTTGTTTTCCCGTCAAACAGCACCTGGCGAACACAGGCCTATGAGCGCATCGATCAGCACAGAAAAGCGGATCTGGGTCTACGGGTGGTTGATATGAACGGCGATCCTGTCGAAGGTGCGCAGGTATCGATTAAGCTCAAGAGCAACGATTTTAAATTCGGCGGGATCATGAGCCTTAAAGATTTTACCGACGAAGATAATGCGCTCGGTATATCGGTTCAGGAATATCGCGACCGCTTTATGGCGATGTTTAACAGTGTCGGCCTAGACAATGGGTTTAAACCCAAGCAACGCACAGGCAATGAACCGTTGATTCCAAATTTCCTCACCTGGGCGCAAACCAATAATCTTCCGGTTCGCGGCCACCTACTCATTTGGCCGGGTACACCCAATAATAATCATTTGCCTACGGAACTGCCGGATACGCCGACTTCCTATACCATTCTTCCCAAGGTGGAGGCAGTTGAGACCGCCCTGACCAACGGTTCCAGCCAGGCGACGATAGATGCGCTGAAGGCCGACCTGAAAGCGGAAGTCGACTATATGATCGGGGACTGGGCGTCCAAATGGAGCGTCTATGAATGGGACGTGATCAATGAAACCCTCAGTAATTTCCGGGTGCAGGAACTGCTCGGTTATGAAGAAACCGCCGGGTGGTTCAGGATTGCCGAGAGCAATGTGGTCGATCCCGACTGCAAGTTGCTGATTAATGAATTTCAAATTATTTCTGCGCGATCGTTTGAACTTGATGACGATCATTATACGGACCGCCGGGATCGCTACTATGAAAGTATCGGCCATGTGCTGGATAACGGTGGGCGTCTGGATCGCATTGGTTTTCAGAGCCGCGTAAAGTTTGAGGTGCCGAATCCGCAGACCTGGTATGATCGTTTGGAGGAATTTAATCAGCAATACGGACTTCCAATGGTTGGAACGGAATTCGAAGTGCGCGATTCCGACCCGCCGGACACGAACTTCTTTCCTTACGACTACACCGAAATGGAACGGGCTGAAGTCACAGAGTCTCTTCTGACCGCCTATTTTAGCCATCCCGATACGATCGGGCTGCATGCGTGGACCTATATGAAGGGTTTTGATCGTGAATACTCGATGTGCTATTACGACGGCACCGTTAAGCTGAACGGCCTGGCGTGGTATTATCTTCACCGAATTCGCTACAATACAGATGCAACGCTCTCTTCGAGTCTGAATGGAGAAACTAGCCTCCGAGCCTTCAAGGGAGATTATGAAATCACGGTGAGTTATAAGGGGCAGGATTATGTTGCTTCGCTTGCCCACACCAACGATCAGAGTATAGTTCTTGCTCTTCCGTCTTCTGTTGTTGACGAGACCGGGGATTCGGCAGTGATCGACGCATGGCATTATGATGGGCTGGCCAATGGGGCCGGACTGGGGCAGGGTATTAGTACCGGTATTGTTGGCGGCGTATCGTTCCCGGCTTATGCGCTGGCATCCGTGCAGAATGAAGCGGTTCGCTGGCAGTCCGATGGAACCACCGACAGCATGTATCGCGGCAAGGATCTTTCCTCGTATGACAATGCAAGTAATGGAGTGTTCCAGCTCTCGGTCGATTATTTGGATGCTGACTTTACGGCCAGCGCCGCGCTCTCCAACGGCCTGGGTCGTGTACATTTTTCCTTTCGCGATAGCAGCGGTTCGGATGCCGGCTTCCGGCTGCTCTTCAGCAGTGGTGGGGGTTCCAACTCGTACTTCCGTCTGGAGGCCACCGATGACCTTGGCAGTAACCAAAATGTCGACTCCTTCCCAGGGATGACCCTTGATCATCTCAGCGTACGGGCGGTCTATGATCTCAACAACCGGGGTTCCGCGGGCTCCTTCAAAGTCTACTATCGTTACGATGGGGGGGCGGAAGTCGAAGCCTACTCCGGGCAGCTGCCGGCGGACTTCGATCTCGGCCAGTTGCGCAGCGTCGTTCAGACCTATAACGGGGGTTGTAATTGGGCGGAGGGTGACCGCATCTCCACCGATAACCTGATCGTCCGAAAACTCGGCGAAGCGCCGGCGCCGCTGTTCCTGCTGGACCCAATCGGGAAACCCGGGGCGAATCAGGACGTTGCTTACACCAATCAGACGATAGCCGGAACCGCAACCAATGCGCTGGCCTACTCCATCGTGGCTGGTCCTTCCTGGCTGAATGTCGCCTCGGACGGATCTTTATCCGGCACGCCGACAGGTGCTGACGTCGGTCAAAACAGCTGGATCGTTCAGGCATCCAGCGGTTTCGCCACCGATACTGCCGTGCTGAAAATCAATGTCGCCGGTTCCGGTGGAGGCTCCGGTCCCGGCAGTAGTATTTCAATCGTCACCGGTCCGATTAACAAAAATGATGACCCGACCACGGGCGACACCGTCTTCAGTAATATTAGCGTAGAGACTGGCGATGTCGTTGCCATTGCCACTGCACCGAATAAAACCACTGCGATCAATCTCCTGTCTTTGACCTGGACAGGAACTGAAGGAGTGGATGGAGCCTCTACCACCGTTAATCCCGGTGATAATGACGGGCGCACCAGCTATCTTTTCTACACAAAAATTATTACTGGAGGCAGCTATACCTTCACGGTCGATGCTGCAGATTCCGGATTAACGGCAAACAGCTCTCTGTTCGTGCTGCGTGCCGATTCCGACACCATTCAGGTGGCAGATATGGCCACGCTGAGCGTCAATACCTCCATGCCGGGGCTTTCCTATGATTTTTCCCCTGAAACTCTGCTCTCCGGCGGAACCGTTGCTATTGAAGCCTTCGCAAGCAAAGTTAACGCCGCGCTCACGCTCGACTCGAGCTACACTGCATCCAAAAATGCGAACGGTCGGCATGTTCTGTACAGCACCGCCGTAACCGGTTCGGCGTGGAGTAAATTGCATACGGCGACCGCCGCCGGAAACTTTTCCGGTTCCGGAGCGGTGTTCTACGAAAGAACCACTGTCGGCAGCGGCAACAACCCGCCGGTTTTCAGTGCCGATCCGATTGTTGAAGACGGTGCCGTTCAGAATCTGTCCTATCTAGGTCGCACGCTGGCGGATCATGCATCCGACGCCGATCTCGACTCGATGAGTTTTGCAAAGGTTTCAGGGCCGGCGTGGCTGAATATTTCCATGAATGGCGTGCTGTCGGGTACGCCCGATGCGGAGGATGTCGGTTCCAATGGTTGGAAAGTGCTGGTGACTGATGGTATGGCCACCAACTTCGCCAATCTGGAAATTGAAGTATTCTCGTCGGCTCCTCCGGTGGCGTCGCCCGCCCGGGATCGTCTGTTCCCGACCAACAATTATAATGTGCTGTTCATCGCGATAGACGATATGCGTCCGCTGATTGATGCCTATGGAGCAACCGAACCGTTGCGTCCGATTACGCCGCAGATGGATCGTCTGGCTGCTTCGGGCGTCATGTTTGCCAATGCACACTGTCAGCAGGCGGTTTGTAATGCATCGCGTGCATCCTTGTTGACCGGGTTGCGCCCGGACACCACCATGTGCTGGAAGCTCGACACGCATTTCCGCACGCCGCTGCCGGACATCATAACGCTGCCTCAGCATTTCGGCGCCGAGGGGTATCGCGTACATGGCATCGGCAAGATTTATCACGGCATTAATCCGACCAACCAGGATGCCACGCTCTCCTGGAACGAAGGGTGGGCGGATCCAAGCACCGGGAACACCTGGTATGAAGCTACCAAGGCGGCTGCTGAAGATGGCGGAAATAATAAAATTTCAGCGACCGATGCGGGTGAAATTAATACCCGGGATGGAGACCGTCCGATTGTCGACGCCGACTATAACGACGGAAAGGCCGCCGAGTTGGGAGTCGCAAAAATTGCGGAATACGCCGCGAGCTACCATGCCAGCAATCAGCCGTTTTTCCTCGGCGTCGGCTTCCAGAAGCCACACCTGCCGTTTAATGCGCCTAAAACGTATTGGGATCTCTACAATCCGGCTGAGATTGATCTGACGGGCTACACCGGTATCCGTAACATGCCTTTGGGTTCGAATAAATTCACGGCACCGTATGGCGGTGAACCCAGTGCTTTTGATGATGTGACCGGTACGAGTGACAATGGCATGCCGAATGCCACCGAAGCGCGGAATTTGATTCACGGCTATCTTGCCTGCGTCTCCTTCATCGATATGCAGGTGGGTAAGTTGCTGGATGCCCTGGAGGATCCCGACGGCAATCCGAATACGGACGACTCCATTGCGGATAACACCATCATCGTGCTCTGGGGCGACCACGGATTCCATCTGGGCGATCACAACGGATTCTGGGCCAAACATTCCAACTTTGAAACCTCGACGCGGGTGCCGCTGATTGTCAGCATGCCCGGTATGGATGCGCTTGGTTCGGCGGGTAGTCGCAGCGTGGGTCTGGTTGAGCTGGTGGATGTTTATCCGACGCTCGTTGATCTCTGTTCGCTGCCTTCCCCGGCGCAACCGGCGGGTCAGCAGCTGCAGGGAACTACGTTCCTGCCGCTGCTCGAAGATCCTTCCCAGCCTTGGAAAAAGGCGGTCTTCAGTCAGTATCAACGTAACATCAATGATGGCACCGCAGGCGACTCGCCGGTTTCCAGCTCCGGAACCGGTATGGGCTATAGTGTGCGCACCGAACGCTATCGCTACACCGAATGGTGGGTCACGGAATCAACCGATGAGACGGATCGTCATATCATCAAGGCAGGCATCACGGAACCTGGCTTTATTGAACTCTACGATTACGTGAACGACCCCGGCGAAACCACGAACCTCGCCTCAAACCTCTCTTATGGGGGGCTGATATCCGAGCTGAGCGCGCTGCTCAATGATTCAGGGAACAGCATCAGCGCCGGCGACGGATGGGCACTGCCCGAAACGGATGCGCCGACGGCATACCCCATCGATTCCAATGTTTGGAAAACCAACTATTTGGCACCCGGGAGAACCATGGCTGAACTCGACTTCGATGCCGACCCGGATGGCGATGGAATTACTAATCGTCTCGAATATAAGTTCGGTACCCATCCGTTTGAATTCAATGCCTGGCCGGCTGAATCCGGTTTTGGAGCTGGTGGCCTGTATGTCACCTATCCCGATGTCGAAGCCCGTGCCGACGTTCTGTTGGAAGCGACCACGACCACCAACTTGACTGATGGGATCTGGAGTGTTGCCGGAGTGGTGAACGCCAACATTGGTCAGAAGGGTAATGCCGTATTAAAGACCGGATCGGTGCCCGTAGTCGACCCGGTTCGCTTCCTTCGACTCGAAGCTGTGGGGCTCTAGGGACTGAATGGCCTGATTTAAATGTATCATATGCTGTGCGGGAGTATAGTCGTTTAGTTGTATAAAAATTGTTTGACGACGGTATATAACAGTTGTATAACGTATCTGATCTTTATGAGGTTCAGATGTCAGTGGGTGGGTGCCTCAGGCGCTTAGGTTTCAGATTCGGTTCACAACAAAAAGTAAGGAAAACGAAAATGAAAAAGACAGTAATGGTAGTAGCAATGATGGCGGGGTTGGCGCTGAGCGCATCTGCCGGACTTCTGGAATACTGGGAGTTTAACGAGGCAGCTGGAGTCGATCTGAATGATGCCCCCCTCGTAAATTCCGGGTCGCTTGGAAGTCTGTGGAACTTTGGCGGTGCGGGCATGGCAACGGACGGAGCGGGCAGTCTTGTTCTCGCCGGTGACGGTGGAACGACCACGCGAAAGGTGCCCAAAAAAGGCACTGTCAACGCCAACACGGCTACTGATGACTACGCCACTCCGCTGGCAGGCAGCGATACATACACGATTGAGATGAACTTGTCGGCTTTTGATCTGACGGCCGCCAGCATCGGCGATGCCGTGAACTTTAAGGCGCTGGACTCGGCTGGAGTGCTAGTCGCACTCATTAACGTGGAAAAGGACTCGGCTACAACAAGTCGAATCCGGTTTGCTGCGGCTAATTCGAACTACCGCAACTATGCGTACACGCTCTCCGAGGGCGCACACACCGCCAAGGTGGAGTTCAACTTGTCCCTGGGCACCGCTGAATATTTCATTGATGGCGAAAGCAAAACTTCGTTCGCAGACCAAACCTATGCGGGTAACATCGGGGGGTTGGTCTTGGTTAAGGCGGGTTCTTGGACCACAGCTGCGTCTTCGATAGGCATCGACTCGATGGGCTTAAGTGTGATTCCGGAACCGGCTACGCTTGGGCTGATCGTTTCTTTTGGTGGGGGTATCTTGCTGATTCGCCGCCGTTTTATGCTCTAGACTGCATCATAACTCATTTGAACGAGAGGCTTCGCGAATCAATCGATTCGCGAGGCCTTTTTCTTTTCCATAGCTTGGAAATAGATTGTTATATATCTTCCGGATAAATATGGGTTTGTTATTATATCACTAAATAATTGATCGATAGGTTATAGGTGTTTAACAACAAGGCGCGCGAATGAAGGATTTAAATACAACCCCCCATAAATATCAGGAGATCTGCGACAATATTCTGGCCCGGATCGAAAGCGGCGAACTGGAACCGGGAACCCGGCTTCCCGGCGTTCGCGCGCTGGGCGAGCAATATGGATGCAACTACCACACGGTGCGTCATGCATTTGAAACGCTTGCGGAGCAGGGCTATGTTGAGCTCAAGCGCGGCAGCGGTACTTTTGTAACCGAGCGGGCCACCGATTTTAAGAAACGGAAGGTTGCTGCCGATAAGGTCTTGCGAACCACTGATAAGGTGGGGGTTCTGCTGCCGCTCAAGCAGTGGGGACACTATGTGACGAGCCTGATCGACCAGTTACATCACACGGCGGAAGAGATGGGCATTAAGCTTAATATCCGTACCGTTACAGAGATCGATATTAATTCGGCCACCTTGGCGCGCGATTTCATCGAACAGGATTGCTGTGCGATTATCCTGCCCTGGATCGGAGAAGATCAGCACGCTGCCGGACTGCACGATTTTATCCGCGCCAGCGAGCTCCCGGTGGTGATGGCCAATCCGGAACACGGGCTGGAAGCCAACTGCTACTGGGACCCCAGCGTGGAAGCTGATGCCCGGCATTCGGACACCTACCTGCAGTGCAATTATTTCAGAAAACTCGGGTATGAGCATATTGCGCTGATCGGCCCGGATGGCGAAGGGGCTGAATACTTCCAGCGCAAACTGCTGACATACAGCCGGTGGTGCGATCGCGAAGATTTCCCGAATCTGATTGCGATGGTGGACCGCAGTCCAAAGGATTATCGCCGCATTCTGAAACGCTGGGAACCTCTGAGGGGTAAGCTGGCTGTGATTGCCTATCATGATGAGATTGCGCTGGAATTTATGGAAGCTGCCATTGGAAAAGGATACTCCATACCTGATGATTTTGCGGTGCTGGGCCATAACAACAATCCAAACGGGCTGCGGGCAACCCCGCCGTTGAGCACGATGTTGCTTCCTTATGATTATGTTGCCAAAGGAATGATCTCGCATGCGCTGGCGCTCAGCCGCGGTGAGTCTGCTCAGTTGGTCCAGCATGAACCGCAGGCTTTCTACATTCGGGAATCCTGCGGCGGCATTGCCCGGCTGGGTCAGGATGGGGTCGATGCCGTGGTTGCGGAGTTGATGGCTGACTTTATAAAAAAATAACGCATCACAGTGTGATTCGCGTGTTTATGCACCGGTTCCAGCTTTTGGAGCCGGTTTTTTTATGTGTTGAGTGTTGACTTATAAATCATATGTTATAGAAGTGATATATATAAATATGAATTAATGGTAGATAAAGGCCGGGGCTTTGGAGGAAAGATGGAGAACGCACTTAAAATTTTAACAACGCTGTTGTTGGCCGGGGGTATTACTCAGGCGGATGTGGTCGTTCCGGATGCTGCCAATTACAGTGCCTATGGGCCGGCGACCAATACCATTACAACCTTCACGGTTCAGGCAGGGGATGTAATTGCGGTAATGGGCAGTGGTAATAATTCTGAGATCCGTACCGGGTCCAATTTGTCTATAAGCGGAACGGCCGGGTTGGTCTGGACCGATGAAGGGAGTATCAGTGCCGGAGTCGGGGTCCAGTATTGGTATGGAACGGCCTCAGGTCCGGGGACGGTTACACTGGCCTATGGGCATGATACCAATGGGCATATTGCCATCGGAGCCTATCAGCTTCGATCTGATGCCGGCCTCGATATGGAACTGCTCAACAATCAGGTGCGGTTAAATTCGGAAAACAACGCCGCCATTTCATCGCTGGATCTTGTGTATGTTTTCGGCGAAACGGTGAGTCAGGGCATGTATATCGAGGGCTATGCTTCGTATAACAGTTTTACGGGAAAGGCGATCGTCCCGGATGTGGAGCGTACGGGCAAGTTCGGAGTCGGAGCTGCGGAGTTTTTAAACAGCACCGGTTTCACGCATAGTTATACGATTGTCGATGATGACACGAACCAGATGGCACTGGGTGGAATGGCATTTGCTGAAGTTCAGGTTTCCGGGAATCCGGGAGACATTGCTCCGAACGATCCGCGCATTATTTTCCAGGGTTCGGAATATATCACCTCCGATGCTTCCGGCACGTACTTCCAGCGACACTCCGATGGGGTACTGGCGCTCTCTTCTGCCGAAAGCGGTTTCAGCGCTCAGAAGGCGAAGACAACGAGCGGCATCTCGATGATTTTCAAGACCGACAGTGCGTCGGTTAATATGAGGTTCTCGCATGACCTCAGTCCGGATATTGAAAATCGGAACTCCCGCTTCGGGGTCTATGAAGACGGACAGTTTGTGGGCTCGTATTACTTCTCTAAAACCGAATCCAACTTGACGTTCACCGTCACTTCCGCCACGCCGGGCACTCCGTCGGTATTCCGGCTGGCGTTGCCCAACTGGTCAAAGCCCGACTTCCGGGGATTGGAACTGGATCCCGGCGCGACGCTATCGGCATACACGCCGCCGGCCAAAAAGAAATATGTGGTCATTGGTGATTCCATCAGTCACGGAACCGGGCAGGGATCGACCTATCAGACTTATCCTTGGATCGCCTCCGAACTGCTGGGTACCGAACTGCTTAACCTTGCGGTCGGTGGTGGAAAAGTTTCCGTCCCGTCTGCGGAGATGCTGTCCGAATTCCCCCCCGTTGATGTGATCTCCATTTTAATCGGCTACAACGATCTGCACTCCGCCGGGAAAACCGCCGAAGCGTATGCCGCCGATCTCAATGCGATGATCGATGCCGCGCGCTCGAACCAACCCGTCGCGCAGATCTTCTGCATCAGCCAGCTCTATACAACCAATCCAACCAACACGACAACCGGCGAAACGATTCAGGAATTCCGGCAGGTGGTCTACGACGCCGTCACCGATCGACAGGCGGCGGGCGACGACCTCATCTATCTCATCCGCGGCGAAGACCTCACCACCGAGGCGGATCTGAACGACGTCGTCCACTTGTCCGAAGCCGGCGCCGCAAACTTTGCCACCAACCTTTTCACGGCAATGGATCCCATCGTCAATCCGCCGAAGCCCAACGTGCTGTTCATTGCCATCGACGACATCAATCCCATCATCGGAGCCTATGGCAACGCGCTCATCCAAACGCCGAACATGGATGCGCTTGCCGCGCGGGGCATGGTGTTTGAAAACGCCCACTGCCAATGGGCGGTGTGCGGCCCGTCTCGAGCCAGCCTCATGACCGGCCTTATGCCGGAGCAGGGCGGGGTGATGGGCTTTACCAAAATGCGCGGCATCAGCGCTGATGGGCAACGCGACAACGCCAAGGGGCTGACCAACCTCGTGACCATTCCGCAATACTTCATCGAACAGGGCTACGAAACCGCCGCCAGCGGTAAGATCAACGACTTCCGTTGCGTCGGCTCCATCAATCCCGACGGCACCATCAACGAAGATGGCGGCACCGTGGACGACCCGCCATCGTGGTCGCTCGGCTATGCCAATTCCAGTGGCGTGGGCAGCACGACCGCCATCCGTACTACCGATAGCAAAAACGTCAAGCTGGCCGCTGAAAGCGTAGACCAACCCGCGAGCAACTTTACCGACGGCGTCGCCGCAACGCTGGGCATTGCCCGGTTGAACACACTGGCCGCAGGCGGCAAGCCGTTCTTTCTCGGCGTCGGTTTCAAGAAACCGCACCTGCCGTTCCTTGCACCCAAGTCCAGTTGGGATCTGTACGACCGCAATGATTTCACACCGCATCCGTTCCAGACGGAAATGGAAAACGCAACGACCTACACCTTTAACAACATCAAAGAGATGCGAACCAGCTACTATCTCGAAACAAATGGCTCCGGCCAGGCGTTGCCCATCACCGACAGCATCCTGCCGGACGACCAGCAAAAGACGCTGCTTCACGGTTACTATGCCTGTATCTCCCACGTCGATGAACAGGTCGGTCGGTTGCTCGACGAGCTCGAAGCCCTCGGACTGCACACCAACACGATCGTTGTCCTTTGGGGCGACCACGGCTTCCACCTAGGCGACCACAACGAATGGGGCAAGCACACCAATCTCGAACAAGCCACGCGCGTGCCGTTCATCATCAGCGCACCCGGCTATGCACCGGGAAAAACCGCCGCGCCCGTCGGTCTGCTCGATATCTACCCGACTCTCTGCGAACTTGCCGGTCTTCCGATTCCCGAACAGGCGGGCGGTCGTCCGCTCTCCGGGCGCAGTCTTGTTCCAATCATTGGAAACCCCGCCGCGCGCGTGCAAATCGGCATCATGAACCACTATGGAAGCAATAACTATGGCTATGCTTACCGCACCGAACGCTACCGCTTCACTGAATGGATTAACTCCTCCGGCACCGTGCTCGCCCGCGAACTCTACGACTACCAGACCGACCCCATGGAAACCGTCAACCTCGCCGCCTATCCCGAATACGCCGCCCTGATGTACCAATTCTCCATCGCCTCCCGAAGCGACGCCGAAGCCGGCGGTTGCGTTCGCCTCAAGGCCAGCGCCCCCATGCCCGAGCCGGCCAACAAATCCCTGCCCGGCCTCGGTATTTCCTCCGGCGAAATCACCTGGCCGGACGCCGCCGGGGCAACCTATAACCTGATGAGCAAAACCAACCTCACGGATGCGGTCTGGATGACCAACCGGGTTGCCTTGGCATCCAGTCCCGCCCTAATTGCTCAATCCGAACCGAAGGAGTTTTTCCGTGTTGAAGTGGCTTATTAGTATACTGGCGTTCTGTGTCGTGTGCTCGGTGCAGGCGGGGCTTGATGTGCAGAATTTTCAGCACCAGAACATGAGTTCATCGGTGCGCACTAACGACTATTCTTTCTACGTTCAATCGAACGACGTGGTGGTGATGACCTTGGCCGGAAACAAAAGTGATTCTTCCTCGCCGATCACTTTCTCCTCCTCGGCGGGGGCATTTGTTTTGGCGAGTACGGCGGATGCCTATCCCACCGCATATGCGGCATATCTTCAAATTGCATCAACGGGCACGTACGACTTCCGCGTCGTTGCCGGCGGGGCGCTCACGGCAAGCTCCGGTCTATATGTTTTGCGCGCCGATACCGGCAATATCCAATGGTTGGAAACCGCAACCTTTATCGATGAAGACGCTGCTGCCGACACCAACCAAACCCTGTCCTATACAACTGTCACAAACGGTATCGTCATCGAAGCGGTCTCCAGCAGATCTGCTACGGTTACTCCTCAAGACGTTTCAGAAGATTGGAACGGCAGCGGCAAGCGCCTGCTGTGCAGTACGAATATCACCGGCACCACGTTTTCCTCCACCTATCTTTTTTCGGGGGGTGAGGCAGGTAAGCTGACTGCCAGCGGCATAGGTCTTGCTTTTGCCGGGGCGGGCGAACCGCCGGAACCGCCGGTGCCGCAGACCGAACAAACCAATATTGTTTTAATCGTTATCGACGATCTCGGCTGGATGGATCTTTCCATCCAGGGTTCGGAATTTTATGAAACGCCGCGCATTGACCAGTTGGCACAGAGCGGAATGCGCTTCACGCAGGGCTATGCCGCGCACCCGCGCTGCCTGCCGTCGCGCTATGGTCTGATGACCGGGCGCTTCCCCGGCGCCAGTGCCGTGCCGGCCGATCCGGCCGATCTGGTTGATGAAGAGGTCACCATTGGTGAAGCCCTGCAGCCCGAAGGCTACGCAACCTTTTTTGGCGGTAAGTGGCACATCTCTCATGAAGTCGCGCTGCTTCCCCAGAATCAGGGCTTTGATATCAACATCACCGGAGGCGCACCGGGCTCGCCACCTTCCTATTTCTATCCGTACGGCAACCAACCGACCGACGAAACCGATAAGAACGGACTCTTTCTTGACAACACGACGCCGGTCGGCGGAATGGTTACGGATCGGATCACGGGAAAAAGCTATAAGCGAACGTACCCGGCGGGGGAGAGTGGCGAATATATTACCGACCGCCTGACCGATGAAGCGCTCGACTGGATGGCATGGAATGCGGATAAACCGATGTTCCTTTACATGAGTCACTATGGAGTGCACACGCCCTACGAAGCGCCGGCGGATCTGGTGGCCAAATACGAGGCCAAGCTTTCGACCATGGACTACGGCGATCTGCCGGAATATATTCCGTCGGGCATCGGTGAACAAAAGATGAGGCAGGATCACCCGACCTATGCCGCCATGATTGAAAGCGTCGATACGAACGTGGGGCGACTGGTCGATAAAGTCGAAGAACTCGGAATCAGCGGGAATACCATTTTCATCTTTACCTCCGATAATGGAGGACTCTCCAATCGCGGTGGCAATAACTCCCGTACGTTAGCGACCTCAAATTATCCGTTGCGCACCGGAAAAGGCTGGCTCTACGAGGGCGGGATTCGAGAGGCGTTTATTGTGAAAGGGCCGGGGGTTGCTCGCTTGGTCAACAGCAACGCGGTGATAAATGGAACCGATATCTACCCGACCATTCTGGATCTGACCGGCACGGCGCAGCGACCGGACGATCATCGAAACGGGGTCAGTTTTAAATCTGCGCTGGACGGCAGCCCCTACGATCGCGGAGAATCGATTCTGTGGCACTCCCCGAAGGCGCGTCCCTATTCGACCGGCGACTTCAACAGCAGTGCGCTGCGCGATGGCGACTATAAACTGATCTGGTGGTACGACACGCCGGGGCGGGACGGTGAGTTCCTTTACGAGTTATACAATGTCAAAACCGATCCCGGCGAAAATAACGACCTTGCCCTCAGCATGCCGGACAAGGCGGCTGAGCTCCTGTCGGAAATAAAAGCATGGCATAATCATGAATTTTGGGAGCGCCCGGGCGCCGGCGTGAGTAAGGAACCGGACAGTAATGATGTCTCCAAACCGCCGCAGGACTACCTGGATCATCCTACGGTGCCGCTTTCGCTGAACGTTTCAAATTTATCATGGGGCGCTTATATCGGCTTCGATTACAACGTCTTCAGCAAAACCAACCTGATGGATGCGGCCTGGACACCTGAGTCATCCGGAACGACCACCAATGAAGCAACTCTTCCAATGGTTGGAAACGAGGGGTTCTATAAGGTGGAATTGGCCCTTCAGCCGGAAAGCTGAGGCCAATCAAAAATCATTTCCAAGCATCGGAAAAAGCACGAAAATTCTATTGTCTAAGAAGGGTTTGTGAATATAACAAACATATAACAAAGTTGAATTTATTGTCCATATAAGTTGGGTCTAAGCGTCATACGTTATATAAGTGATATATCAATGACTTTGGAGGATGCGGTGCGGAATTATCTGGTTTCTTTTGGCGTGTGTTTGTTTCTTATGGGCCGTGCGGCTTTGGTGTCGCAACCCAATGTCATTTTTATTCTGGCGGATGATCTGGGCATTGGCGGGCTGCATTGTTATGGCACGGACTGGATGGAGACGCCGAACATTGACCAGCTCAGCCGGGAGGGGATGAAATTTACAAACGGCTATGCCTCGCATCCAACCTGTCAGCCGTCGCGGATCGCGATTCTGAGCGGGCAATATGCGCCGCGAACGGGCGGGTATCGGGTAAAGGATCATCACAAAGGTCAGGAGCATCTGATCAAATACAAGGTGCCGGAACTGACCGGGCTCTCGCTGGATAAAACGACCTTTGCGGAATGCTTCAAGGAAGCGGGTTACATCACCGCCATGTATGGCAAGTGGCATGCCGGAAACTACCGCAAAGATCTTCATCCGAAGTTCCACGGATTCGACGAAGCCTGCGAGTGCAACAGCCACTACGATGCAAAGCGGTCGAATCCGCCGGTCGAGCTTCCGGAGGGAATGGATTTTTCGGAATACTACACGGGCGAGGCCATCAAGTTTATGCAGCAGGCTCAGAAGGCCGAAACGCCGTTCTTCCTCTATATGCCGTACTATCTGGTGCACGCCCCGTTTGAGACACGACGGGATTATATCCAGCATTTCGAAAAGAAACTGAAGGACATGGAGTTTGTCGATCGTAAGGCTGATCTTGTTCCGACTATCGCGGCCATGACCAAACATCTCGACGACCAGGTCGGTCGTCTGATGGCATCGCTCAAGGCGTCAGGGCTGGAAGAAAATACACTGGTGATTTTTACCTCCGACAACGGTTCCTATTGTCAGGACCTGGTCGGGGATTATCGCGGCACCAAAGGCGATGTCTATGAGGGTGGGCTGCGAGTGCCCTATATCTTCAGGTGGCCAGGGAAGATTGAGGCCGGTTTCGTTTCCAGAGAGCGGATAACACACATTGACCTCTATCCAACCTTGCTCGAATCTGCCGGAATATCTAAACCTGAAAATCACGTGCTGGATGGATTGAGTCTGATGCCGTTGTTGTCGGGGAGCATTGAAGCCCTGTCGGAACGTCCCATCGTTTGTTACTACCCGAAATATGCCCAGTTCAACAAAAAGACAGAACGTTGGAACAAGCCCTGGCGCAATGTTATTTTTGATGGCGACTACAAGCTGCGCGAGGTGGTCGAGTACGGTACCTACGAGTTGTACAACCTGAAGGATGATCCAACGGAAGAAAACGATCTCTCCAAGAGCCACCCCGAAAAAATACAGGAGCTGATTCAAAAGCTGCGTAAATGGAAGCAGCAGGTCGGAGCGCCTGAGCTTACGGACAACCAGGATTATGTGCTGGGCGACTAAAGGAATGAATATGAAGAGATATTTGATCACCGCCTTATGCCTGATTGCCTGCTCCGCATTATCTGAGTCGCGGATCTATGAGCTGTGGGAGGCCGAACCAGCGCCCGTCGGCCCGGTGGAGACCGAGCCGCGGAAGAATGGTACTTTTCCTTATGATCAGGCGTGGGAGCATTGGTCCTATCCGATCGGCAACGGCTACATGGGGGCCAATGTGTTTGGATATACCGATGTCGAACGGGTTCAGCTGACCGAAAAAACGTTGTTTAACTCGGGGTTGTATGGGCTGGGGGGGCTCACGAGTTTTGCGGAGATCAAGCTGCGCTTCGGGCACGATGCCGTGACAAATTACCGTCGTTCGCTGAACCTCAACGAGGGCATTGCAACGGTGCAGTATGAAGTCGATGGCGTCACGTACAAGCGAGAGTATTTCATCAGCTACCCGGACGAAGTGATGGTTGTTCGTCTCAGCGCGGACAAGCCGGCATCGGTTTCGTTTACCCTTGCGCCGGAGATCCCGTATCTGAAAAGCCTGCGTGAGCAGGATAAGCGCACCGGCCGCGTTGTGGCCAAAGGCAACCGGATCATCCTCTCCGGCAGCCTGCCGAACGAGAACAACAACTATGAGGCACAATTCCGTGTCCTGAACGAAGGCGGACAGTTAAAGGCCGGCGCGGACTCGATCACGGTTTCGAAGGCCGATAGCGCCACAGTGGTGATGGCGGCGGGAACCAACTATGAATTGAGCAGCGATGTTTTTCTCCTGCCACCGCATGAAAAGCTGGACCCGAAGGCATTCCCGCATGAGCGGCTCAATACGATATTGGATGCCGCGGTTGCCAAGGGGGCGGATGCATTGAGGCAGCGGCATATTGGAGATCACGGAGGATTGTTCGGGCGGGCGCATCTTCAGATTAGTCCCAAGAAATCGTTGCTGCCGACACACCAGCTTCTTGATGAATACAAGAATGGTGAAAAGGATGCTTATCTGGAGGAACTGATGTTCCATTATGGGCGTTATCTCCTGATCGCGAGCTCGCGCGAAAATACCCTGCCGGCGGGTTTGCAGGGTGCCTGGAGCAGCTACGAAATTACACCATGGACGGGCGGGTACTGGCACAACGTTAACGTGCAGATGAACTACTGGGGAGCCTGCGCGGTCAATCTTGCAGAAACCTTTGAGGCCTATATTAACTATTTCAAAGCCTATCATCCGGAGGCGCAGAAGAAGGCCGGCGAATTCCTGAAAGAACATCATCCGGATCGCGTGTCTGAAGAGCCGGGAGGCAATGGATGGACGATCGGCACAGGAGCGACCCCCTACAAGATTAATAAGCCGGGTGGGCATTCCGGGCCCGGGACCGGCGGCTTTACGACCAAGCTCCTCATGGATTATTACGACTATACGCTTGATCGCGAATACCTCGAGGAAGTCGCCTATCCGGCATTGCTCGGCATGAGCCGCTTATTCTCAAAAACGCTCATCGAGCAGGGGGACTATCTGCTGGTGGAGCCTTCGGCCTCTCCAGAGAATCCGGTGACTCCTGAGCAAATTGAAGGGTTTCCCGGCCGGTTAGATGGCAAAGGAAAGCACTGGATAACGGTGGGCACAACGTTCGATCAGGGTTTTGTCTGGGAAAATCACACCGATGTTTTGAAGGTCGCCCAGACACTCGGGGAAGAAGATCCATACCTCGTTCAGGTGCGTGCTGAACTGCCGCGCCTCGATCCGATCATCATCGGGGATTCCGGACAGATCAAAGAGTGGCGGCAGGAGACTGTGTATGGATCGATCGGGCAAGATAAGCATCGTCATATATCCCACCTGTGCCCGCTCTATCCGGGTACGCTGATTAATTCATCGAATCCGCAGTGGATGGGCGCGGCGAGCAAAACCCTCGACCTGCGGGGAGATCTGACCACCGGCTGGGCCATGGCGCACCGTATGAATTGCCGCGCCCGTCTGAAGGAGGGGGACAAGGCGCATCAGGTCTACAGTCTCTTCATTGCGGAGAAGACGGTCCCTAACCTGTGGACGCTCCATCCGCCGTTCCAGATCGATGGTAATTTCGGTGTCATGGCCGGCGTCAGCGAAATGCTGCTGCAAAGCCATGAGGGAGCAATCGAACTCCTGCCGGCGCTGCCGGTTGTATGGAGCGAAGGCGCGTTCGACGGTCTGGTTGCCCGGGGAAATTTTGTGGTTTCTGCGCAGTGGTCAGACAGCATGCTGACCGGGGCAGAGGTCATCGCGCGCATCGGTGGATTGTGTCGCCTGAAGTTTCCTTCAGCGAAAAATGCCAGGGTCTTAGACGGTACGGGCGAACCAGTCAAAACGCGGGTCGTGAGTGATGACGTCCTGGAATTTCAGATGGACGTCGGACAGCAAGTTGCCATTCAGATTGGAAAACAGAATGAAAAATAAAATATATCTATACGTTTGCCTGGGTGTGTGCGGGTTCTGTTTGGCGGATAGCCGTCCGAATATTATCTGGATCGAGGCGGACGATCTCATGCCGCGTTTCATGAACAAGCTGGGTGAAGGTTTTGGCTATACGCCGAATCTGGACCGCCTGGCGACAACGGGGGTTTATTTCCCGAATGCAGTTTGTCAGGGCGTGATGTGCGGACCGTCGCGCAATGGATTGCTGACCAATCTCTATTCCCATAATTTAGGATTCTATCGTAACGGACATCTCAGAAAACTTCCAAAAGGCGTCTGGACCTTTCCGCCCGTTCTCAGGGAAGCCGGCTATCAAACCGCCTACATTGGCAAGTCGCACATTAAGAGTTCGGCGGACAATCCGAAAGCAACCAAAGATGAAGCTCTTATGGGATATGGCTTTGATGATGTGAACTGCACCGGCGAGCGGTATGCCCTGTGGAAAGCGCTGAAGGATGGCAAAGACATCAGTGATTCGCCGTTTGTGAAGCATCTGAAGTCGCGCGGGGTCTATGAGCAGTTCGTGAAAGACAATACCGGCTATGGCAACAAGAGCACGATGGAAGAGGATATTGATTATCTGGATGGCTTCACCGCACAGGTCGGGGCGGATTGGTTGACGAAAGGGCGCGACCCGCAGAAACCGTTTTTCCTTTGGTTTAATTTCTGTCTGCCGCATGGGCCTTACGATGTTCCGCAGCGCTGGTATGATAAAATAGCAGACCTGAAAATTCCTCCGCCTAAAACCGATTCGTTCGGGCATGAAGTGCCCGCCCCGTTACTGAAAGACAATAAACCGGTTAAGAGCGATGAACGAACGGAAAAGGATCGTCTGGGCGAGGCGGCGAACGTGGCCTTTATGGATGCGCAGATCGGCAGGTTGCTCGATGCGCTGGAATCATCAGGTCAGCTTGAGGAAACTGTAATCATCTTCTTCTCCGATCATTCCATTTTTCTTGGAAATCATGGCCGGCTGCACAAAGGAACGCTGTTCGAAGAAGCGCTGGCCACCTCGATGATTGTCAGCTATCCAAAGCGCTTCCCGCAGGACCAAATCAATCCGCATCCGATGGAGCTGATGGATCTGGTGCCGACCACCTTCGAACTGGCTGGCGTTGAAAAGCCAAACGAAACGGCAAAGAACGGATTCAGTATCGTATCGCTGCTGGAAGGGAAGAAATCCAATGGTCGGCAGTATGCGTTTTCAGAAATCCTCGATGCGCAGTCCGCTACGGATGCCCGGTACCGTTATATAGTCAGTGAAGGAGTGGAAATTCTCTATGATCATGAATGCGATCCTTGGGAAATGGAGAATGTGGCTTTAAAATATCCAGAGATCACGAAGCGCATGCGCAAGGCGGTCAAAGAGTGGATGGCAACCTCCGGGCCGATACACCCGCCGAAAACATTTTAAGATCAGCAGGAGAGAACGATGAAAAGACGAAGTTTTATGCAGGCCACCATCATGGCATCGGTTGCGCCGGGTTTTGCGGCGCCGACTGCCAAGAAACCGAATATCATTCTGTTTTATGTGGATGATCTCGGCTGGATGGATCTGGGCGTTCAGGGATCAAAGTTTTATGAGACGCCCAACATTGACCGCTTAGCCAGCGAAGGCGTTCGCTACACGCAGGGTTACACGCCGCACCCGCGCTGCCTTCCTGCGCGGTACGGCGTCATCACCGGCAGATTTCCGGCACGCGGCGGCGTGCCCGGCGGTAAGGGGCACCTGCAGCCCACCGATCGCACCATGGGCCATGCGCTCGGCGCGGGTGGATATAAAACCTGTTTTGCCGGCAAGTGGCATCTCACCGGTCCGCACGGCGAAAAGAACCTTCCGCAGAACATGGGCTTCGATGTCAATATCGCCGCCGGCGCGGCGGGCGCTCCGAGTACCTATTTTTATCCGTACCGAAAAAAAGAAACCTCCAAGCTGAAGCCGGGCTGGGAAATCGGATTGGATAAGGATTATATTGCGGGCATGGAGGATGGAAAAGACGGCGACTACATTACCGAAACCATGACGACCAAGTGCCTTGATTTTATCGAGGACAACGCGGAGAACCCGTTCTTTCTTTATCTCTCGCATTACGGCGTTCACACCCCGTTTGAAGCGCCGGAACGACTGGTTAAAAAATATAAAGCCAAGCTCAAGACCTTGAAGTTTGATGGGCCTGAATATGCAGCGGTCGATCAGGCAACCGGACGGGGCGATCAGTTGCTGCATCAGAATAATCCGGTTTATGCGGCGATGATCGAAAGCGTCGACGAAAGTCTGGGCTGTGTTTTCCAGACCTTGGAAAAGCTGGGTATTGCGGACGATACGATCATTGCATTCACGGCTGATAACGGCGGGCTGTCAAACCGTGGAGAAAAGAACGGAAAGATCAGCGGGCGTCCGCTGGCAACCAGTAACCTGCCGCTGAAAACCGGCAAGGGCTGGCTCTATGAAGGCGGCATTCGCGAGGCCTTTATTGTGAAGTGGCCAGGCGTTACAAAACCGGGGTTTGTGAATGAGTCCGATGTCGTGGTCGGCTCGGATCTTTTTCCGACTTTCCTCGAAATGGCAGGGCTGCCGAAAGAACCGCAGAACCATGTAGATGGCGTCAGCATGGTTCCTTCGCTGAAAGGCCGCCCGTTTGCGCGCGGTCCCGTGTTCTGGCACTCGCCGACGAGCCGGCCATACAGTACCGGCGACACCGACAGCAGCGCGGTGCGCATTGGAAACTATAAGTTGCTGGAATGGTATAACGCCGACCATGTCGAACTCTACGATCTCTCGAAGGATGTCGGCGAGCAGAACGATTTATCGGAAAAAATGCCGGAGAAGGCGGCGGAGATGCTGGCCGTACTGCACGACTGGCGAAAAGAAATCAATGCGCATACGCGTGAACAGAACTGGGGTAACAAATGAAAAAACTGATCTTACTTATGCTGGGGCTTTCTTCGCTCGTACTGGCCGATAAACCAAATATCCTGTTTATTGCGGTGGACGACCTGAAGCCGATGCTGGGTTGCTATGGCGATACGGATATTCTGACGCCGAACATCGATAAGCTCGCGGAGCGGGGGACGGTGTTCCTGAACAATGCCTGCCAGCAGTCGGTGTGCGGGCCGTCGCGCGCGAGCCTGATGACCGGAACCTATACCGACACGACGAAAGTCTACGATCTGAAGACGATGATGCGGGAGGCGAATCCAGACACACTGACGCTGACGGAATATTTTATTCAGCAGGGCTACGAAGCCACGGGAACGGGCAAGATTTTTGATCCGCGGTCGGTGGACGACCAGTTCGATGCGCCATCGTGGTCCGTTCCCTTCCGTCAGCATGGCCCGGATGAATACTATGCAAAGGGATATAAGAAACCGAAGAGCGGTTTCCACAATCCCGAGGTGGCGAAGCAGAATAAGCAGCTCAAGGCTTACATGAAAAAAGAGGGGATCACGCGGAAAGACAAAGCGGCCTATGTGGATGCCCTTTTGAAATACCCGATGGTGAAGCCGCTGACCGAATGCCGTGATGTGCCGGACGATGCGTATGACGACGGTGCTTTTGCCAATTGCGCCGTCGACCAGATGGAGAAACTGGCTAAGGGCGACAAGCCGTTCTTCCTGGCGGTTGGATTCAAGAAGCCGCATTTGCCGTTTGTGGCACCGAAAACATACTGGGACCTATACGACCGCTCCAAAATTAAACTCGCCGCGTTTCAGGAAATGCCGGAAGGGGCTCCCGATTTTGCAGGGCAGGATAACTGGGAGCTGCGCGGTTCCTATTCGAATATTGCTCCCGGCCCGATTCCACCGGAGCAGCAACGGGAAATGATCCATGGGTACCGCGCCTGCGTCAGCTATACCGATGCACAGATCGGCAAGGTGCTTAAGAAGCTGGAAGAGCTCGGACTGGAAAAAAATACGATTGTGGTGCTCTGGGGCGATCACGGCTGGCATCTCGGCGATCACGGCATGTTCTGCAAGCACACCAACTATGAGCAGGCTGTTCGAGCACCTTTGATTTTTGTTGCTCCCGGCCAGAAGGCCAAAGGGGCAAAAACGGAATCGCCTTCCGAGTTCGTGGATATTTTTCCTACACTCTGCGAGCTGGCCGGACTTCCAATCCCTGGACGGGTTGAAGGGCTTTCGCTGGTCCCCGTTCTCGATAATCCGGAGGCCATAGTGCATGAGGCAGCGTTGGAAGCATATCCGCGTAATAATTCCATGATGGGCTACACGCTGCGGGATAAACGCTACCGCTATGTGAAATGGGTGAAGATGGATTATTATGCCGGGGAGCGTTCAGGTCCGACAGTTGCAACCGAGCTGTATGATTATGAGAAGGATCCGCAGGAAACGGTCAATCTTGCCGGTAATCCGGAATACAAAGCAGTCGTGGAAAAGTTTGAACATCTCTTCCGTCAGCGCGGCATTGCGCAGGGTAAATAATGCTGAGAAAAACAAACGCAGCTTTAATCGCAGGAGTACTGATGTCGATAATCACAAACGGAGAGGAACAGAATGCAGCCTATTGGAACGCCCGAATCGGTCGGGGTGTGAATATGGGCAATATGCTGGAGGCCCCGCGTGAAGGCGCTTGGTTTGCCCGACTGAAGGAATCCTATTTCGATCTCATCAAGCAGGCCGGATTTGATTCGGTCCGTATTCCGGTGCGTTGGTCTGCACACGTTTCAGAAGAAGCTCCATACGCCATTGATCCAGCCTTTTTTAAGCGGGTTGAGCAGGCGGTCGATCAGGCGCTCGAACGGGATTTGGTAGTAATTTTGAATGTTCACCATTTTCATGAGTTTATGGAAGATCCGGAAGCCCATGAGGATCGGCTGTTTGAAATCTGGAAGCAACTCGCAGAGCATTATAAAGGACATCCGGAGTCGCTCATTTTTGAAGTGTTGAATGAGCCGACCAATAAAGTGACGCCCGAAATCTGGAACCGGATTCAGAATAAGACGATACAGCTGATCCGGGAAACGAATCCGGAGCGCATCCTGTTTGTTGCTCCGCTGGGATGGAATCGGATTCATCATCTGAGAAACCTGAAGTTGCCTTCCAACGATCGGAACCTGATTGCCTCGGTCCATTTTTATGAGCCGTTCAATTTCACGCATCAGGGAGCCCGCTGGGTGAAACAGGATATTCCGGTTGGAACCAAATGGATGGGCACCGCCGCAGAAAAAGCTGAAATGACTGAAGATCTTGATGCAGCTGTCCGGTGGTCGAAAAAACATAACATTCCCATTAACGTGGGTGAGTTCGGTGCCTACAGCAAAGCCGATATGGAATCGCGCGCGCGATGGACGGACTTTCTGACGCGCGAAATGGAGAAACGCGATATGTCGTGGAACTACTGGGAATTCTGTTCGAGCTTCGGGGTTTATGACCCGGATGAAAATAGATGGCGAAAGCCGCTGCTTGATGCATTGCTGAACAACTGATTAGAGGCCGTAATGAAATTATCAAAACTATTAATCCTGCCGTTGGTTTTCATCGGGCTTGCAGTGAGTGCGAAGCAACCCAACATTCTGTTTCTGTCGATGGATGACCTCAAGCCGGAGCTGGGCTGTTATGGGGCCGTGCATATGCAGACGCCGAATATAGATGCGCTCGCCTCCAGCGGAATGTTGTTCGAGCATCATTATATTCAGCAGGCCGTGTGCGGGCCGTCGCGCGCCAGCATGTTCAGCGGGCTGCGGCCGGACACAACCAGGGTCTGGGATCTTCAGCATACCTGTCGCGAAGAATGCCCGGCCGCATTCACCATGCAGGAATATTTTAAGAAAGCGGGCTATGCCACGGCGGGTTCGGGCAAGATCATGCACGGCTTTAAAAATGATGATCCGCCGTCGTGGTCGATCCCCTATGTTTCGCCGGAAGACCTACCTTATGCCGAAGGGAAAGTACCGGCGCTTTACCAGCAATATCAGGCTCCGGCCATTCATGACGCCGTAAAGAAACTCGAAAAAAGCGGCCTGAAGAAATATAAGGAAAAGCAACAGTTCATGGCGAAGCTGGATGCCAAGCCGTCGACCGAGTGCCTTGATCTTCCGGATAATGCCTATTCCGATGGAGCAATGACCGACTGGGGCCTGGCCATGCTGGAGGACTTTGCGAAATCAGACGAACCGTTTTTCCTGACCATGGGCTATCGCAAGCCACACCTGCCTTTCGTGGCCCCGAAGAAATATTGGGATCTATACGACCGTTCGGAAATCGACCTGGCTGAATTTCGCGAAGCTCCCAAAGGAGCGCCGGGTTATGCCTTGCATCCGGGGCACGAACTGAACGGCTATTCCGATATCGATATCAAAAAGCTGTCCGCCGATGCTGAAAAGCAGCTTGAGTTGATCCATGGCTATCGCGCCTGCGTTTCGTATGTGGATGCGCAAATCGGGAAACTGCTTGCCAAACTGAAAGAAACCGGGCTCGATCAAAATACCATCGTTGTGCTTTGGGGTGACCATGGCTGGCACCTCGGTGATCATAATATCTGGTGCAAGCATTCGAACTATGAGCAGGCCACGCATTCTCCGCTCATCATTGCTTCACCACAGTTTCCAGAGGTTGGAAAAACGGGCTCGATGGTGGAGTCGGTCGATATTTTCCCCACGTTGTGCGAGCTGACCGGACTTTCAATCCCCGCACAACTGGAAGGTACCAGTCTGTTTCCAATCCTTGGAAATCCGCAAGCTACGGTGAAGGAGTTTTCGATGAGCCAGTATCCCGACCATTGGAAAAAAGATAAGATGGGCTACTCCATGCGCACCGGGCGCTACCGCGCCGTTTTCTGGGTGGATCGCAGCGTCGCCGAAACCGGCCGGTATGATGATGCTCTGATTGATTCTGTTGAGCTGTATGACTACGAGGCCGATCCACTCGAAACCTCAAACCTTGCTCTGAATCCTGAATACAAACGTATTAAGCAGACGCTTCAGTCTCAGTTGGAACACTATTTTTCCGGGCAGTGAATAAATCCGCAATGAAAAGCGGGGAGGTGGGAGAAGCGGTTGTCCGGCGCTGCCCCGCTTATGGTTTTCCAGGGATTGGAATATTCCAACCCCTGGATGGACGGTGGGGGCCGCCCGCGCAGACGTATAACCCATACGCCTGACATCCGAAGCAGAAGAAAAGAGGAATGGGTATAATTCTTCTCCTGTCCCGACATCACGGGTTTACTCCTTAGGCGGGGCGGTGTCCAGAGCAAAAAAAAACAGGAAACGCCGTGGGCGATTCCTGTGAATCATGAGTCTGTAAAAAAATTATCAGACTAGATGATGATGTCGCTCTTTCCGCCGCGCAGCTCATCGGGCGTGATGATTTTATTGGCCTGTTCCTGCTGCATTTTGATCATGTCTTCCTGCAGTTTCTGAATGGCAAGATTGATGGCTTCCGGAAACTTGGCCACTGCTTCTTCCAGATTGGAGGCATCAATTTCGCCGGAAATCGGCAGTGCTCCGCCGGGGGTCATGATGTTCGTCGTGGCCGACCAGGAGGCTTCGCGGGCTTCGTCTTCGGAGCCGTCGATTTTAATCGGGGTCAGTTTACGAATGCTTCCGGTCTGGAGGTCAGTAAAGTTTTCTTCTTTCCAGAGGTTGGAACCGTCGATCTGGATGTTTTCGAGTGCGTTTTCTTCAGCCATGTTTTCCTTTCGTACTGCTTATTTCGTACTTGTTCAGGTTAGAAATTCAAAGCGCGCACTTTGGCGAGTTTATGCCTGTGGAGCAAGGTGAAATGATAGAGAAGAAAGGGGCGGCTTCCGGAGTTTCTATGCATTCATTTTTCCTGATTGTGCTGCCGGGCAGTTTTCTGATTCATCTTTGTGCAAAGATCATTATCTAACTGGGATCTGTGCAATATGAGATGGGTTCAGGGTTGGGTAGTGCAATAAACGCATGGTCTTATGTCTGAATGGCTCTGTCCCCGTAGGCCGTATGGATGTTATATACAAAACGTGCGGAAAAGGCGTTTGGGTTTGTCGTAGACGATGCGGCCCACTGTCATTCTGTTTTGGCTCAAGCTGATTGGAGCTGCCGGAAAGAAATAACACCGAGGAGATAGACATGAAAAAAGTAATGATAGCCATGTTTATGAGCATGGGGGTTGTGTCATCATGGGCTGCTCTGCCCATCAACACCAGTTTCAGTTCGACGGACTCTCCGTCCTACTCAGACGGTGATCTTGCCTCTCAGAACGACTGGGCCCAGATTGGCAGCTACTCCAATGCGTTTGATGTTTCCGCTGCCGGGTCGGGTTTCATTTCCACCATCACCAATGGGTATACCGGAGGTGAGCTTCCTGTCAGCATGCAGGTTGATTCCCCCAATGCGACTGATACCGAGTGGGACGGATCTATTGACTTCCAAATCAGCCGTACAACCAATGCATGGGACGGCGGCGCCGTTGTTGAATTTGGTTTGTCGGTTGCGAACAATTTTCTCAATCCCGGCAATGAGAGTGCGGGCGATGAATGGGACATCCGCATTGCCACCGAGAATGCTGGCGGGGAAGACCGGCTTGATATCAGTATTCAGAAAAGTCCCGGCTGGGCCACTCCCGTCCGCTTAACACCTGCCCAGGCGGGGTGGGATGGTGCCGGTGGAAGCGATCTGACAACTGATAACCTGCGTGCCGTATTTAATGTGCGTAAGACACGTGTAGATAAAACGTATGCCATCTCTGTTGATGTGATCAATCTCGACACTTCAACAACCAACTTCGGATCTGTCGCGATCCTCCAGACCGTATCGAATGCCTACAATGCCGCCACGCTGCCATATTTCGTGATTCAGCATGATGGCGGTGCAGACATCGGCACGCCATCTGAACGTTTTGATGCCACGATCGATGCCCTGAGCATCGATGTCACTGAAAATGTTGCTCCTCTCCTTGACGCTCCGGTACTGATTGCGACCGGATTGGATGGAGCTGTCAGCCTTTCATGGAATACCGTTTTTGAAGCGGGATCCTACGACCTGACCTGGTCCAGCACCAGCAACGGAACGTACGCAGCGGTAAGCGGCGGCAGTGGACTCACCACCAACGCCTTCACGGATACGGGTCTGCCGAACGGCATCGAACGCTGGTATAAGGTGGCGGCAAAAGCCACGGGGGCCACGGATGCGGTTTCTGATCCGGTTCCGGCAACCCCAGTCTCGATTGCCGTCAATGCATCGGTCCTGAACACCACGTTCACCAATCTGGCGCTGTATTCCAATGGCGATTTGGCCGGACAGGATCTCTGGCAGGCGATTTCGGCCTCCAATCCAAAGGCATTCGAAGTGGATGTTTCAGGCGATGGCTTTGCCGACTCGGAACCTTTTGCGGCCTTCGCAACAAATGGCGGCAACCATGTTGTCTACAACCGCCTCATCGCCAATGGAGTAGGTCATGAATGGAGCGGCACCGTATCCTTTAACATCAACGCAATTGCCGATGGCGATATTGTAACGAACATAGTCGGAACAACGACCAACATCGGAACGATTGCCAACCTGAGCGGAGCCGAGGAATTCTTCCGCTTCGGCCTGAGCTCCGATACGGACAACACGGATATTGATCCGCAAGCCAATGACGACATTGTTTGGGTTGTGCGCAACGATGCGAGCGACAAGCTGGGCATTGGCCTGAACATGCGCGGATACGACATCAACACTTCGCTGCGGCTCGAGCCCGGTCAGATTGGCTGGGATCCGCTGTGGAGCTCAACCAACGCTGCACCGGATCTGGAGACCGATCTGATCACGCTGGATTGGAACATCCGCAATTCCACCGTATCAGATCTGTTCAATGGGCAGGTTATTGCAACCGTAGGTGGAAACAGCTATACGGGTTTGATCGTTTATACGGAGGATACCCTGTCCCAGTCGCCGGATGTCTATGCGGCGGAGACCGTCAAGTTTGCCATGGGCCACCGCATTCCAGATGGCCAGGCGCTCTATGTTGCGGTCGATTCTGTTTCGGTGGCACATACCAATGCCAGCGCAATTCCTTATGCGGCACCCATCCTGTCCGCCGCTTCGGGAGTTGCGTCCCTGACGATTGACCTTAACTGGTCCAATGCTTCAGAAGCGGACTCCTTCAAAATCTACCGCTCAGAAGTATATGGTTCTGAGGGCTCTCTGATCGATACTGTAACGGGAACGAGCTATACCGACGCTGATCCGACATTACAAGATGTGCGCTCCTACATGTATACGGTTAAGGCGGTTTACGATGGTGGTTCCGCGGTTGTTGCATCCTCGCAGGTTGCCGTATGGGCGCTGGCCCAGAAGGCGGATCTTTGGTTCCCCGGCGGGGACTCGGTTCGGAATTGGTGCACTGGAAACGAGATCTATGGCGGCGACACATGGACCGCTGTGGCAGGCAATGGGTTCACGCATTTCGTGGAAGGAACCGGAATCGATGGTTCGCTATTGATTGCCGGAGATATCGGAAACCATAATACAAACCTTTGCCCGTTGGTATATGGACTTGGTCAGGGCGATATCGATGCCAACGCGTTGAGAGCCAATTCGGGTTCCGATACGGTACGATATCGGATGGACAATGCATCCTTCCTGTTCTGGGTGCAGGGGCCTGCCGGCCCGGTGAATGCCAGCGTCGAAAACCCGGAGATTGAGTACGAGGTTGGTAGCATGACTCTGGTCAAACTGGGCACCTCGGACCCAGGCTACGTGCACATTGCCATACGCAACAGCGGCCAATGGTATGTGACTGAAAACACGTATACCAAGAACCAGGACGGCATCATTAACGTGCTGAATGAAAAATGGATTCCACTGACACTGGCGACCGTTACCGACACCGACCGGATGACCGTGATTGGTGCCGGGGCGGGAACGCTGGGAAGCAGCTTATCGCTAACGTCGGTCGATGCCGTTGGGTGGTTCATCGACAGCATGGACTCGCCGGGCACGACCTACAGCTACCTCAACCTGCTCAAGATGACGTATGGGTCATCACCTTCGACGTACCAGAACTGGGCCGCAGGCTTCGGCGTCTACAACGATGCCGGCGCCTTCACCAACGATTATGACAGCGATGGAATCAGCAATGGCGAGGAATGGGGGCTCAATGGAAACCCGAACAATTCAGATTCCCGCGGTGCGTTGGACCGTTACAGCAGTATTGACGAGACGGGTACAAACTTCCTGTATGTGTACCCGCGCTTGCAGTCGGCTGATCGGCCTGTGTATACCATTGTGGATGATGGAGATCTGGTCTATGCACCTGATTTTACCAACGTAACGGCCCACACGGTACTCGGTTTTGGAGGACCATGGATCAATGGAAGCGGGGGTGAAAATAATGATCTGGAATCGGTTACGAATTCTATTCCGATTACTGAGAATGTGAGGTTCTACAAACTCGAAATCACGGAGCCCTGATTCGCTCCTGACAATGCACCCTGAAAAAGAGTGCATCAGAGATGCCCCGCCGGATTGTTGGCGGGGCTTTTTCGTTATGTGATGGGGACTCAATAAAAAACGCATCCGAAAATGCGGTTATAAAAAGCTGAATGGTGCGCCCAACAGGAGTCGAACCTGTATCTATGGCTTCGGAGGCCACTATTCTATCCATTGAACTATGGGCGCACGAAAGGGCAGGTTTATAAGGGGATTGAGGCTTCGCCGCAATCAAAAACGAAGCCCGAAAATTCCAATCCCTGGAAACGGGATTTTATGCGTGGAAAAATCGTTGTTTAAAAGGTGGTTCGGCAGTGGGGTAAAAAAAGCGGGCCCGGCTTGCGCCGGCCCCGCGGAGCTCATTGCACGATGCCGTTTCTATGGCGTCCAGGGCGCGGTTACGCGGTAGAACTTATTGGTTTCCGCCGACATGTTGTTGGTTTGCGAGTTGAGCGGGCTGAGAACGGCTGCTTCAACGTCGGCCCAACTGTTGCTGACGACCAGATTTGTGGTGGCCTGCATCTGGTATAGGATGCCGGTTTCAACCGTCCATTCAACCGTTGCCACGGTGTTCGAGGCATTGAAGGTCAGGTTGGTGATGACTAGGTTGGTGGGCGCCGGTTGGTAAAGATCCACCATGTAGTCTTCCACCTCACCATCGGGTGTGTTGATCCCCCCATTGTCCGGCGGCAGGCCGCCTGCGGAGGAGACGCGGAACCGGGCGTATGTCGGGCCCAGTGCCGAGGGCTGCGGAACCGCGAAGCTCAGTGCATTCGGTCCGGCGGTCAGTGTTTGCGATACGCCGCTCCAGAGGTGATCGCCTGCCCATGAACCATCGGCTCCGAAGTCGATCCATGCATCGAGCTTGCTGCCCGTCGTTGCGGCAGTCACATTGATGGTCCCATTGGAGCCGGCCACGATTTTCCCCATGAAGGCAACGCCGTCTTCATCGTCGGTTCCGTTGGCATCGTCGCCATCGGCCGCGCTGGTTGGCTGGCCATCCGGTTCGGCATCAATGGCCGTGCCGAGCAGGATGCCGGTTGAGATGATGTGGAAGGCACCGTTATTGCCCAGCAGGGTGGAGTAGGGGCCATCGGGCGCATCGCCGAAGTCGAGTTCGGGTTCTTCAACAATCACCTGATAATCTTCCACTTCTCCGTCGGCGGCCCATCCGGTTGGCGGGAGGGGAGCTCCCGCGGTGTTATATCGGAAGCGCATATAACTCTGTCCTGAACGGGTCTGATAGGGGATCGGGACAGTGATGGTGTTCGCTCCGACAGCAACCGCTCCACCCCAGATATAGTCGGGCGCGGTCCAACTTCCGGAAAGGTCGGTGTCGAGCCAGATATCAAGCCAGCCCACCGCTGAAACCGTTACGGTGAACTGTGCCTGTTGACCGGGAACGATGGGCGATACAAAGAGCACGCCGTCTTCATCGTTTGGCACGCCGGAGAGGTCGTCGCCATCGGCTGCGGGTGAGTGTTGTCCATCCGGTTCGGCATCAATTTGCGCACCCATAAAAATGCCTGCCGCAATAGTGTGGTTGGCTCCGTTGCCGGCTGCTGTCGTATTGAAGCCCGTAGGAGCATCGCCCCAGTCGAGCGATTCAATATGCACGGCATAGTCCTCCACTTCGCCGTCGGCCGCTCCTCCGTTGAATGGAAGTGCCGCACCGGTATTGAAGCGGAAGCGCATATAGTTTTGTCCACCGGCAATGCCTTGCGGGAGGGTGGGCGTGATGGTGTTGAGTCCAGGGGCCACATTGCCGCTGAAGATGAGATCATTCGGGCCGGTCCAGTCGTTGCTGTTGTCGGCATCGAGCCAGACATCCAGCCAGCCTGCAATCGAAACGGTGACATCGAACTTGGCCTGTTGCCCGGGGATCAGCTTAGATTGGAACACCACTCCGTCCTCGTCGTCCGGAAAACCTACAATGTCGTCGCCGGTGGCTGCAGCATTGGGCTGGCCGTCGGGTTCGGAGTCGATTGCTGTGCCCATATAGACACCGGGAACTATGAGGTGGTTGGCGCCGTTGTTTGCGGCCAGCGTGTTGAAGGTGGGAAATGCCTGCGGGGCGTCGGGGGCATCGCCCCAGTCGAATTCCGGCAGTTGTTCCTCTTCGATTGTGACGAGATGGTCCTCCACCTCGCCGTCAACCGCCGGGCCACCGGTGGGTGGAAGTCCGGCTGACTGGCTGTTGATGCGGAACCGGGCGTAGGTGGTTCCGGGGGACGCTGAAACCATAAAGGTAATTGGATTGGCTCCCTGTGCCAGCCAGCCGCTATGGATCTGTTCGCCGGAATCAACCCAGTCCCCATCTGCATTGAAGTCGATCCACGCATCCACATAACCGCCGCCGGCACCAAAGCCGCCGATACCGTCGTCAACGGTGATGGTAACGGTGCCGTTCTGGCCCGGGATCAGTGTGCCGAAAACAATACCGTCTTCATCGTCTGGCCGGGCACCATTAAGGTCGTCGCCATCGGCGGGGGTGGTGGGCTGCCCATCCGTTTCTGCATCGGGGAAATCGGATAATGTTCCGTCGTCAAAGAAAGGCGTTCCGGCAACGATGTTGTGGAAGGCCCCGTTGTCGGCCAGCAGGGTTTCATAGTTGCCGGAGCCGGTGCCTTGTCCAGTGTCGGGTGCATCGCCAAAATCGAATTCCTCAACTGGACCGCCTTCTTCAATGAGGATACCGTGATCCTCCACTTCGCCATCCGGGGCCCCGCCTGTTGGAGGAAGGGCGGTTCCTGTACTATTAATGCGGAAGCGTGCAAAGTTCAGGCCTGAAACGGCGGTTGCCGGCACGTTGAAGTTGACGTTGTTGGGGCCATGCGGCATCCAGTTGCTGTAGATCTGTTCGCCGGCATCGGTCCAGTCGCCGTTCGCATTGAAGTCGATCCATGCATCAACCCAGCCTTGGCCTGCTCCTGTACCACCCATTCCGTCATCAACAGTAATCGTGACGGAGCCCGGGGCTCCAGGAACCAATGGAGCGGGGAAAACGATTCCATCTTCGTCGTCGCCCAGCGCGTCTATATCATCGCCATCGGCCATAACAGTGGGTTGTCCATCCATCTCAGGGTCGGGAAAGTCGAATGATGTTCCGTCGTCGAAGAACGGCGCTCCGATAAGGATTGGGTGAAAGGCACCGTTGTCGGCCATCAGGGTTTGATAGTTGTCAGTTCCAGTACCTTGGCCGGAGTCCGGGGCGTCGCCCCAGTCGAATTCATCCATCTGCTCCTGAGTGATCTGGATGAAATAATCCTCCACCTCACCGTCCGGTGCCGAGCCGACTGGCTGGAGCGACACGCCGCTGGCATTGAAACGGAAGCGGGCATACGTATAGCCGGGAGACGCCCATACAGGAACATTGAAGTTCAGCACGTTGGGGCCGGCTGCCAGAGCTTGCGAGGTGAAGATTTGGTCTCCAACCGTCGTCCAGTCAGTGTTGCTGGAAAAGTCGATCCAGGCGTCGAGCTGGCCATTGACCGAGGCCGTCACCGAGACCTGGGCCATCTGTCCTGGGATCAGGGGGGTGGTGAAGTTTACTCCGTCCTCATCGTCGAGTCCCGGGCCATAGACAATGTCGGTGTCATCGCCGATGGCGTTGACGTGGGGCTGGCCATCGGGCTCCGTGTCGACAGGCGCCAAACCGAGGTAAATGTGCTGGGAGTTGAGCGTCACCAGATGCCGCGCCCCATTGTTGGCGAGCAGTGTTGGGTAGCCCGGATCAGGGGCATCCACGAAATCATACTCATTCTGAGCAAGTGCGCTGCCCGTTGATAGTGAAACGAAGATTGCCAGCACTGCACTGGCAAGCGGAATCCTTGTTTTCATGCTCTCATCTCCTTTTGAATATTGCGTTCAGTAGCATTCCTGATCGGAAGGATGAAAGATGCGGCTGTTAACGTAATTGGGACTGTTCTTGCTTTCATGGTCTCTCTCCCCGTTCTGCCGGCTGGGCTGCTTAATTTGTTGTGTTACATGTGTTCTCCTTCGTTCCGATGCCTCGGTTTTAACGCTCCCGTGAGGCCTTGTCTATCTCTTTTCCATAAAAAGCCTATACATATATAAGGGTATCATTAAGTGCATATAATTTCGGGATTTGACTCTGTTGCGCAGTGCACAAAAAAAAGCGCCCGTTGCGGGGCGCTTTTCTACCATCTGGATGGTTCGGGAATTCGTTGTTTACGAATGTTTCGCTTCAAACTCTTTCATGAAGGCGATGAGTGCGTCCACGCCTTCGGTCGGGAAGGCGTTATAGATGGAAGCGCGGATTCCGCCGACAGAACGGTGGCCCTTGAGGGTTTTTAAGTTCTGTTTTGCGGCTTCAGCAATGAACTCGGCTTCGAGCTCTTCGGTCGGCAGGCGCCAGGTCACATTCATGTTGGAACGGAATTCCTTCACGGCGGTGCCTTTGTAGAAGTCGGAGCTGTCGAACAGGTCATACAGTTTGGCGGCTTTGGCTTCGTTGATCTTCTGCATGCCTTCGAGTCCGCCTTTGGCTTTCAGCCAGCGGGTAACGAGGCAGAGCATGTAGACCGGGAAGGTCGGCACGGTGTTGTAGAGTGAGTTCTGATCAATATGCGTTTTGTAGCGCATGATGGTCGGAACGGTATCGGGGCATTTTTCAGCCAGCTCGTCTTTAATGATGACGAGGGTGATGCCGGCCGGGCCGAGGTTTTTCTGTGCGCCGGCATAGATGAGGCCGAATTTGGAAACGTCGAGCGGGCGGCTGAGGATGTCGGACGACATATCGGCAATCAGGCACTCGTGTTCCGGGAACTCTTTCCACTGCGCACCGGAGATGGTTTCGTTGGAGGTGATGTGCAGGTAAGCCGCGCCATCGGTCAGGTTCAGTTCTTCAACGGTCGGCACGCGGGTGGGGATCTCTTTGCCGCAGTCGGCGGCAATGTTCACGTTGCCGAGCATCTGCGCTTCTTTGATCGCTTTAATGGCCCATGCGCCGGAGTTGGTGTAATCGGCCGTTTCGCCTTGGCCGAGCAGGTTCATCGGGATGAGCGGGAACTGGGTGGAGGCGCCGCCGGTCATGAAGAGCACGCTGTATCCTTCCGGAATGTTCAGCAGTTCCTTAATGTTGGCAATACACTCGTCGTGCACGGCGGAGTATTCCTTGCCGCGGTGACTCATTTCCATGATCGACATGCCTGTGCCCTGGTAATCGACCAGTTCAGCGGCCGCTTCTTTGAGGACTTCTTCCGGCAAAATCGCCGGTCCGGCGGAAAAGTTATATGCTCTCATTTTTGAATACCCTTCTCGGTTGAAAATTTAAGAAAAACGGAAACTAGCAAGTCGCACCGATTTGCTCCAACTTAAAAATCGATATAAATCCATCGAAAAGGCGTACATATGGCCCGTAGATCGATCGTAGGGTGGCGGGGGCGGCAATCCGTCCGTGCGGGGTGCGGTGCGGCTCATGGGCGGGACGCCCATGCCGCGGAGTTTGGGAGAGTAGCGCCGGAACTTAGCCGGAACGGCGTAGATCCGGCAGCCCTGCGGATGTAAAGCCGGACTCTATCTATGGGTTGGTGCGGTCGATCCGGAGGCGGAAAAAGCGGGCGGCGTTGGTGCCGACGGCGGGGAGCTGGATTTCGCCGCCGGTGCCGGGCAGGTTGGTGTGGTTGTTCCAATGGTTGGAAACGAGGTTCGTGCAGAATTTCACGCTGTAGCCGCAGTTGGTGGAGGTGGCGAAGCAGAGCTGGTTGGAGGCGGTTCCAATGCTTGGAAAATGGAGGGCGTTGGTGGGGACGGTGTCGGCGCGGTATTCCTGCCAGTTGGCGAAGCCGTCGGCATCGGGATCGGCCAGCGCGGCGGCATCGAACCCATTGGTATAGCCATGCGCCTTCAGCCACGCCACCGAAGCGCCGTTGGTGGCAAAGTTGGCCATCGGCAGCGTCGTCGTTTTGGATTCGAAGGGGATTTGTCCGCCGGCATCTCCCGCCGCAAGCGCCTCGATGGTTCCCTCCGCCGTCTCCTGGTTCGCGGGGGTGTAGAGGTAGAAGCTAAGATTTCCGTTTACGGGGCTAATATACCCTCCATTCCCGCTGAACACCGTTTTGTCGGCTTCGATGGAAACCTGCCAGTTGCCGGTGTTTTCTCTTGCGTTATACACGCCTTGGTTTGTTCCTGCGTAGAGCGTGATTTCAATCATGTTGTGGTAAGAGCCTGGGCTGGAAAGGTTGTCTACGATATAGGTGTATTTTCGCTCAAGCCCATTTTCTGGATTGCGGTCATAGTCGGCAGTTTGAAAGCTGTAAGTCACCCGCCAATCTTCGGCGGGGATGGTTTCGGCGTGGGTGGGGAGGGCGGCGCATGCCGCCGCTGTCCAGATTATCCATATCGCCCGTTTAAACATGGGCCGACCGTAGGTGTTTGGGGGCTCCGTATCAAGCCGATATCCAGATGTAGGCCGGGTCCCCGACCCGGCGTGCGGGCGCACCGTCCGCCCGTGCGTGCGCCGGGTGGGGCACCTGGCCTGCAGCGCCGGCATGGAGATCGTAGATGCGACGCCCTCGTCGCATTACGCACGCAGGGAGCGCGACGAGGGCGTCGCGTCTACGTTAATCGAGGTGCAGTTTGGCTAGGCCGTCGTAGAGGTTGATGGCGCGGCGGACGAAGGCACGTTTTTCGAGATAGGAAGCCGGGAAGAAAGAGCGCTTGAAGCCGTCGAGGACCAGGTTGCGGAATTGGTGTTCGGTCAGGTTGAGGTGCTCTACGCACAGCATCAGCTCTTTTGTGACGGTGGTGTGGGAGACGAGGCGGTTGTCGGTGCTGATGCTGACGGACAGGCCGTTGTCGACCATGAGCTGGAGCGGGTGGTCTTCCAGTGTTTGGAACTCGGGGATGGTCTGCAGGTTGGAGGTGGGGCAGACCTCCATGGTGATGCGCTGGTTGGCGATGTATTCGCTGAGTTGCCCGATATATTTCCCCGGCTCTTTGATGGATTTCAGCTTAATCGCTTCTTCGCTGAAGAGAAAGGTGCCGTGGCCGATGCGGTTGGCATGGCAGCCGGTGATGGCCTGGAAGATCGATTCGGGGCCGTAGGCCTCGCCGGCATGCACGGTTTTGCGCAGGAAATTCTGGTGGGCGTATTCGAATGCTTCCTGATGGTGGATGGCGGGGTAGCCGGCCTCTTCGCCGGCGAGATCGAAGCCGACCACGGGCAGGCCTTCATCGCGCAGCCGGACGGCTTCTTTAACCAGTCCGAGGGAGGCGCGGGCGTATATGTAGCGGTGTCCTGTTTTGCCCGCATGTGAGAAGAGCCGTCCGTAATAGGGCGACATATGGCGGTTGAAGCGGCGCATGGCGCAGAGGATGATACCGTATTCGAAGGGCATGTCGTTTTCGGCTTTTGAGGCATTAAGCTGTTTCTTCGCTTTTTCCAGCCCCTGGAAAACGGCGCGGACGACCGGTTCAATTTCCTTGGATCGGGCAATGTGCAGTTGCGGGGCAAAGCGGACTTCGATGTAGCGGACGCCTTCATTATATGAATCTTCGGCGAGTTCGAAGGCGGCGCGTTCGAGGTTTTCCAATGTTTGGAGAACGCCGCAGGTGTAGGCAAAGCCGGCGAGATATTCGCCGAGGTTGGCATATTTCGGTTTAAAGACGAGCTCGTTGAGGCCTGCTTCTTCGTAGGAGGGGAGTTTCACCTTTTCGGCTTTGGCCATTTCGATGAGCGAGGAGAGCCGCAGGGAGCCGTCGAGATGCAGGTGCAGGTCGGTCTTGGGTATTTTACGGATGAATTGTTCGGTTATCTTTGACATTTTGAGCATCTCTTTCTGAACTTATTGACCACAAGATACACAAAACTCACAGAAAAAGGAAGTGGATGCTGTGGACTGCCTGATAAATGCTGTGTTGGTTGTTTGTGTTTTCTGCACATTTTGTGGTTTAAAGGTTCATTATGTTGATTTTTGAATCTGAGAGTTTGGATGTGTATCGCAATCTCGCGATTGAGGAATATCTGATGGATCATGTGGGCGATTGCGGTCCGATCCTGTTTCTCTGGCAGAGCGAGTGTGCGGTGGTGATGGGAAAGAACCAGAATCCCTGGAAGGAATGCCGGCTGGACCGGATGGCGCAGGAGGATGTTCCGCTGGCTAGGCGGATTTCGGGCGGGGGCACGGTGTATCACGATGCGGGAAACCTGAATTATTGCGTCATCACTTCCCGGGAGGCCTATAAGGAAGAGATGGCCTATGAACTGGTTTTCCAGGCATTGGAAACATTTGGGATTCGGGCGGAAAAGACGGGTAAAAGTAATCTGAGTGTGGATGGGCTGAAGTTTTCCGGCAATGCCTTTGCTTTTCGGAAGGGGAAGGCCATGCATCACGGCACACTTTTGCTGGAAACGGACCTGAAGCGGCTGAGCCGGTATCTCGGCTCCATGGTGGATGGGATCGAAACGCATGCGATTGCCTCGGTTCCGGCTTCGGTAACCAACCTGGGTGTTGATAAGGCGGAGCTGGTGGAAGCCCTTTGTTTGAAGTTCCAGATTATCTACGGGGATGGCGACCTGTTGCGCAGGAATGAGGCGGATTTGGATGTGGATTTTCTGAAAAAAGTTTATGAAAAGCAGCTTTCCAATGAGTGGAAATACGGCTCGACGCCGCGTTTTTTAGTGAATGTCGACGGCGAAATGCTGGAAATTGTTAAGGGTTTTGTGAAAAACGGGGCGTTTAAGAGAAAGGCTTTTAAGGATCTTGCGTTTTCATTGTTTTGCTAGGTTGACTATAGGGGCATAAAAACTTAGATTAATCGCGAACGTACTATTGGAGGCTTAAATGAAGGTATTAGCAAAGATTTTCTGTGTTGTCACATTGGTGTCTGTGATTGCGGGGTGTGCAAGCGACTCAATTTATATTCCGAAAATTCCGCCGGAAGCTCAGGCAAAGTTGTTGGATTATTACGAACAGCCCGATAATAAGGTGTTTATCATCGCAATTGATCCGGGTGGCGATTACGCCTATGCCTATGACTACGGCAAGGCTACCCTGAAAGAAGCGGCGAAGGTTGCCGTTGAGAAGTGTGATGCGAGCCGTGAAGCCCAAGGCATTATTGCACGTCCTTATGTATACGCACTGAATGATAAAGTAGTGTATGAAGATATGATCCGTGCAGCGCAGAAGAGCGGCGATGTTGAAGAAGAGCGCGAAGCACAGGCGGAAGAGCTCGAAGAAATGGAAGCCGACGGCGAGGTTCAAGAAGCCTCTGCAGCTGAAGTTGCCGAACAAAAGGCCGAAGCTGCTGAATAATGTTCGAAGCGAAAGCGGTGATTAAAAACGAGGCCGGCATCCATTGCCGGCCTTCTGCCATTCTGGTGAAGGAAGGATCTTCCTACGAGGGTAAGATCCTGGTCACGGCGCCTTCCGGGAGCTGTGACCTGACTTCTGCACTGGAATGCATCATGCTCGGAATGGAGCAGGGGACTGAAGTTACCATTAAAGTAACGGGTCCTGATGAAGAGGCTTATGCCCGCAAGTTGGCGGACCTCTTCGAGACCCACTTTGATTTCCCGCCTCAGTAGCCGGGTCTAACAGAATCGACTATGACCGGGAGAGACGGTGAGCGGGCGAAAGAATCTGCTCTCCATCCGGCAGCCCGCTTGTTCCCTCATCTTCCGGTTCATAATTCATCCTCTTATTAAATTTCCCCTCGGGATTGACCCCGGGGTGTTTATTGGTATAGTTCCCGCGAATTTTTGCCAAATACATTGGCTCTAAGGAATAATCCAACCCAACTAAACCAGGAAGGTAATATTATGTCAGCTAAGATTCTTGATGCTGTAAAGCCCGGTGTTCTGTTTGGTGACGACGTCGCCAAGGTTTTCCAGATTGCTAAAGAAAACAAATTCGCACTGCCGGCCGTAAACGTAGTAGGTACAGACTCCATCAACGGTGTTCTGGAAGCTGCTGCTTCTGTAAACTCTCCGGTAATCATTCAGTTCTCTAACGGTGGTGCTTCTTTCACTGCTGGTAAAGGCTGCCCGGCTAACGGCGCGGTTCTCGGAGCCATCTCCGGTGCTCAGCATGTACACGCTATGGCAGAAGCCTACGGCGTTCCGGTTATCCTGCACACCGACCACGCTGCAAAGAAACTGCTGCCCTGGATCGACGGTCTGCTCGACGCCGGTGAAAAAATGTTCGAAGAAACCGGCCGTCCGCTGTTTTCCTCCCACATGCTTGACCTGTCTGAAGAGTCCCTCGAAGAAAATATCGAGATCTCCGCTAAATACCTCGAGCGCATGAGCAAAATCGGCATGACCCTCGAAATTGAACTCGGTTGCACCGGTGGCGAAGAAGACGGCGTCGACAACTCCGACATGGACGAGTCCAAGCTGTACACGCAGCCGGAAGACGTGGCTTTCGCTTATGAAACCCTGTCTAAAATCAGCCCGAACTTCACGATTGCTGCGTCCTTCGGTAACGTACATGGCGTATACAAGCCGGGTAACGTTAAACTGACCCCGACCATCCTGCGTGATTCCCAGGCATTTGTTGCTGAAAAATACAGCACCGATTCCGCCCAGCCGCTGAACTTCGTGTTCCACGGTGGATCCGGTTCTTCTCCGGAAGAAATCGAAGAGTCCATCGGTTACGGTGTAATCAAAATGAACATCGACACCGACACCCAGTGGGCAACCTGGGAAGGTCTCCTGAACTTCTACAAAGCCAACGAAGCTTACCTTCAGGGTCAGCTGGGCAATCCGGAAGGCGAAGACAAGCCGAACAAGAAATTCTACGATCCGCGCGTATGGCTGCGTAAAGGTCAGGAAGGTCTTGTAGAGCGCGTCAAGCAGGCCTACAAAGACCTTAACGCCGTTGGCGTTAACTAAGTTCCAATCATTGGAAACTGTGAAAGCCGTCCGTTTGGGCGGCTTTTTTTTGTATGGCTAATGAACAAAATGAACATTAGAGTGTCTTTATCAGCATACGACGTGTTTTAAGTGTAATGATAAGTAATCCTTAACTCCCCTGGAGGGTAAATATGAAGAAGTGGTTGACGGTAGTGGCGGCGGTGGCAGTGAGTGTCGGAGCGTTTGCATCTGCGGGATGGGAAACTGATTTTGAAAAGGCCAAGGCCACAGCGAAAGAGCAGAATAAGCATATTCTAATCGACTTCAGCGGCTCGGACTGGTGTGGCTGGTGCATTAAACTGGATAAAGAAGTATTTCAGCAACAGGCCTTTAAGGATTATGCAAAAGAAAGTCTGGTTTTGGTGCTGGCAGACTATCCGCGCGATAAATCCAAGCAGAGCGCAGACGTTATCAAGCAGAACGAAAAACTGGCGAAAGAGTTTGGCGTGCGTGGATTCCCGACGGTGTTTGTACTCGGACCGGATGGCAGTATTGTAGGGAAGACCGGCTACCAGCAGGGTGGACCGGACGCTTATGTCACCCACATCAAAAAACTTATTGCTGACGGGAAAGCCAAGAAATAGCCTTCAATTAGCAAAGATGCAAGGGCCGTCGTTTAAGACGGCCCTTTTTTGGCTCCGGAGGCCATCGATTCAGGCTCTCCATCAAACTAAAAGAAAAGGTGGTGGGCGAGGCGGGACTCGAACCCGCACGCTGTTAGGCACGAGAACCTAAATCTCGCGTGTATACCAATTTCACCACTCGCCCAATGAAAAATCGGGACAGAACATAGGGGTTGCCCGGGGGTTGCTCAAGTTCAAAAAGCGTGAGTTTTCCAGATGTCCTGCAGTCGCCGGATCGCCGAGGCCGGATCGGGCGATGAATTAACGGCTCGGACCACGCAGTAGTTCATTGCGCCGGCCTCAAGCAGGCCGGGAAGATTCTGTTCATCCACACCGCCGATCACCACGGAAGTCAACGGAGTTGTTGAAGCAATGCGACCGGCTTCCGCAATCCCGATTGCAGGGGCGGTATCTGCTTTTGTGGGAGTGGGGAATACCGGGCCGATGCCGATATAGTCCGGTTGAAGTTCCTGTGCCTTAGAGGCCTGTTCCATAGAATGGGTCGAGAGTCCGTAAAGCTTGCCCGGGCAGTTCCATTTTTTTCGGGCCATGGGAAGGGTGCAATCGTTCTGTCCAAGGTGAATGCCGTCGGCATCGCTGTCGATTGCGACCTGGAGATCGTCGTTCACAATGAACTGCGTTTCGCTTCCTGCCGTGATTTTTCTCAATTTTATTGCCATCGCAAGGTGCTCTTGGGGTGATGCATTCTTCATGCGGAGCTGAAGATAGCGCACGCCTTCATGCGCAGCAGCTTCGGCGGCTTTTTCGTAGCCCGCAACGGGGTTTGTTAATATGAGATAGAGTCCAAAAAGTTCGTTCATCAGCGTATAATACATAACGGTTCGGTTGCTGAAACTTCCAAAAGTTGGAAAGTCAGGATTTGCCTTGAACGAAAGTCGTTGACCGTTACACTGCTAAATCTTAAATGCAGATTACAAGTATTAGATGGGTGTTAACCTGGGGGATGTTATGAAAAGGCTGTTTTTTGTTCTGATTTTCGCTTTGTCTGTTGGTTTGGTCCGGGCGGAGATGCACACGTTCAAACTTCCGGATGGACGTTCGATTGTGGCTGAGATTGTTGACGTTAATGCAAGGCAGGGAATCGTCGAGTTGCGGCTTGAGAACGGCTCCGTCAAAAAGATTAAACCATCTATCTTTGTTCAGGAAGATCAGGACTACATCTCGGCCTGGTCTGAGCTGGCCGGATTCCGCAGTCCTGCTTTTTTCAAAATCAGCTGCAAGCGGAAGCTGGATGAGAAATGGGATGAAGAGGAAAGCGGAAAGATCTCCTATTCGGATGGCAGCGTAGAGGACGAAACGATCAGTGAAACAAAATATGAAAAATTCATTTATGAAATCCTGCTCGAAAATCGGAATAAGGTTCCGTTACAGGACCTGACTCTGGAGTATCGCATTTTCTACGAGCAGGGCACCGGCGATGCCACTGGAACCAAGCTGGTTGTGGCAAAGAAAAACGTCGCAGGAAAACTGGAAGTTGCCCGGCTTGATTCCAAAGCGAAAACCACGCTGAAAAGTTCTCCCGTGGTGATTCATGATAAGGACTGGAATGGTGATTACACCTATAAAGGCGGTGATCCGGTATCGGAGTCCGGCGAGGTTAAAGGCATTTGGCTGCGCGTGCAGACCAAGGGAGTGGATGGGAAGCCGGTTATCCGCGATGTCTACGAACCGGAAAGCATCGCCGGAAAATATGCATGGTAGGCCTATCGTCTAAAGGGCATCCAGTAATGATCTAGGCGGGATGCATTCGGTCGGGTCTCTGCCTGGCCCATAGTTCGGCGACACAGGGGAAGTCTTGGGAATAAGATTATTTCGGGGAGGCGCTCCGAATGATGGTGGGGAAATATTCATGTACAGGATCTGTATTTTCTTAATGCTGGGCCTTTCTCTTTCGGTTTTTGCTGATGAGGGCTACCGGTTGTTTAAAGACGAAGAGGGGCGCGAGATTCGAGGGAAGCTCGTCAAGGTTGATGCGCGTTCCGGGAAGGTCACCGTGCAGCGCGAGGGTGGGCGTAAGGTGACGGTTCCATCCGATATTTTTTCGGCGCCTGATCAGGCTTACATCAAAGAATGGTTGGAGGCTCAGGATTTCCTGTCGAAGTCAAAGGTGCGAATTACAATAGAAAAACGAAAGGGGAAGGTGGAGAGCAAAAGATTGGAGGTCAAACGACCTAAGGCACCTCAGTATTATGATATCACCATAGCGAATAAATCTGCTCAGTCATTCAGCAACCTGTCGCTTGAATATTGTATTTATAAAGTGACTGATTTTTCCAGGTCCAGTGAGGAGAAGGTCGAAGTCGTTGCGAAACGCCATAACGGAATTGGGTTAAGTGCGGGGAAGAAGTTTTTTATTGAAACGGAGAAAGTCGCGCTGTTTCGGCTATATGATGCACAGACAGATGTTTCGACGGATGCGTATGGTTCGTCAACTTATTCCACTTCCTATAATAAAAAGAGTGAAGATGATGTTAAAGGGGTATGGCTGAAACTTACGTACAAGTCTCCTCAGGGTAATAGCTTTGTCAGGGAGCTCTGTCTGCCGGATAATGTTCGGGAGACGTTTCGGTGGAAATCAGCGGCGCTGGATTAGTAAAAAACGGTGGCCGGTATATTGAATTCTGGATGTGCATGCCTGAAAACTAACCGTTGGCGGGCAGGAGTTGTTTTACATCCTCAATGCATTCGGTCTGCATCAGTTTGGTTCGCAGCTCGGCTGCACCGTAAAATCCCTTAGAGTAGATGGAATAGTAACGTCGCAGGATATGAAAATTCTTTGAACCCTGCCAGACACGGTCAAAAAGCTCGGTGTGCTTCCATAGCATATCGAGCTTCTCTTCTTTAGAGCGTTCCCGCTGCTCTTCCATAAACAGCCACGGATTGTCAAAAATTCCGCGGCCGATCATGGCGCCGTCCAGTTTGAACTCGGCACATTTTGCACGCGCCTCTTCCAATGATTGGATATCCCCGTTTCCAATGACGGGAAGATCAAGGTCCAACTGGTCGCGCAGGCGCGCGGCTTTGGCAATCTCGCTCCAGTCGGCCAGGCCTTGCGACATCTGTTTCTGCGTGCGGCCATGAATGGTCAGTGCGGCCGGTTTGGTTTCCAAAATGTGGCCGATCCATTCTTCAGTCGCGACCGACTTCAGCCCGATGCGGGTTTTTACAGACACCGGAAGGTCCGTTGCCTCCTGAGCCGCCTGAATGATTTCTTTGGCCAGTGTCGGGTTGCCGATCAGTCCGGAGCAGCAGCCGCGGGCAACGACCTTGGGAACGGGACAGCCCATGTTGATGTCGATCCCATCGAACTCCATTTCTTCGGTGATCTCTTTGGCAACCTGCTGATAGTTTTCGGGCGTGTTGCCCCAGATCTGCGCCACGATTTTGATGTTCTTTTGTTTCAGCAGTTTCCGCTCTTCGTCCGTCACCTGCAAACGGTGGATGACCCGCTTCCGGGCTTTTCTATGGACCAGCCCATCGGTGGAGACAAATTCCGTCATCACGACGTGCAACGCGCCCGGATCGGCGATACCGAGCAGGAGCTGGCGCAGGACCGTATCGGTCACATCCTCCATGGGAGCAAGTGCAATGATCGGTTCGTTGAATGTATTCCAAAAACTCATAATGAAAAGGGTAGGGCGGTTTCGATGAAACCGCCGCGG
>JAROAZ010000089.1 GCA_029432775.1 Pontiellaceae bacterium B12227 | reverse complement strand
GCATTATCCAGGTCATAGCTCATGTGGGAATCGTTACGCAAGGGGTGGAATCCCGGAAACGCTTGAGCCATTTTCAGCCACATCAAGCGGATCGGAACCCCGCGGACATCTTCAGGAATGTTGAGCTCCCGGGTACCCGGTCGAATCATATTGTAAGCCGTTCCGAGATCTGTTCCATCGTCGTAACTAAGGCCAAGAATAGTCTCAATGTATATCTTATCAATTCCATACTGCATGGTTGTCGGGGCTGAAGTCATACCATAATAATGCATCGGGAACCCGTAGGAGCGGTCAAACCTGGAAGGATCCACTTGGTAGTCCTTGGCATCTTCCCAAAGGTCACCCGCACGCCCGTAGTTAAAATCCCAGCGGCGCGTACCTTCGTCGCCAATGTAACCAAGGATACTGAAGCTAATACCCATCACATCGTCCAGTCGTTCCAATGCTTCCTTAATTCCAATCTCCGTACTGGAGCCCGTTTGATTATAGAACACCACACGCTTGGAGACCTGCTTCATTAAAAACGGGTTGATCACGTCAAACTCGCCCGTATATTGATCCACAGTCGCATTGGCCTGAACGGTGGAAAAGGCATGATCTGCTATGGTGTCGTCATAGCTGTAGCCTGAACTACCGGCATTCCGGTCGAAAATCCGGCTGTAGATGGATGCGGCTGCCAGGTATTCCCCATCGGGAGTGGGATGCGAGGCGGCTGCGTCCTGAGGGGACAAGCTGTCCCATGCCTTTCCGGCCGGTACCACCGCCACACCGGCAGAGTTGCCCACGCGATAGACCACCTCGTTAAAATACTCGACGTCAAAAGGCGAACTGTCTTCCGGCCATTGGGCCAACAATACGATTTGGGCCGGACTGGAGCTCTTGGCCACCTCTTGTTGGATCAACTTGACCCCTTCGGCCACCATACCCGGAAAATTGGCCAGAATGTAGGGATCAAAACTGAGGACAATGTAATCCCATCCGTGGCTGCCCTCCCCCCGTAAATTAGCCAACCGCTCTTCCTTGCCATCCGGCCAGAAAAAATACTGGGCCAGGCTGTAGCAGTGAGCAAGATAATCGTTCCGCTGACCAAGCGAGTATATTACGTCTATCATCTCAGAAGTATAAATGTCTTCGAAGTCCACGTTCACGGCCTCTTCAATCATCGGATCCTGAGCAAGGATGCTCTCAAGCTGACTGGCTATTCCGGCAGGATTGAAAGGTTTTTCGTGAATCACGGTAGTCTCTTTATCTTTGAAGACGACTTCTGGGCGTTCCGAAAACGAATGCGCAGAACCGAGCACGAGGATATCGAGCTGCGGGGTCTCCACCGGCAGCCCCCCCCCTTCCTGCAGCAAGGCGTCCAGTTCGTCACCACGCAACGCGGCGTCATACACCTTGATCAACCCCATATCGGAATCATAGGTCAGGTGTCCGGCGCGGTTGGCACCGATGCGCAAATCCTGAAGGTTGAACGCCGCATTGTTCAGCGTGCCGAC
>JAROAZ010000088.1 GCA_029432775.1 Pontiellaceae bacterium B12227 | reverse complement strand
GTCGGCACGCTGAACAATGCGGCGTTCAACCTTCAGGATTTGCGCATCGGTGCCAACCGCGCCGGACACCTGACCTATGATTCCGATATGGGGTTAATCAAGGTGTATGACGCCGCGTTGCGCAGTGATGAACTGGACGCCTTGCTGCAGGAAGGGGGGGGGCTGCCGGTGGAGACCCCGCAGCTCGATATCCTCGTGCTTGGTTCTACGCATTCGTTTACGGACCGCCCAGATGGTAGTCTCTACAAAGATGAAGAATCTACTGCGATTGATGAAAAGGCTTTTAATCCTGCCGGGATAGCCAGTCAGCTTGAGAGCATCCTTGCTCAGGATCCGTTGATTGAAGAGGCCGTAAACGTGGACTTCGAAGACATTTTTACTTCTGAGCTGTTAAAAATATCATACTCAAGTTATCAGCGGATCGATTATCTTGCTCGCTGCCACAGCCTGGCCCAGTATTTTTTCTGGCCGGATGGCAAGGAAGAGCGGTTAGCGAATTTACGGGGGGAGGGCAGCCACCGATGGGATTACATTGTCCTCAGCTTTGATCCCTACATTCTGGCCAATTTTCCAGGCATGGTGGCCGAAGGGGTCAAGTTGATCCAACAAGAGGTGGCCAAGAGCTCCAGTCCGGCCCAGATCGTATTGTTGGCCCAATGGCCGGAAGACAGTTCGCCTTTTGACGTCGAGTATTTTAACGAGGTGGTCTACCGCGTGGGCAACTCTGCCGGCGTGGCGGTGGTACCGGCCGGAAAGGCATGGGACAGCTTGTCCCCTCAGGACACAGCCGCCTCGCATCCCACTCCCCATGGGGAATACCTGGCCGCCGCATCCATCTACAGTCGGATGTTCGACCGGAATGCTGCTAGTTCAGGCTACAGCTATGACGACACCATAGCGGATCATGCCTATTCCACCGTTCAGGCCAATGCGACTGTGGATCACTATACGGGCGACTTTGACGTGATTAACCCGTTTTTGATGAAGCAGGTCTCCAAGCGGGAGGTGTTCTATAATCACACAGGCACCAGTACGGAGATTGGAATTAAGGAAGCATTGGAGCGTCTGGACGATGTCATGGGGATTCGCTTCGATTTCCTTGGTTACATTGGCGACGAAGGTACGCGCCGCTGGGATTTTAACTACGGACGTGCGGGTGACTGGTGGGAAGATGCCAAGGACTACCAAGTGGATCCCTCCAGGTTTGACCGCTCCTACGGATTCCCGATGCATTATTATGGTATGGATTCAGCCCCGACAACCATGCAATATGGAGTTGATAAGATATATGGCAGCAATTTGCTTGGCCTCTGGTATGATGATGGAACGGACCTCGGGACGGCCTACAATATGATTCGACCCGGCACCCGGGAGCTCAACATTCCTGAAGATGTCCGCGCGGTGCCGATCCGCTTGATGTGGCTGAAAATGGCTCAAGCGTTTCCGGGATTCCACCCCTTGCGTAACGATTCCCACATGAGCTATGACCTGGATAATGC
>JAROAZ010000087.1 GCA_029432775.1 Pontiellaceae bacterium B12227 | reverse complement strand
GTTGGAACCAGACGCAGGCTTAGGAGATTAAAACCTCCGGCTGTCTTAAGTCGAATGTCATTGTATTTGACGCTTCCGTCGCGCAAGTTCCGGAAATCGATCGAAAAGAAAACGCCGTTCGCCAAGACCGCGTTGGATGATAAAACCCCGGTAACATCGTATGTCCCTTGGTCTAGCGCCAAACGCCGGTTCGAGGCAGGATTGGAGTCAAAATAGGATTCTTCCAGGGCGACGGTCGTCCAGCTACCTACCGAGGTGCCCGCGTTGAGATCCAGATTGGTTGTAATGGATCCGTCTGCGGCTCCTTGGAAGTCGGCCAGGAAATGTGAATTAACCGGTTGTGTGAGGACACTAATATCATCGTACCAAACACCCGACGCCGTGTTGGGGGAAGACAGGCGAATGCTTTCGAGCGTTCCTCCTGGGCTGTCATAGTCCAGGTTGCCCACGAGGTTACTTCCATCAAGAAACAGGCCAAATCCATCTGCGTCCATGACGACCTGAAGGGTCTGCATGCCGACCTCGTTGGGTATGGCCGGTGAATTTTGAAAGATCTCGACCACGTTCGTCCAGCTCGCCGTATCGGGGTTCCATCTTTGCAACCAGTCGGGATTGCCCGTTGAATTGGCCGTTGGAACCAGACGCAGGCTTAGGAGATTCCAACCTCCATCCGTCTTAAGTCGAATGTCATTGTATTTGACGCTTCCGTCGCGCAAGTTCCGGAAGTCGATCGAAAACGTCACGCCATGCGCCAGCGTGGCTGCCGTCGCCAGAGAGGCGGTGAAATCGTATTTTCCCTGATCGAGCGCCAGCCTCCGGTTCGAGGCTGGATTGGACTCGAATTTGGATTCCTCCAGGGCGGTGATCGTCCAGCTACCCACGACCGTGCCCGCGTTGATGTCTGCCGCCGTGGAAATGTTTCCATCGGCAGCTCCTTGAAAGTCTGCGAAAAAGTTCGTAACCACTCCTGCGTTAGCCATGAGCGCTGAACAGACGACAGTTAATACTATCCATTGTTTTTTCATTCTATTTCTCCTGAGATTTATTTTGGTTTCCTGATCAAAGCATGAAGGTTCGGCGAATGAAGATCAGCCCTCCACCGAAAAGTCCAATCAGGCCAATGGTGGCAGGTTCAGGGATGGTGGTTACGCTCATGTCATCGTACCATACTCCGGAGGCGGTGTCCGGCGAGGAGAGCCGGACCGTATTAAGTGTTGCGCCGACAGTGTCATAGGCAAGGTCGCTCACAAGGTTAGCTCCATCAAGAAACAGGCCGAATCCATCCGCGTCCATGACGACCTGAAGGGTCTGCATGCCGACCTCGTTGGGTATGGCCGGTGAATTTTGAAAGATCTCGGCCACGTTCTGCCAGCTCGTCGTATCGGGGTTCCATCTTTGCAACCAGTCGGGATTGCCCGTTGAATTGGCCGTTGGAACCAGACGCAGGCTTAGGAGATTAAAACCTCCGGCTGTCTTAAGTCGAATGTCATTGTATTTGACGCTTCCGTCGCGCAAGTTCCGG
>JAROAZ010000086.1 GCA_029432775.1 Pontiellaceae bacterium B12227 | reverse complement strand
GAGGAGTTTAATTCGTCGGGATTGACCCAGGCGGCATTCTGCAGGGAGTGGAACATCAATCCGAAAACACTGGCTCGGTGGCTGCGCATCGAGCGCAAGGAAAATGGGATGTCTTTTTGCGAGGTGGAACTCGGAAATACTTCAGCCCCGGAAAACAAGGTGAGCGTCCACCTGCCCAACGGTATTGAAGTGACCGTGCCGGTGAGTTCAGCCAGGGAGTTGGCCGATGTGTTCCGGGAGGCCGCGACATGCTTGGCCTAAGCGGATCATTGCGCGTGTTTTTGGCGGTGGAGCCTGTGGATCTGCGTAAAAGCTTTAATGGACTGCATGGCGTTGTGCTCGATCGGTTGAAGGAAGATCCGTGTTCGGGAGCGTTGTACGTTTTTACGAATCGGCGACGGAACCGGATCAAAACGCTCTATTGGGATGGAACGGGCATGTGGGTGATGATCAAACGTCTGGAACAAGGATGCTTTACCTGGCCAACGGGGATTGGCGAAAGTGAAAAGCTTGCGCTGGCTCCCGAGGCACTGGCGTTGCTGCTGGATGGCGTTGATCTGAAGCAGGGGTCTTTCAAACCATGGTATCAGCGCTGATTTTTTTGAATTTTTCCTCCTCTTGATGCCGCGTTTTGCGGAGTGGTTTTGGTATAATATGCCGCATGGTTTTTTCACGGGAAAATTTTGATCAGCTGCTCGCCGAAAATGCGAATCTCAAGAGCGAAGTGAGCCTGCTTCAGGAAAAGGTTCAGTGCCTGATGAAAAAGCTGTTTGGTCGGAGTTCAGAAAAGCTGAGCCCGGATCAGCTCATGCTTGAACTTGAGGAGCTGCGCGAATTGCAGGAAGCTTTGGAGCTGGCCGAAACGAAAGCCGAACTGGCCGAAGAGGAACCGGCAGCATCCAAACGCGGAAAACGCAAGGGGCTCGATGCGCGCGTCCCCAAGGACCTCCCGACCGAAACCGTCATCATTGATCCGGATGAAGTTAAGGCCAATCCGGAGCTGTATAAAAAGATCGGCGAAGTGCGCACGGTTAGACTCGATGTCACTCCGGCACGCTTCTTCCAGACCGTCACCATTCGCAATAAATACAAGAAACGCGCCGATCGCTCCGTTGCCCCGCTGATCGCACCTGCGCCTAAGCCCTTCGAAAAACTCTTTCCAGCTGTTCAGGCTTTCCCGGTTGGCCAGCTCAACACCCAGCACTTCACGGCGGCCCTCCCAGATGATGCCGATGGCGACCAGTACTCCATGGCTGCGGTTCCAGATGTTTGTAGATCCTTATCAGGGCGACTACAGGGTCAAGACGCAGATTTGGATCGCCGGCTGCGTTTATTTGCTTATCGTAATTACAAAGAAACGGCTGAAAATCGAGCAGTCGCTCTACACAGTTCTACAGATATTGAGTGTGTCCGTTTTCGAGAAAATGCCCCTTTTACAGGCGTTTCAGGACGGAGAATGTAAACGCCTTTTCCAGGACCCCGTAGGCAGCAGGCTCAAAACCTGATAATTTATTGGGCATGGATACGAATGAAAACATTGGGTCGGGGCGGGC
>JAROAZ010000085.1 GCA_029432775.1 Pontiellaceae bacterium B12227 | reverse complement strand
TATGCCTCCTTTACCGGGGCCGGTTATCTGGAAATCAATAGAAACAGTTCCCTTAAAACCGGAACGTTCACGGTCTCCTACTGGTGGCGTTCATCGAACCTGCTTGGTCAGGGCAACTTTCAGGGTCCGTCCTTCAGCACGGAGGCGGGAAGCACCCAGGACTTCCAGTTCACCACCATCGGCAGCGGCGGCTCCGGCAACCTGGAAGTGCGTGATACCGCCCAGCTGATTAAAAGCGACACGGAACTCTATCCCGATGGCGTCTGGTACAACACGATCATCCAGTCGGCGGGGGGGGGGACGTTCGACATCTGGATCTCCCCCGAAAGCGGAAGCCTGACCCAGGTGGGCAGCGGTGTGGCCACCTCCAACGGCGGGCTGGTACTGGAGGATTTTATCTTCGGTGCCAACCGGGCCAAAAACGCGTTCGGCACCTTCGATCTGGCCAACGTGAAGATTTATGACGATGCCACCGCCAGCGCTGCAAGTCTGTTTGCGGAAGGGCCCAATCTTGCAGCGCAACCGCCGGGGCCGAATCTGGTTGCCCTATACGATTTTAGCGACGGAACATTGACCGATGATGAATCGGGAAATGGGAACATACTGGCTCTCACGGGTAATGTAACCACGAATTCAGACGGTTTGAGTGCTCATTTCTCCGGCTCGACGCCCAGTTTTCTGAAGAGCTCCACCCTCAATATTTCGGGGTCGTCCACCGTTTCGTTCTGGTGGAAAACGGACACACCCGTGCAGGGTGTTAGTGATTCGCTTGTTTCATCGACGGCCGGTGCCGGCGATTGGCAGGTTGAGTCCGGAACAAGTGGAAAAATCCGGCTCACCGGAGACAATGGGCAAATAGCAAGTCCGACAGCCTATTCGGCCGACACCTGGTATCATGCAGTGATCGTCAGTGAAATATCCGGTGTGGCCAGCAATGTGTCATTCTACATATCCGAGAAAGGCTCTCCGTCCGTAAACTTGGTTGGGAGCACGAGCGGGAGCTTCAAGTTGGAAGATTTGCGTATCGGAGTCAACCGGGCGCAAAACTCAACCTATGACTCCGACATCGCTTTGGTTAAGGTCTATGGTGAGGCGGTGAACAGTGCGGCACTGGAGGCTTTGCTGCGGGAAGGGGACGCGTTTCCCGATCCACAGTATGATTTCACCATCCAGACTTCCGGTCTTATACTGGGGTATAACGGGGGTGTTCCGGTTTCACTTAAGAATGCAACGGGCGCGGAGCTGCTGACCGGCCCCTCTGATGGATTTTACCTGCTCGAACCGGGCAACACCAAACGTTATTTTTCGGAGGTTGCCCACGTCGGCGGTTCGGAATACACCTTTTCCATTCCCGGGTCCGCGGAACAGCTCGGGGTTCTGTTTGGCGGAACCAACGATTATCTGACCGTTCGCTTTACTTCATTGAGCGGCTTTGCCCTGGCGGGGGAAAAGCTCTGTTTTGAACTCGATTCCCCGGTGCTGGGTGCGCTGCCCTTGGATTACATGGTCGAAGACTCCAAAACGGCAGCCGGCGTCAAACTCGAGCGCCGGTCGCTGTGGGAAACTTCAAG
>JAROAZ010000084.1 GCA_029432775.1 Pontiellaceae bacterium B12227 | reverse complement strand
AAAACATCGGAGGAAGGTGCAAGCCGGAAGGAAAGTTAATCGCAGTGGCGATGAATAGGCACATCATGGATTCTATTAACAAGAGGAGATGCATCACTACTGTCCCAACGTTTGAACAAATGATTGATACAAAGTGTCTAAAATGAAGTTGTTGCATATAAATTTGACCCTTGACGACTTGAATCGGATTTCGGGATATGATCACGCCCTTTTAAGGAGGGCTAACGATGTATTCCGGAACAACGGTCTTTTCGCAGTTGATGCAGCAACTTCCATGGTGGCGGTTTCAGACGTTTGTCGATCGCTATCAGGGCGATTACAAGGTCAAGACCTTCCGGTGCGCCGAACACTTCCGGGTGATGGCTTTTGCACAGTTAACCTATCGCGAGAGTTTGCGCGATATCGAGGCCTGCCTGCGGGCAATGGAACCCAAGCTTTATCACATGGGCATTCACAGCACGGTGTCGCGCAACAACCTTTCGAACGCAAACGAAAACCGAGACTGGCGCATTTACGCCGAGTTCGCCCAGGTGCTGATTCAACAGGCCAGAGCGCTTTATGTGGACGACTCCACATTTCCCGATCTCGACGCAACGGTCTATGCACTCGATTCGAGTACGATAGATCTTTGCATGACGTTGTTCCCGTGGGCGCATTTCCGGCGGACGAAAAGCGCGGTAAAGATGCACACGCTTCTCAACCTCTGCGGCAACATTCCCGAGTATATCCTGATAACAGAGGCGAATGTACACGACGTGAACGTACTCGATCACATCATCCCTCTTCCCGGTGCCTACTATGTGATGGACAGGGCGTATCTCGACTTCGAACGACTCCTCCGCTTGCACTCGCTCAAGGCATACTTCGTGACGCGGGCGAAAAAGAACTTCCAGTTTCAGCGCCGATACTCACATCCGGCGGATCGATCCACCGGGATCGTTTGCGACCAGACCGTACTGCTCACCGGGTTCTACCCGAAGCTGCGTTATCGCGAAGCATTGCGCAGAATAAAATACCGCGATCCCGAAGGGCGGGTGCTGGTGTTTCTGACCAACGATTTTTCACTGCCTGCCCTGACGATAGCCGAACTCTACAAGGCCCGCTGGCAAATCGAACTGTTCTTCAAATGGATCAAGCAACACCTGCGCATCAAAGCCTTCTTCGGCACGAGTGCCAATGCAGTCAAGACGCAGATTTGGATCGCCGTCTGCGTTTATCTGCTCATCGCCATTACGAAGAAGCGGCTGAAAATCGAACAGTCGCTTTACACAATTCTACAAATATTGAGTGTGTCCGTTTTCGAGAAAGTTCCGCTTTTACAGGCGTTTCAGGACGGGGAATGCAAGATCAACGGGAACGACTTCTGCAACCAGTTGCAGTTGTTCGACTAATATTGGGACACTAGTGGAGATGCATCGTGAAGAGTAAATGGATGGAAATTAAGGATTTTGCTGCCGTTGTTATCATGGCCTCACTGGCAGCCAACGCAGCGCTGGTCGCCGAGTACGACATGACCGACGGCGATATGCTCAACGATTCAACGGACAACGGCAATGTGCTGACTGAATATGATGCGACAAATACAGCAGGAGCTGGTGGTGTTTCCCTGAACGCCGGCGGCGGCTATGCCTCGTTTACCGGAGTCGGTTATT
>JAROAZ010000083.1 GCA_029432775.1 Pontiellaceae bacterium B12227 | reverse complement strand
GTTGCGGGGACGCCGAATACGTCCTCCTTCAGAACGGAAGGTATATGAAAAGAAAGGCTATTAAACTGCCGCGCAGCGGCTTACTGGAACCAGCGAGTAGACCCTACTTGGACAACGCCCGTTTTGAAGGCAACGTTTGTTTCCCAAGCGGGTCATGAGTAACGTTCGGTAAAAAAACCTATATTTCAAAATATCTAAACCTAAAAGGAATGAAGCATGGTACATACTAACACTATCCAATTGTTCATTGATGAATGTCATAAACACAATGAGCAACTCTCTTCTCATGCCAAACAAATGGATTTTACTGACAACACGCTTGTATCAGCTATACAGAAAATTGTGACAATAGAAATCGATGCAATCACTGCTGAAACCGACATCACAGATTCGCTTGATAATGGAGCTCTTATTTTCGTTCTGTGTAAGTGGCAAAATGTAGTTCTTAGTGAATCCTATATAAAGACTGCAATTCAGCTCCAACTGTCCCCCGGTGAAACTGCAGTAGGAATACTTGGCATGTATACTGGTATTATGGTCGATATTGGATGGCTTCCACAGGATCAAATGGGGTTGGTTCAAAATACTTTCTTAAACAAGCTTAACGGTAATTTAACAAAATCAGGGCTACCTATAATCGATTGACACACACCTGAACCTAAAACAAAAACAAACCGAACCAATCAATTGAGGCTATCGTGAAAACGTCGGTTAATCCGGTCAAAGTTTATTTCCACTCAGCCTCACCCATAACGTTAGGAAAGGAGAAAATATGGAAATTGAAACTAATACAATACGGCAACTTGAGCGTCATGGTATATCGCCACAATTAATAGAGAATCTCAAAAGAAGATCCTATTTGATCCCCAACACAAGCGACCTTTATGAGGATTCGAATTCAGGTGTAATCATACCATTTCTTACAAGCATTCTTAAAAGTTTAAAGATTGGTGTAGACGGTATAACACCTCTTGAGGAAAATCTACGTCTATCAAGCCAACCTGTACTGGATTATTTCGAAAAAACACGAAATCCGAAAGACCGAAAAATTCGAAATATCCTCCGCCGAATTGCAAAGAAAGACGGTGGCGAACCGCAAACTACAACCGGTGGTCCGGAAGAAAAAATGGATGATTGGCAACAGAACCTTTGGGAGGACAAGCAATGGAAGAACAGCTAACCCCAGAGAACCAACCGGTCATTGAAGCAAGGCTCGATAAACTCTTGACTGGCATTAGAATGGGCTGGCTCAAAGTTACGAGTTTATTCAATTTGCTACTCGGTTTTTTAACACATGTTGCAATGATCCCTCAGCTCCGAGAAAAGAAACAAATAGAAAATATGGCGAGCTATTTGGATGCAGTATCTCAAGTTCTAGACGAGCTAGAGAAACGAGGTGCAACAAAAACTGAAATAAAAAAAATGGCACAAGAACTTAATGTGCCCATTATTGAAAGCAATCTTAAAGCTATGTTGCTGTTGCGTGAGCTTCCATACAAGTATGTTGTAACCGATGATGTTGACTCAGACCGGCAACTTCAAGAACCAGCTGATGAAGAAGGATAACAATTATTCCTAACAATAGAGCAATAGAGTGACACGAGTGAGGTACGAGGGAGCTGTCATGCTATTGACCGGTTCCAGTGAGCGGCGGAGCGGCCGACACGTAA
>JAROAZ010000082.1 GCA_029432775.1 Pontiellaceae bacterium B12227 | reverse complement strand
GCTGACTGAATATGATGCGACAAATACAGCAGGAGCTGGTGGTGTTTCCCTGAACGCCGGCGGCGGCTATGCCTCGTTTACCGGAGTCGGTTATTTGGAAATCAACAGAAACAGTTCCCTTAAAACCGGAACGTTCACGGTCTCCTACTGGTGGCGTTCATCAAACCTTCTTGGCCAGGGCAACTTCCAGGGCCCGTCCTTTAGCACGGAGGCCGGTAGCACCCAGGACTTCCAGTTCACCACCATCGGCAGCGGTGTCTCCGGCAACCTGGAGGTGCGTGATACCGCCCAGCTGATTATAAGCGACACGGAACTCTATCCCGATGGCATCTGGTACAACACGATCATCCAGTCGGCGGGCGGAGGGACGTTCGACATCTGGATCTCACCCGAAGGCGGAAGCCTGACTCAGGTGGGCGACGATGTGGCCGCCTCCAATGGCGGGCTGGTACTGGAGGATTTTATCTTCGGCGCCAACCGGGCCAAAAACACGTTCGGCACTCTTGATCTGGCCAACGTGAAGATTTATGATGACGCAACCGTCGGAGCTGCAAGTCTGTTTGCGGAGGGGCCCATGCTTGTCCCGCCACCGCCGCCGCCGGATCCAATTGCTGTCTATGATTTCGGGGACGGGGACCTGCTTGACGATTCAACCGGAAACGGTAACGCGCTAACCGGCCCTTTTGGATCTACGGCGAGCGTGACAACGAATGCAGACGGTTTCAGCGCATATTTCGACGGACTCAATGGATCGAGTTATCTGATGGCTGACCTCAGTGCCGACAATTCCCGCCTGGATGCATTTACGGTCTCTTTCTGGTGGAAAACGGATGCGTTGGACCAAAACACGTCGGCGTCCCTGATGTCCTGCGTGGACAACCAGGGGCTGAACGACTGGCAGCTCAATGATGCCGGTTCGGATATCGCGCTTACCGGAGATAATGGCGCGATAACACAGGCGCAGGCCGGCCTGGCGGAATATACCTGGTATCACACGGCGCTTGTCAGCACCGGAAATATGGTGTCGCTTTACATGACGCCATTGGGATCAGCGAATGTGGAACTGGTTGGCACACTGACCAATGCCGCGTTCAACCTTCAGGATCTGCGCATCGGTGCCAACCGCGCCGGCAACCTTACTTATGATTCCGATATCGGCTTGGTCAAGGTGTATGATGCCGCTTTGGGCGGCGACGTGTTGGATGCCTTGCTTCAGGAGGTGGACTCCTTACCAATCATATTTGATTTTACCATCCAGACTTCCGGTCTTATATTGGGGTATGATGGGGGTGTTCCGGTTTCACTTAAGAATGCAATGGGCACGGAGCTGCTGACCGGCCCCTCTGATGGATTTTACCTGCTCGAACCGGGCAACACCAAACGTTATTTTTCGGAGGTTACCCACGTCGGCGGTTTGGAATACACCTTTTCCATTCCCGGATCCGTCGAACAGCTCGGGGTTCTTTTTGGCGGAACCAACGATTATCTGACCGTTCGCTTTACTTCATTGAGCGGCTTTGCCCTGGCGGGGGAAACGCTCTGTTTTGAACTCGATTCCCCGGTGCTGGCCGCGCTGCCCTTGGATTACATGGTCGAAGACTCCAAAACGGAAGCCGGCGTCAAACTCGAGCGCCGGTCGCTGTGGGAAACTTCAAGTGCAAACCCGTTGGGCGCTTTTGCGGTCTATGAAGTGGTTGACGGGGACC
>JAROAZ010000081.1 GCA_029432775.1 Pontiellaceae bacterium B12227 | reverse complement strand
TACGTGTCGGCCGCTCCGCCGCTCACTGGAACCGGTCAATAGCATGACAGCTCCCTCGTACCTCACTCGTGTCACTCTATTGCTCTATTGTTCGAAAATTATTTGTATGTAAGTCATTTAGACGCGAAATAAAGAATCGTTGCAAAGATCAGAGCGACAGTTATTAAACTATGCCAAAGTTGATTATCTTCATTCTTCATTTCTGCTTTTAGGGAACGCTTTGGCCAACTGAGCAGCAGCCAAAATATTAATGCTCCTGGAAAGCAAAAGATTAAACCAAGGATACTGTTTTTAGGATCAAGGTTTAGGAAGAAGTAGGGCATGTTATTTTAATTTCGAACGTTATGGGTGAGCCTCGCAGAGGGTGGAGAGTGGTGTTGATGTATGCGCTGAAACGTTAAAACTGCGGACGTTTTTTGCGTAGGTTCAACCCTCTGGTTCGGCCTTTTTTTATTTCAACCATGTTACTTTTATCTCAGATGCTTTTTGACTCATGGGATTGCTAAGTGCCTTCTCCAATTTGTCTTTATAACCTTCGGGAAAGGTTGTGTACTTGTGGTAGCTCGCATAACCGGAAATTGCTTTTTCAATATCATCTGCACCTAGTGCTTTGTAACAAATGTTGCCGTCAAAAACATCTTCTAGGGGACGATAGTCCATCATTGAGAGTTTTACAGTTTCAGTTGTGTCTTCAATTATCTCTTTTTTGGTTAATACTGCGCAACCATCGTGATTGGTTAACCCAAATATGACACTGTGCGAATTTTTGGCTGTGACTCCAAATCCTACACGCAACATTATCCCTTCAACAGGGTCACCGTTGAATGTTGCTTGAAGAATTAATCTTTCAGGAATCTCGTTCATTAATATTATTTATGCCGAACGTTAATTAGAAGAGCCTCTTAATTTGCTGGGTTTTGATGTTTTCAGTTGCGCGGGGCTCTGATCCGGGCAGACTGCCGTCCTTGCTTCCATTATTCTGTATGGACTTTTCATCTGCAGCTGCCATAGGACAAGGACTCCTGAATTTCATATATTTCAGAATATAACCACTTTAGTTTCTATTGATTAAAACTTCAAATCTTAAGTTTATTGAGATACAAAAACTTTGTTTTGCGGGAGCGTGCCTTGTAATTCAAACATGGGTCTACCTCTCAATAAACGATATATCCGTTTTATAAGAGCCTCTTATAATGTGGTTCAAATTTCGTAAAATGAGGTCAATCGGACGCAAAAATGCTCCTGAAACCACGTTATATCGATGTTATAAGAGGCTCTTATAACACAATAAAAGGTAACTAACCTCATGCAACAGATTGACCTTAAAGAACTTGAGCAATTTATTGCGGATCGGAATCTGGTAGCTGAAAAGTATCGGTCGTACTATCTCGGTTGGGTTCGCCGCTTTCTACTGGCGGAATTTACGGTGGATGAGCTCTCAGATCGTGATCGAATTGCGTGTTTTACGGATCAGCTGACGCGGGATCCTTCGGTTGAGGAGTGGCAGGTACGGCAGGCCACGGAGGCGGTGACGCTTTATTTGAATGTGTATTTGCCGGAAGCGAACGGGGAACGGCCGGCGTTGGAGACGTTGGCGGCGGCAGAGCGGCCTGCGGATGTGCCGCAAGAGGCGGTTAAGGCCGGAATGAAAATGCGGGAGCTGTTGCGGCTGCGTCATTATGCCTACCGCACGGAGCAGACCTATCTGGAATGGGT
>JAROAZ010000080.1 GCA_029432775.1 Pontiellaceae bacterium B12227 | reverse complement strand
TTTTACGTGTCGACCGCTCCGCCGCTCACTGGAACCGGTCAATAGCATGACAGCTCCCTCGTACCTCACTCGTGTCACTCTATTGCTCTATTGTTGGCATTTTTTTCAATAACTATCCTAAGCACTATTGCTAACGTCCAACTGACCAAGGCTAAGGACAGATATGCGAATAAAGGGAAGTAGGATTCAATTTTATAATAAATCCAAAGTTGATTACTAGGATACCCCACAGAATGGGTAGTAACCCAATGTCTGAGCCAGTAATGAACAAATGAAAGCCCGCCGAATAAGACTATCCAAATGGATAAGTTACTCAGCAACCATTGAAAATTGTGGTTTGATTTTTTAAATCCAATGATGAAAAGGGTTAATGACAAGAGCGTCAGGAGACTCAGGGTTACCATATGGAATGCAGATAAAAACTCGGTGATCCTTATGGCTTCGACTGTGCTTTCATTTTCCATATTTTTTCCTGACATTCATCACGCCAACGTTATGGGTGAGGCTGAGTGGAAATAGACTGTGACCGGATCAAACGACGTTGTCACGATAGCCTCCAACCACTGGTTCGAAATTTTATTTCAATTCGTTTTCTATCTCATTTTGAATAGAAGAATGATTGATGTGAACTTTTGGTCTTTTCAACTGATGCTTCGGTCTAACGTGATACCAACCAAAATTTCTTGTCTCAATTATTTCAACTAACTCCAACAATTGATCCAGCTCTGTATCATTCTCGATTTTTATCAATGATTCATTAATCAGAACGAGTAACTGGTGTTCCTCTTTTGAATGTCGCTGGATGGAATAAGTGTCGTTCAAATTAAACGACTCTTCTTGAGCGAGTAAAATGGTTTGGGATGAATCCATAACAGGGATAAATCCTGTAATCATGTTTGGAATCTGGATAAAAACGAGTAGGAGCTCTCCATTGTTCGTATGAAATCTGTAATCAAAGGAACCTCCATCTGTATAAGTGGAGGGATATCCGCCACCTTCAAAACTGATGAACCTTGAAGACATTAAAACTTCTCGAGAACATTCCGGCGATATTGCTAAATCTGTTTTTCGTGTATTACAGCCCGCCACCAGAATGGAGAGTAGGATTAAAACTGTGGATATTGATCTAATTTTTTTCCTTTCGAACGTTAATCCTGACCCGCTTGGGAATTAGACATCGCCTTCAAAACGGGCGTTGTCCAAGTAGGGTCCAGGATCTGGTTCTGCCTATCTTTTATATCTATTTTTGTAATATTTTAACCGAGAAGGAATAACAGACCGAAGTTGATCGACGGTAAACAATAGACCGAATCCCAAAACCCAAGTTACAAAGACGAGGTCGGATACGGCTGGGTTTTCTATTCCCTCCAAATGGTTGATTATTAGTACTAGTATCGAAAACGAAAATAGGGCCAAAAAGAAGACGCCACCAAATATTGACATCCTTTTGATTCGGAGAGCCTCTCGATACAGCTTATTAGCAGCGTATTTTTTCCCGTACTGGGATTCGATGCGTTCAGCATGTTTTTCCAGAAGGCTATGAAATTTCTCTTCTCGCTTTTGTTTCATTTTATTCATGCAGAACGTTATGGGTGAGCCTCGCAGAGGGTGGAGAGTGATTTGGATGTATGCGCTGAAACGTTAAAACTGCTGACGTTTATAGCGTAGGCTCCAACCTCTGGTTCCAGTAAGCCGCTGCGCGGCAGTTTAATAGCCTTTCTTTTCATATACCTTCCGTTCTGAAGGAGGACGTATTCGGCGTCCC
>JAROAZ010000007.1 GCA_029432775.1 Pontiellaceae bacterium B12227 | reverse complement strand
GGAGCTGTTCTACAAACTCGAAAGCGAATAATAGACCGGCAGTTCCAATGCCTGGAAAAAACGGAACCCGTTTTCCCAGGTATTGGAAGTTTTCACCGTTTCATTTTCCAACCCTTGGAAAAACCGCTGGAGGAAGGCTGCCGCAGTTATGCTCCGTGTGGCGCGATTGCGCCACATGACATGTTTTTAAATTGTGGTATTCTCTCTTATATGTGTGGGAAAGGCCTGGGCCTTCCCGGTTTAGGTAAGTCAATCCAACAGGGGGAAAGATAAATGAGGAAATTACTAGCAATACTATTGGGGCTGGGCATGTTGTCCGCGTCGTACGGGGCCACCACGTTTCACTCCGATTTCGATGAGGCAGACCTCGGATCGATCGTGGGTCTGACTGTCGACACGCCCAGCACCAACGGCGCCGACAGCGGTACCGTTACCCTGGATACGACTGATGACCAACTCGACTTAACAGCAAATGGCGCGAACATGTGGACGGCCCGTCAGGGGGCACCCATTGCCTGGGTTTCAGCCCCAACGGTGGTGGAGGGTGATACCTGGTACGTGGAAACCCAGGTAAACATGGTCGAGTCAGGCGGAACCAGTGATAGGGCTGGTTGGGAGCAAGCCGGAATCACCTTTTATGACGGCACTGCCGGTGCAAACCCAGGTGCCGAAGCCGCTCCGTTCCTCTGTTTGAATGACTGGAATGCCTGGAATGTCAATGCTCAGGATTTTACTATTGGCAGTGGTAATAATACCACTTCTCCCGATCTGGGAAGCGCGACCTTCGTTTACCTTCGCGTTGAAATTACGGAAGGCGGAGCAACGGATACCTATAACTTTTTCTACAAACTTAATGCGGGCGATGCATGGACTCAGTTGACGGGATGGGCTTTAGATCACACGAGCGACGCCCCCAATAGTGCTGTCGGGTTGTTCCTGAAGAGCCATGACAACAACACTAGCGCTGCTGCTCAATTTGACTACCTGACGGTTGGCACAATTGACGTCCCCGGAGCGTCTCTTACGTTTTCACCAACTTCGCTCTCACTGGATCTGCTTGCTCCCGATACTACCGTCGATGGTGCCATCACGGCTTCGTACTTTGCCGGTTCGGTTACCTCGAACGATATTACCATCGCTTCCGCAACGGCGGATGCCGGTTTTACCGCGGTGATGACCGACCCCATCCTGGGGAACAGCGATACGGAAGAAGTGATTACGGTAACGTTTGACAACTCCGGCATTGGCCTCACCAACGGGGAGTCCACCAATTCCACGCTGGAAATTATCTGGCAGGAACTTGGCGGCGTAGTCAATACCTCCAGTATTCCATTGGATGTGACCTACATCAACGAACCCAACGGCTTCGAGCTGGCACCGTCTTCGCTCTCGCTGACCCTGAATAGTCCCGACACGAGCACTAACGGCACAATTGTAGCCTCGTATATCGAGGGAACCATCCCTGCCAATATTGAGATTGTTTCGGTGGTAACGACAAACGGGTTCAGCGTCGATCCGGACAGCTTTACCCTGGGTACGGCCAATGACAGCGAAAATATTCTGGTCACCTATGCCAATACCGGTGCTCTGGTAAACCATGGTGATACGGCGGAGTCCGTGGTGGTCATTACGTATACTGAAACCGGTTCCGGCGTCACCAATACCGCCAATGGTTCTGTGGATGTTTTCTATTACAATCCGACCATATCGACCACCGTCATCGCCGGATATGACTTTGACGATGGAACTGGAACAGGTACGACAAATGTCACCCTCACAGACGTGAATGTCACCGCCAGCGGTTTTGGCACGGGGACCGGTGTGGTTAGCGTGGTTAACTCTAACAACGCCAACTGCAACTATAGTGAGCTCGATGCAGAATATAACCTGTTTGGAACCGCTAACGGGTTCGAGTTCGGCGGCGCAAGCTCCGCATGGCTATACACCCTGATGAACAACCAGGACGACCTCGGCCTGGCCATGACCAACGCAGACTATATGGTCTTCACGGTCACACCGACGAACGGTTATGCCATGGATCTGACCAGCTTCACCTTCCGGTCGCGCATCAATCAGCTGGTTTCGTCTGCAGAGCGTTGGGCGCTCTTCTCTTCCGTAGGTGGTTTCGACTCCACCACCAATGCCATCGCGACGGGGCGGACGACCCAGATCGGCACGTGGGACGGTGCCAGTAACAACAATGTGGTCGATCTGTCCGCGGTGGAATTCCAGGAACTGGACGAAGCCGTCGAGTTCCGCCTCTACATCTACGGCGGAAGCACGGGTTACAGTTCGGCCACCCTGTTCGACAAGGTGATCGTGAACGGCGATGTGTATGGTTTGGCCCTGCCGCCCGTCAGCGCTTCCGTTTCCGGCGGAGCCCTGATTATGTCCTGGGAAGACGGCCGCGCCTACAACGTGTTGACCAACAACAACCTCCAGCACGGTGAGTGGGAAGTGTCGGAGTCAGGTATGGATTCGCCGGTGACCAATTCCATTGGCGATGAACCCCAGCTGTTCTACAAGCTCGGCAAGTAGCCGTTTGCAGGGAGGGCCGCAAGGCCCTCCATGTGGCGCGAACGCGCCACATGACAAAATTGAATATTCCGGCATAATGTTCTTTCAAGTTGGGGAAGGCGTGAGGCTGCCCGCGGCTTGAAATCGCAAATAAATGGAGAAAAAATGAAAAAAACAATAGGAATCGCGTTGGGGATAGGCCTCGCGTGTGCGGCCCAAGCTGGTATTTCAATCCACGGTAGCGCGACCGGTTACCAGAGCCAGACCAGGGACTGGTTGACGGAAACCGCCAACGACATCGACGGCGACGGCCTCGGTACCGATGGTTATATTTTCTTTGGAAATTTTGCAGAAACTCCAGCGGGTAACAATACCAATCCCGGTAATGATCAGAACGGGAATATTTTCGGTGCCAATCAGATGAGCTCAGACTTGCTCACAGCTTCTCAGCCAAGCTATATCTCTACTGCGGCTACGGGTGCCGGTAGCAGCAACGTTGGTCGGTACAATTACGAAGCCATCGACAGCCCGCTCCTGGGAGATGGAACCGATCGCGCCTGTGGCAACCTGCTCCGCGCTGCTAGTGGCGGACTTGTCGAGTTTACTGTCAGCGGTCTTGCCGCTGACGAGACCATTCGCGTTGGCATTGTTACGGTCTTGAATGACGACGCCCGTGCACGCTTTGGTATTCCCTCGATCAGTTTGTCCGATGGTACGGATACAGTAAGCGTTACGGGCTTGCCAAACTTGTCGAACAATGCTGACACGACCGGCCCCGGCTGGGTGTTCTTCGACATCGATGCAGATGGCGATTATGTGATCGATGCTCTTCCTGATGGGACCGCCCCCACAGTTGCAGGAATCGGCGGCGTGACGTTCGACACGATTCCGGAACCGGCGACGCTGGGACTGGTTGCTGTATTCGGCGGATCGGTTCTGTTTATTCGCCGCCGGATCATGCTCTAATCCCTTCTTTTCCGAAGGTTGGAAAAAGCCGCTCGGTAACGGGCGGCTTTTTTAGCGAGGATGGAGGGGCACGCGCCGCATGCCCGGGCGCAGGGCCTGCGCCCCTCCACACGAAGAGAAACCTGAAACAAGCAAGAGATGGAATTTAATGAGATCAAAGCAAATCCAGGATGTAGCTCTTTGTATGGGGATTTTAGCTGGCGCGGCGAACGCGTCCATCGAGATTTCGGTGGTTGGGGCTGGCTCCGGCTACGACGAAACGGGTGTGCGGGACTTTCGATCGACCAGCGTGGCCAAGGGCTTTGATGCTGACGGCAACAACGAATATGGCACCGAGGGAATATTTTTCTTTGGAACCGGAGCTTCCGCCGCAAACAATCAGTCCTTTTCGGTACATACACAAACCGGCGCCGATTGGGCAACTTTTGCGCAGGGTTCGCAGTTCGGTTCGGTCAGCGAACAGACCAACTATGGACCTTATGACAATCCAACGTTGCACGGAACCGATGTCGCGGACTGGACGATTTGTGGGATCGGCGTCGCTACGGGTGGTGGCGTTGGTAACTGGGCGGAAGTCCTGACCTTCTCGATCGATGGTACCGCACCGGAAAAATTCCGAGTCGGTATTATGTCGGGCACGCAGGGTGATACCACAGGAAAATGGGATCCGACCGGATTGCGCCTTTCGGTTGACGGCGGAACCGCCGTCGAAGTCACCGGGCTGGAAAACACGTCCGGCTCAACCCCCGGCTGGGTTTTCTTCGATGTCGATCTCAACGGCGAAACGAGCGGCCCCTTTTCGCTGGAAGGGCAGAACCGGTTGGCCGGCCAGGGAACCGCGATTAGCGGCGTGACGTTTGATGTATTGCTCAACGGGCCTGAAATACATTCGTTTACCGCCGACGATTACAAGGTTGGAATTGGAGACTCGGTTACCCTCGGTTGGAGTGTGACGAATGCAACGACCCTGACGTTGGATCCCGGAGGGATCGACGTTTCGGGGGAAACGACACGTGTGGTCAATCCAACGGCTACCACCACCTATACCTTGATGGCTTCTGATGGCGTTACGAATACACAGGCCACCCTTGACGTTTTTGTGGGGCCGGTGATCAACCACTTTTCAGCCGATGTAACCAGTGTGGCTTCCGGAGATCCGGTAACCCTCAGTTGGATCGCGGAAAATTTCACGGCCCTGACGTTGGATCCCGGAGGAATCGACGTTTCGGGTGGAACGTCAATGGTGGTCAACCCGACCGCGACCACCACATACACCCTGACGGCTTCCGACGGTGTTACGAATGTGCAGGCGTCACTTGAGATGCCGGTCGGTTCGGCGATCATCGTTTCGGTGGTCGGAGACAGTTCCGGTTATGATGAACTGGTGAATGGATTCCGTTCGACCAATATCCCCAAAGGCTTCGATGCCGATAGCGATGATATCTACGGTTCGGATGGATTTTACTTCTTTGGCTCCAATACCGGCGTGGGCGGGAATAACCTGTTCTTTCTGCGCCGTGCCGCCTGGGAGCCCATTTGGATGAGCGACTTTGCAAAGGGAGCGGATTTTGGTTCGGTCTCTGAAAGCGCTGATTTTATTCTGTTTGACAATCCGACCCTGTTGCCGGGACCAGACGTTGAGGATTGGGGTACAACGGCGATTATTGCTGCACCAAACAGTGGCATAGGCACGTGGTCCGAAATTATGACCATTTCTATGGAAACGAATGCGCCTGCACATTTCCGGATCGGGATTGCCGCAGGGAATCATCTGCAGACGGACGGCCGCTGGGACCCGACGGGGGTTCGAATTTCTGTGGATGGAGGAGCGCCGGCAACCGTCACCGGCCTGGATATTCAGGATACGGAGCTGGGCTGGGTGTTTTTCGATGTGTCCGTGTCGAGTTCCACTACGGGTGTATTTTCCATTGAGGGACAGCAGCGGCTCGCCGGACAGGGAGCATCCATTGCAGGCCTGACGTTTGATGCGATTGCTATTACAAACGAGGATTTGGTTCCGCCCACCTGTACGATTCAAGCGGGCACGAACAACACCGTTAACCTCGACTGGAACAGCCAGGAGAACAAGCGGTATACCATGCTGAAATCCACGGCTCTGGCGTCCAATGCGTGGAGCCGGGCCGACAGTAACATCGTTGCAACGCCTCCCGTCAATATGCGCTCTGAATCGACCAACGGTGAGCATTCGGCATTTTACAAGGTGCGCCAGGAACCGAACATTATTGTGATCTATACCGACGATCAGGGATACAACGATCTCAGTTGCTTTGGCTCAACAACCATCAATACGCCAAACATCGACAAGATGGCGCAGGATGGGATGAAGTTTACCAGTTTCTATTCGACAGGCAGTTCCTGTACGCCCGCACGGGCCGGCTTGATGACGGGAAGCCATCCGAACCGGGTCGGCCTTCCGAATGTAATCTTTGCGGATAATTCGATCGGTAAAACGAGCAATACAGGATTGAACCCTACCGAAATTACGGTGGCCGACATTCTGAAAGCGCAGGGCTATGCCACGGCCTGTATCGGAAAATGGCATCTGGGGCACCAGACGGAGTTTCTGCCAACAAATCATGGATTTGATCTGTTCTACGGCATTCCGTACAGCAACGATATGGTTCCGCCCAATTTCGTGGATCTTCCGTTCATGAGAAACGAGACGGTGGAGGCGTTGAACCCGGCACAGGATCCGTTTACTAGAATCCTTACCGAAGAGGCGATCAATTTTATCACCACAAATAAAGATCAGCCGTTTTTCCTCTATCTTCCGCATCCGGCACCTCACCGTGCTATTCATGCTTCGGCTCCGTTTATGGAACGGTTTTCCGAGGCCCAGATCAGCGCAATTGTTTCGGAGGATGATAAACCGTCCCGCGATTTTATTCTTCCGGCAGCATGCGAAGAGATCGACTGGAGTGTCGGCGAAATCCTGAAGACGTTGCGAAAACTGAATCTGGAGGATGACACCCTGGTGATCTTTACCTCGGACAACGGGCCTAAAACCGTCCCGGCCACTCCGTTGAGAGGGCTCAAAGGCAGTATTTATGAAGGCGGTTTCCGTGTGCCGACGGTCATGCAGTGGAAAGGGGTCATTCCGGCGGGTTCCGTTTGCAGTGAAATTGCCTGTGGTCTGGATTTCCTGCCCACGTTTGCAGAACTGGCCGGAGGAACGGTTCCGGCCGACCGGGTGATCGACGGGAAAAATATCCTGCCCTTGCTCGAGGGTGGGGCGGAGGCCAAATCTCCGCACGAGGCCTTCTATTACAATAAGGACAATGAGATTATGGCCGTCCGAAAAGGGGACTGGAAACTGATTAACCGCAGCACCCTCTACAATTTAGCGACGGATATCGGCGAGAGTTCAAACGTGGCCGGAGCCCATCCGGACATCGTTGCCGAACTGAGCGCACTGGTTGACGAACTGGATGCAGATTTAGCCACCAACAGCCGTCCTGTGGGCGTTCATGTGGAATAACGGTAAAGAGGAAGAGAATAATGAGAATAAATAGATTTCAACTGATGATTCTGGGTGCCGGGCTTCTGGCCTGTGCGGCGGATGCGGCGATCAATATTTCGCTGGTCGGCGATGGTTCCGGCTATGACATACTCGGAACGGGAGCGGCAGGCCATGAAGCCACAGCTTATCGCTCCACGGGAGTTACGAAGAGCTTCGATGTTGATGGAGACCATGCATATGGATCGGCCGGCCTGCTCATGTTCGGTGACGGCGGTGCAGAAATAAACAACCAGACCTTCACCAAGCGCACCCAGGTGGGTGCCGGTTGGGCGACGTTTGCTGCTGGATCTGATTTTACCAGTATTGCGCAGGGCTATGGCCAGGGGCCGATGGATGATCCGACTGCCGCAATCAGCACCGCAGTCGCGGATTGGGGAACGGTGGGCTCTGCCGTTGCCGCTGGAAACTCGGGGGCCGCAGGTAATTGGAATGAAATTATCTCTTTTACGGTTGATGCCTCTGCACCGCAGCAATTCCGAATCGGTCTGGTTGGCGGCACGCAGGGGCAGGCGAATGGCCGCTGGGATCCGACGGGATACCGTTTGAGTGACGGCGCGACAACTGTAACGGTTACCGGGCTGGAGAATAACGGCAATGGAAACCCGAACTTCGTCTTCTTTGATATCGATCTGAACGGCGAAACGAGCGGCAATTTTACCATAGAGGGGCAGCAGCGACTGAGTTCGCAGGGGGCCAGTCTGGTGGGTGTAACCTTCGATGATGCTTCTGGTGGGGGTTTTCCAACGGCGCCGGATATCGAATACTTCGTCGTGGCCCACACGGAAACGGAAGGGCTGGGGAAAGCGGCCTGGTCGGTCTCGAATGCAACGTCGGTGAGCATCCTTGATGCGGCGGATCAGCCGGTTGCCGGAGTCTCCGGACTTCAGGGCACGGTTGATATCACCTATACCTCCGGCGATACGTTCACCTTGGTGGCCGATAGCAACGGCGTCCAGCGAACGGAAGCGCAAACCATTACCACGACGACCACGCTGGAGGAGGAGGTCACGTTCACTTTTACTGATTCTCCGCTGACCAACTATACCGATCCCACTGCGCTGACCCGCCGGGATCCCAGCGATGTGATCAAGGTGGGCGATACCTGGCATGTCTGGTACAGCAAGGCGGCTGAAGGAATTACCTCCGGCTACGACGCCTCGGTTTGGCATGCGACCTCCACCAACAGCGGGAACAGTTGGATAGAGCAGAGCGAGGCCATTCCGCGCGGTTCCAATACAAACGACTGGGATGTCACCAGCACCTTTACCCCCAACATTCTGTTGCACGACGGAACCTATTATCTCTACTACACGGCGGTCGGTCCCGGCTTCACGCAGGATTATGCGGAGGAGGGCAAAACCCGCATCGGCGTGGCGACATCCTCCAGTCCCTACGGACCGTGGACCAAATATGCGGGAAACCCGATTTTGATTCCGTCCACGGACACGACCAAGTTCGACAGCTTCCGGGTGGACGACACCTGTATGGCGGTTCGCGGAGGTGACGTCTGGCTGTATTACAAAGGCCGACCCTGGGGGCAGGGCTCAACGGCAACGAAGATGGGCGTAGCCGTTGCGACCAACGGTGTTGGTCCGTTTGTGCGGCAGAACGGCGGCGATCCGGTGCAGCTCGGCGGACATGAAGTCCAGATCTGGGCGGATGAAAACGAAGGAATTTATTCGATGGTCAACGGCGTCGGACCGTCGGATCTGACCTACACGATCCAATATGCACCAGACGGTTTGAACTTTACGAAGTACGCTGATATCTCGAGCTCTGAGCCGGGCGCACCGGGTCTGTTCCGTTGGGAACTGACCGATCCTTCGCTGGGCTGTCGTCCGGACTGGGGCGTCTATGGAACCCGTAAGATCGGGCGCTATGAAATCGATTTTCCGGTTCCCGAGGTCACCTTCGATTTTGATGCCGTCAGTGGCGTGGGGCCTGAAACCGGAATCTATCGCCGCGATCCGAGTGATATTATCAAGGTCGGCGACACCTGGCATGTTTGGTATTCCAAACCTGAAGGAGCCGCCAACGGTCCCGCGACGATCGGACACGCCACCTCCACCAATGCGGGATTTGATTGGGTTGAACAGCCCGTTGCGATTCCGCGCACCACGAACAGCTGGGATGGAGGCAGTGCGTTTACGCCGAACATCCTGCTGCATGAAGGCAGCTACTATCTCTACTATACGGGCGTGAACGACGCATATTGGTCGACCAGCGGCTATGTGGAAGATCAGAAGTTCCGCATCGGCGTGGCCTCTTCCGACAGTCCCTACGGGCCGTGGACGAAATATGCGGGGAGCCCCATTTTAGTGCCGTCTCTGGATACTTCCAAGTTCGACAGCTTCCGGGTGGATGATTCCTGCCTGGCGGTGAAGGACGGAAACATCTGGCTCTACCACAAAGGGCGCCAATGGAACAACACGCCGCAGAACACCAAGATGGGCGTGGTGATTGCCGACCATCCGCTCGGACCGTTCACCCGGCAGAACAATGGCGACCCGGTGCAACAGGGCGGCCATGAAGTCCAGATCTGGATGGACCGTTATGAAGGGATCTATTCGATGATCAGCAGCGTCGGTCCCGCTGAGCTCACGCACACCATTCAGTATGCCGCCGATGGAATGAATTTCCGATTCTATGCCGATGTGTCGACCAGTGATCCCGCGGCGCCGGGCATGTATCGCACGGAACTGACCGACATCGCTACCGGCGGAATGCCGGAGTGGGGCATGTATGGGGTTTCCTCGCTCGCCCGTTTCGGGGTTGACTATAACGACTCCGGTGCGCTACGCATGGAATTGGATCCCGGCTCGATTGCAGAGGGCAACCGCATGGGCGACTGGATCGGAGACCTGAGCGTTTCCAGTGGTTCGGGCTATGCGTTTGAACTCCTGCCGATTATCAACACCAACGACTTCCTGGTGGGGAGCGCGGCGCTTACGGCCAACACGGTGTTCGATTCGTCGGTAACCAATGAGGTCGGGCTGTTTGTTCGCGGAACTTCAGGTGACTCAACCGTTGATGCCTATTTTGACGTCGATATACTTGAAGCTTCCGGACTTCGGAAATGGCGGCTCGATCAGTTTGGCGCCGCCGTGCTGGCGCAGACCAACCTTGAATCCACGGTCTGGGGCGATGACGCCAACCCGGACGGGGATGCGCTTTCGAATTCGGAGGAATACGGTGCCGACACGTTGCCGCAGGATTCCAACTCCGTGCTGCGGGTCGAATCATTGGTCATCAACGGATCTGCGCTGGATCTATCATGGGTTGGCGGCGTGCAGGCCACGCAGTACATCGAGACCTGTTCCGCCCTGACGAGCAACACGGTCTGGACCGTGGTTGCCACGAACCTGCCGCCAACCAATGTTTCCAATGTTTGGAACCGCACCGTTCCGGTGGAGACCAATTCTGCTATCTTCCGCATTAAGGCAGAGCGGTAATCGGAAAAGGATCACGCTTGATGAAATCCAGTCAGCCATTCCATAGAATTTTCTCGTTGATCGCTGCCCTTATGGCAGGGGGGCAGTTGGCTGTTTTTGCGGCAGATAGTGTCGTGGTTTTTAATGAGGCGCACTACCACCCTGCTGATGACAACACGGACGTTGAATACATCGAGCTGTATAATCAGTTGGCGGTTGACGTTGAACTATCGAACTGGCGCATCGACGGCGACATCAATTTTGATTTTCCCGAAGGAACGGTGATCGGGGCCCGCAGCTATCTGGTTGTCGCAAAAGATCCCGGCGCGCTGGAGGCTGCCACAGGATACAGCGGGGCGTTGGGGCCCTACGACCGGGATTTATCGAACTCGGGCGATCCCGTCATTTTGTACAACAACAACCGCTCTTTTCGAACCCTGCCGGGAGGAACGGGTTCAGCGGGAAGTGCGACGGCGGAGCTTCAAGCACGCCGCATCATGGATGAGCTGAACTATGAAGACACTGCGCCATGGCCGCTGGGGCCGGACGGCTCCGGATTCAGCCTGGCAAAAATAGATCCCGCAACCGGGACGGCCGAAGCGGGAAACTGGCGGGTCAGCACGCAGCCATATGGCACGCCCGGAAGCGTCAATACGTTTTCAGCACGGCCAACCATTGCCTTTAATGAGCTCTGCGCTGCCACCGCCGCGGTCTTTCAAATTGAAATCATGAATTATGGCCCTTCATCCGTTTCGCTGACCGATTGGGTGATTGGATCGTCCAACCCGCTGCATGCAGATTATATTTTTCCGGTAAGTTCTCTGCCGGCAGGTGCATACCTTGTTCTGGATGCTGCAACAGTGGGGTTTACGCCTGAGGATAACAACCGGCTGTTTCTCTATAATTCCGGCAAGAGCACGCTCGTTGACACCGCGCGGGTGGATGATGGAGCAACGGCGCGGAACCCGGACGGAAGCGGGGCCTGGATGCGTCCTGTCACTTCCTCCTTCGGGAATGCAAACCAGTTTGACCTGGACGACCGCATTGTGATCAATGAGATTTTATACCACGCACCGTCGCAGCGTTCCGTTCCGGCGGTTACTTCTGGCGACACCACGGTTCAGGTGCTGGATTATGACTCCGAGTGGCGCTACAACCTCGATGCCGGCACGGCCGGGCTGCCTGCGGGTTGGGCGGCCACGGTACACCCCGTGGACGGCTCCAGCTGGGCGAGCGGGCCGGGCCTGCTCGGGGTTGAAAACTCCGCGATGGGCGAACCGCTGATCACAACAATCACCTTGACGGATCAGATTACTTATTATTTCGAAACCGATTTTGTCCACAGCGGCACTGGCACGGTGACGGAGATGGTGATCAATCATTACATTGATGACGGTGCTGTTTTTTATCTTAACGGGGTTGAGGTCGGGCGCTTTAACATGACAAACGGAAGTGTGACCGCCACGACTCCTTCCAGTGTGGCCGTGGGGAATGCCGCCTTGAATTCACTGACCGTTTCGGATCCGGATATCTTGGCGGGTACGAACCGCCTGTCGGTCGAGGTTCATCAACGAATATCCACCAGCAGCGACATTGTGTTCGGGGCCCAGGTGATTTTGAATGGGTCCGAAGAAATCATTTCACCGGAAATTCCTTTTGCGGAACGCGAGGAAGAGTGGGTGGAGCTGTTTAACCGGAGTTCGGAGACAGTCGATCTCACGGGCTGGGAGCTCGACGGCGGCATCGGCTACGATTTTTCCGAACATACCACCATTCCGCCTGGTGGATACCTGGTGGTGGCGAAGGATGCCTCGGCGCTGGCGCTCAAGCATCCGGGCATCGCGGTTCTGGGTGATTATTCCGGACGGCTGGCCAATGCGGGCGAAGAGATTACCCTGGTTGATGCGTCCGGCAATGTGGCGGACGAAGTGCGGTATTATGATTCCGGGAAATGGCACTCGGCGGCGGATGGCGGCGGTTCGAGCCTGGAGCTGCGCGACCCCGATTCCGATAACGCGCTGGCCGGGGCGTGGGCTCCGAGCGATGAATCCGTGCGCAGCGGTTGGCAAACGATTACCTACAAAGGCATCGCAGTGGATGACGGGATCGGCCACGACGTCTACTATGATTTTATTGTGGGTCTGCTCGATGAGGGTGAGTTCTTGATCGACGACGTCAGTGTGATCGAAAACGACTCGGTCGAGTGTATCCAGAACGGCAGTTTTGAAGGGGATGCCGTCGGTGCGGGCGCCGAAAAGTGGCGTGCTCTCGGAACGCACGGTTCGCATGGAAAAACCGTTGTTGTGGTGGATCCTGATGATGCCGGAAACCAGTGCCTGCATGTGGTGGCGACCGGCCCCACCAAAAGAAACGACGATAAACTGGAGACCACGTTTGCGGACAGCAAACCCATTGTTCCGGGCAATAGTTATCGGATCAGCTTCCGTGCCAAATGGCTCAGCGGTATGAGCATGGTCAATACGCGGCTCTATTTTAACTATCTTCAAAAAACAAGCGTGCTGGATATTCCTGAGGTCTGGGGCACGCCGGGTGTTGAGAATACGGCCGCGGTAATCAACGCCGGGCCTGATCTCTGCAACCTATCGCATAGTCCTGTGGTTCCGGCGGCCGGTGAGGCCGTCACCCTCGGTGTGGACGCTGCCGACCCCGATGGCATCAGCAGTCTGACGCTCTATTATTCCATCGATGACGGAACCTTCCAAAGCGTGGCCATGTCCCCGGACGGAAGCGGGCGTTATTCCGGAACCATTCCCGGCCAAAGTGCGAGCAGCATTGTCCGTTTTTATGTGCGGGGAGAGGATGCGTTGGGGGCCGAGTCCTTTTTCCCGGTTGCGGCGGAAAAGGGCGGGGCGCTGTATAAAGTGGAGGATGGAGCCGCTGATACCACCGGCCTGCGCCACAATTTCCGCATCGTGATGTCCGGGGACGATTGGGATTATTTGTTCCTGAACTGGAACCGGATGAGTAATCACCGAATGCCCGTCACCGTTATTGAGGATGAAACTACGGTCTATTACGACGCGAAGCTTCGCCTGAAAGCCAGCGCCAACGGCCGCTACACGGGAGGGCACGGTTTTAATATTGCCTTTCAGCCCGATCAGCTGTTCCGTGGTGTCCACCAATCGATTTCCGTTGAACGCAGCGGTGGGTATAAGCAAACTCTGGCTAAGCATCTTTATAACCGGGCGGGGGGCGACTATCACTCGTCGTACGATGATGTAGCAAAAATTATGGCTCCGGATCCAAGCCATAATGCGATCGGCCTGCTCTATATGACGCGGCATACGAAGACCTACTGGGATGGTCTGTTTCCGGATGCTGACGAGTCCGGAGTGCTGTTTAACCTGGAGCTGCACTACAGCCCCAATACGACCACGGACGGCGACCCCGAGAGCTATAAAGTTGGACGACCTTACAATCATACCAACGGGGCGTATGACCTGGAAGACCGCGGGGACGATAAGGAACCCTACCGATGGGGATTCGAGATCCGCAGTGCCCGGGACCGGGACGACTATTCCAGACTGATTGAACTCAATCAGGCCATGGAGCTCAGCGGTGCTGAGCTCAAGGCGGCACTCGACCCGCTTATTGATGTCGACCAGTGGATGCGCACGTTAGCCATGATGTCGCTCAACGGAACGGATGATGTGTATACCCGCTATTGGGAACATAACTTTAGGTTTTTTGTCCGTCCCACCGATCAGAAAATCATGATTGTGCAGTGGGATATGGACCGTGCTTTCGGGTTGAGCATCGGTACATCAGTTATTCCGACCGTCCATCTAAGGACCGGGAATCCCGTCTCCGTTGCGAAAATGTTCGATATTCCCGAATACCGGCGCCTGTTTGACGGGCATCTCAAAGATCTTAATGAAACCACCATAAACAGCACCTATGCCACCTCCTGGGCCACCCATTTTAAAACCATCCTCGGAACCACAGAAAACAATAAAATGGCTTATATAGACGACCGCGCGGCGACCTGTATTGCGTCGTTGCCGAGTTCGGTCTCCTTCGAGATCACGTCTAACGGCGGCGCTGATCTTTCCGAGGAAGACAGTGCCGTTGACCTGGAGGGCATCGGCTGGGTGGATGTCTTTTCCATTGCCGTCAACGGCATCGAAACCCCGGTCGAATGGAGCAGTTCCAACCGTTGGAAGATTACGGTTCCCATTGCCATCGGCGCCAATGAGCTGACCCTGACGGCTTTGAATCATCGCGGGGTCGACGTGGGGAGCGACAGCATCACGGTCACCAATGCCAGTGCTGTGGATCTTGCCAGCGCGGACAACACCATCATCAGCGAGCTTCACTACCATCCCGCCGATGCTTCGCCCTCGGAAATCGCCGCCGGTTTTAACGACGATGACGACTTTGAGTTCGTGGAGCTTTGCAATGTCGGCACCGCTGATATTGATCTGACCAACATCCAGTTTACCAAGGGGATTACCTATATTGTTCCTTCGGGAACGCTGCTGGAGCCGGGTGAGCGACTGATTATTGTTGCCAATCAGGACGCGTTTGAGTTCCGCTATGGAACCAACTTGGTCATGATCGCCGGCGAATACACCGGTAAGTTTGATAACAGCGGGGAACGTGTCCTGCTGGAGGCCGCGAATGGAATTCCCATCGCGGACTTTACTTATTCGGACGACCTTCCCTGGCCGGAGAGTGCGGACGGTGCAGGTTACAGTCTCGTATTCGGCGGCGGCGATGCATCGCAACCTCTTGCTTGGCGATCCAGTACAGTCGCTGGTGGCAATCCGGGATTCACGGATGCGGTTCCCTATAGCGGCGGTGATTTAAATGCCTACGCCCTGTCTGGAGAACCAACCGTTAAGCTGATTTTCGATGCCTTCATTATGAACGTCCACCTTAATCTCGGTGCCAATGATGCAGCTCTCCAGTACAGTTTTTCGACCAACCTGTTCAGCTGGACTCCGGCCACCAACTTTGTTGGCCGCCAGAACAATGGAGACGGAACATCCACGATCTCCATTCAATCACCATATCTGATAAGCACGGAGCCAAAACAATTCGGAAATGCAACCATTCACCTACATCAGGACTAACAGGGTTGAACAATCCCGCCAGGTCGGTATGAATAGAGGATGTGATTCCAGAAAAACCAGAAGGAATATAGCGGTGAGAAAAATAATTGCGGCAGGAATGTTGTTGTTGGCGGGGGCGGTTGGTGCGGAATCCACCCGGCCCAATATTGTGGTGGTGCTGTGTGACGATCTGGGGTATGGCGATCTGGAATGCTATGGGCATCCGCAGATCAAAACGCCCCATTTGAACCTGATGGCGGCGGAAGGAATGCGTTTTACGGATTTCTATTCCACAGCGGCGGTCTGTTCGCCTTCCCGGGTTGGACTGCTGACCGGTCGGAATCCGAACCGGGCCGGAATTTATGAGTGGATTCCCAACGGAAAACAGATTCATATGCGGGCCTCGGAAGTGACCATTCCCCGGTTGTTGAAGCAGGCCGGCTATGCCACCTGCATGTCCGGGAAATGGCACTGCAATGGAATGTTTAATTCTCCGGAACAACCCCAGCCGGGTGATGCAGGGTTTGATCATTGGTTTGCAACCCATAACAACGCGGCGCCTTCCCATGAAAATCCCGTAAACTTTGTCCGGAACGGTACGGAGGTCGGCCCGCTGGAAGGGTTCAGCTGCCAGTTGGTTATGGATGAAGCACTGGACTGGTTGTCGACGCACCACAAGCAGGATCCGGAACAACCGTTCTTTATGTATGTGACGTTTCACGAACCACATGAACCGGTTGCCTCGCCATTGGACTTGGTGAATGCCTATAAAGATACAGCCCGGAATGAGGACGAAGCCCAGTATTTTGCCAATGTCGCGAATATGGACGCAGCAGTCGGGAAACTGATGACGACGTTGAAGGCGTTGGACATCGACGCCAACACGTTAGTGCTTTTCACCTCGGATAATGGTCCGGAAGAGCTGCTGCGTTTTGCGCACGAAACCCGATCCTATGGCCGCGCCACGCCGCTACGGGGCATGAAGGTCTGGACGACAGAGGGCGGGGTTCGCGTTCCGGGAATCATGCGTTGGCCTGCCCGCATCAAGGCGGGGCAGGTGAGTGATCAAGTGGTGTCGGCGCTGGATTTCTTTCCGACCTTTTGCGAGCTGGCCGGAACAGCACCTCCGGTCGATCTGCAACTGGATGGCACCAGCTTCGAGCCGGCTTTGGCGAATAAACCGATCGTCCGCGAAAAGCCGTTGCTCTGGATCTATTATCACGCGATCAATGAGCGACGGGTTGCGATGCGCGACGGCGACTGGAAAATTTTGGCGAAGTTGAGTGTCGATAAATACCGAGGGATTACTTCCGCGAACGAAGAGCTGATTAAGGCTGCAACGCTGTCCGATTTTCAGATCTTCAATCTGCGTGAAGATGTCGGCGAGGCGAATGACCTAAGCAGATCGCATCCGGAAAAGGTTGAAGAACTTAAACAACGCCTGGAAGTGCAGTACCGGGAGCTGGTTCAGGACTCTTATGTTTGGAGAGCAGAATCGTAGTATGATGAAGTATATTTTTTTACTCTTAATGGTCGCGGTGATGCCTGCCGTGATGGCGGAGCGCACGTTTGTGCATCCGGGTTGTCTGCATAAAAAATCTGATCTGGATCGGATGAAATACATGGTGGAAACGAAGGCGGAACCGTACTGGTCGACGTTCAAGCAATTGAAGGAATTTCCCAAGGCCCGGTTTGACTATGAGGTGCGTGGCGATCTGTCGATGACCGACACTGGTCCTAATAAAGGTGCCTTTATTTCAGACACAACCGCCGCCTATCTGAATGCACTCATGTGGTATATCACTGGCGATGAGCGCCACGCAGAAAAGTGTGTGGAGATTTTCAACGCCTGGCAGAACCTCACCCGCACAAGTGGCTTCGCGTTGAATTCGGGCAATCGTCCCTGGAAAATGATTGAGGGTGCGGAAATTATCAGAAGCACCTACGACGGCTGGGCGGCGGATGACATCGAAAAGTTCAAGGCCATGCTGGTTTCTCCAGGCTACTCTACGAGGAAGATCCCGGAGGGAGACAAATCCTTTTACTGGAACATTCTGAATGGTGATCCTGACCGGCATGGAAACCAGGATGCGATTGCCTTCCGGGCCATGATTTCCATGGCGGTGTTCCTCGATAATGAAATCATGTTTGACCGTGCGCTGAATTATTACAAAGGGCTGCCGCATCGGCCGGATGACCTGTCGTATACCTCGGGCCCCGGAGTGTCAACGACGGAGGCTAGCGATACCCCGTATCATACGGTCTATAAACATAAGCGGGAGACGCGCAAGGAAGATTATGGATACAACGGTACGCTGGCTAACTATTTTTGGGAAAACGGGCAGTGCCAGGAAAGCTCCCGCGATCAACAGCATTCCTATTTTGGCTTGAGCATTTTCCAAATGCTGGCTGAAGTGGCCTGGAACCAAGGCGATCCGGCCTGGAACTATCTGGATAACCGGCTGCTCAAGGCCTTTGAGTATTCGGCGCGTTACAACACCTCGTTCATCAAGTCCTATTCTGATCAGCCCAAGCCGTGGGAGCCGACGGTGGAGTCGGGGGAGTTTATCCAGCGAAAAGATCGGACCGGGCGATGGTTTTCCAAAGCCATCTGTCCCTATTTTGAAGGGGATCACGAACGCTTAAGTCGCGGTAAGTTCGTCGAGCACCGTCCCATTTATGAGCAGGGGTGGGCTCATTTTAATGTCCGGATGGGGCAGGGCGACCAAGCGGTCTGGACCAAACGCTCGCTGGACCTGGTCGAACTTGAAGGCAACGGCTGGAATACCGACCATCCCGGCTGGGGCGGACTGACGTTTCATCGGCCGCCGGGCTGTGCAGGTGATCCCATAAGCGGTTTTGAAAACGGCGTGCCCGTTTTTGATATGCATGTGCTGCCGACGACAATAGAAGCAGAAAACTATGACTATTTTCCAGACATTGGAAACGGCCGCACCTATTTCGATACGACTAAAGGAAATAGGAATAAAGCCTACCGCAACGATGATGTGGATGTCGTAAAACTGCCCGACGGAGGGCATGCGTTGAGTCAGTTGGCCAATGGCGAGTGGCTGACCTATACCGTCTATGTTCCAAGGTCTGGAAACTATGACCTTGGCGTTCGTTACCTGGCACGTGAAGAGGGGCAAATCCGTTTTGATTTTCAGGAGAAACCGGTAACGAAAGCCGCGACTTTGCCTATGGCCGAGCAATGGGAAACCTACACGGTTGCCGATGGTATTCCGCTGGAGCAGGGTGTTCAGCAGATGAAGGTGACGGTGCTTGGCAAAGATGTCGCCTATATCCTGGACCGTATCACCATTAGGGAAACGGAATCGGGCGATTCGGATCCTTTAGTGGAAATTCCTGTAGAGTCCAATGTTGCCGGGACTGCTGACCGTGTACAACAGATTGAAAAGCCGGTGCCGGATGAAAAACCAGCTGAGGATATGACGGACACAACATTGGCGGAAGAGACTGGAAACCCAAGGTCGTATTACATCATCATCGGCGGTCTCGCGTTCCTGGGGCTACTGGTTGTTTTGCTGAAAAACCGCCGTCGATAAGATCCTGCTTGAATCCTAAAGCGGCTCGAAAATATGAAGGGGATAACATATGGGTAAACATACCTACTCAGGTCGGAAATGTGCCAAAGGCACTACACAATTTAGCCTTGGACGCAGTCCAAGGTTTGGCACGCACCCTCAAACTTGCCCTGAAGGGGCAACACAACCAGCGGAGAAAACGGATTTGCCTTGTGTTGCCCTTTCAGGGCAAAAAACACCGCATTCCCTCATACCCATGGCTTTGCCATGGGCTAAATTGTATTGTGCTTTCAGCACATCCCCTGCATCTACCTGCGTAGTTGCCGGGCAAGCTTAATATTCGAGGAATAAGTGATGAAGAAAATCTCATTTGTATTAACTGCGGGTTTGATGGTTGCTGCGGGGGCGGCGTATGCCGCCGGAACCGAAACGGTGACGTTCGATACGCGTGTCGCCGGAAAAACCAAGTCGATCAAGACCTGGGGAATCGATGCCACCTGGGTCAACTACCATAATGCCTCCGCCTCGAGGGATAATGCCGGAGATCAGATCGACTTTATCCGCATCGGCTTTTACCTGCACGAGCCCTATAACGACGACGGCAGTCTGAGCAGTGGGCAGATCGCGCATATCAATAAGGCGCTGAAATTTGTAAACATGGTCGATAAGAAAAAGCCGGTCATGCTCAGTCCTAATAATATGAAGGGCATTATCGATTGGTACAAGAAATCCGACGGCAGTGCCGATCTCGATCGGTGGTACAACGTCATGCTCAAGACCCGCGAGTATGTGGAGACCAAGGGCTATAAGGTGGTGGCGCTGGAGGTGTTCAACGAACCGGACTGGAAGAGCTGGAATATGGGGAAGCAGGAAGACCTTAATAACCTGTTTAAGCGGTGCGAGGACTGGGGCGTTTTGCGCGTTGGCCCGGCAACGCTCAGTACCACGTCAGCGAGATCCTGGTATGGGGCGATCCGGAAAAACATTGACTCCGGCGGCACGCATACGTTGGGCGGGACGATGGCGGAATATATCGATTTTATCCGGCTGGTGAAAAAGGATCGGAAGCATTTCAAGAACCCGGAGGTTCACGCGCTGGTGGAAGTGATTGTCGGTGCGGAATATGGGATGGATTCGGTCTGTTGGTGGGATCAGATTAACGTGGGACGTGCGGCCTTCATGAAGGCGAGCCTAGGCAAGCGGATTGCCTATGAATGTGTCGAGGAAAACTGGAGCGCGGCCTGTGTATACCGGGGCCCCGACGATGTGTTGTACGGGTTCGCCAGCACCAACGAGCGTACCAACGGGAAACCCACCCGCTACAAGTTTGTGTGCAAGAACGAGGATGTCACCTATTGTCTCAACGGGAATACCGACGAAGGCGAGTTTCGGGAAAAGGGCAAGCCGTTCTGGGTAACGGCCAAGGATGAAAGCGGCGAAAAGAAAACCATCACCAAATGGTTCACCATCATTCCTGGAAAAATTGCCGCTCCTGAACGCAGGCGTAGATCCATCGATCCGTCGCTACTGGATTTCTAACGAATGAGTGAATAACCGCATTGGCACCTTTTTAATTCATTCTTTTGTTAACTTATTTGTTCGCGATATTGGATTGATGATAAAGGAGCGGCGGTAATGAATTCCTGCAGTGTAATTGCACCTATTCTTAGTGTAAGGCGACTCCGGCGATTGATCTGTTTCGTTGGGGTGCTTGCTTTGCAGAGGAACGATGCGCAGGCGTTCGAGGGCTATTCCGATCCGTTGAAGCCTCCGGCTGCGGATGGGGTTGCCGCCACGACGAAGGTATCGGTTTTTCAGATCCCTGCGCGGTTGAAGCAGGTTGAGCAGGAGATAGAGCAGGAAAGACTGCCAAAGCGGCAAGGCCTGGATGGAAAATGGTGTTCCGTTGAAGTTCTGCCATCAATACGACAGCGCCACCGTGCTGCTGGAAGCGTTGCGATAGCCGGAGAATACCCTTTTCCGGCTATAGCGTGTATTAGGGATAGAATGGTAGTTTGTTTTTCTGGTAAAACATGGGCTGAACTGAAGAGCAGTAGCTCAGCGTGTGGCGCGATTCCGTCACATTACAAATATTCTGAAATGTCGTACATTTACTGGTTTTAGTTGGAGAAGGAGAGATATGCATAAGATTGGTTTGAGTTTATTGGTGGGTTTCGCGGTGTCGAATCTGTTTGCGGCACCCGTGGCGGTCACGTCGCCGGACGGACAGGTTTCAGCATCGTTTGATGTGAAAGACGGGGCGTTGCTTTATTCGGTTTCCAAGGATGGGAAGCCGATTGTCGGGTCCTCTAAGGTGGAAGTTTTTGCAGATGCAAAAATGTCGCTTGTGGATCAGTCTGTTTCTGAAAATGATTCCAGCTGGAAACCGGTGTGGGGGCAGTTCAGCACCATTCGCGACCATCACCGCGAACTGAACCTTTCACTGACGGCGGACGGCATGCCGGTAACTTTGCTCTGTCGTGTGTTCGATACGGGCGTTGGTTTCCGTTTTGTACTTCCGAAACAATCTAAAGGTAAAAAGGTTGTATTTTCCAATGGCTGGAAGCTGAAGGAAGAAGGTGGATATTATCTTACCAAAGGGGAACAGGGCGTTCAGGGTCCTGTACGTCTGGGTGCCTTGAAAAAGATTCCTGTTCCGGTGGTGCTTAAGCGTGCGGATGGTAGTGCGATTGCATTGCTGGAATCGGATATTTATTCGGCCGATGGCTTTGGGGTTATGCGTTCTGTGTATGACAAAGAAACAAAGACCTTGGTTTCCACCAGTTCCGTCACATCGACCGGTGCCGGGCAGGTAACTCCATGGCGTATGGTTTTGATCGGCGAGACGCTCGGAGAGCTCTCTATGAATACCTTGGCATTAAATCTTGCTGCACCTTGTAAACTGAAAGACACCAGCTGGATTAAGCCAGGTAAAGGGCTGTGGGACTGGCGAGTGCATGGATACAAAGCCGGAGATTTTGTTTATGGAATCAATACGGCCAGCTGCATGCGCTTTATCGATTTTTGTTCCGAGCAGGGTATTGAATATTTCACGCTGGATGACCATTGGTTCAAGAGCGCAAAAGACGGGAAGATTGTGGTGTCACCCGAAGTCGATATTGACAAGGTGATGAGCTATGCCAAAGAGAAGAATGTGATGGTGAAGCTTTACTACGACCGTAAAAAAGGCAATTTCGGAGACGACATGCTCTTCAGCCATTATTCCGCGCTGGGTGCGTCGGGTATGAAATACGGATTTATGGGCAGCAAAACCGACTTTACCCGTAGTGCCATCAATGCGGCTGCGGACCATCAGATGGTGATTAATTTCCATGACGGACCGGTTCCGATGGCAGGCGTGGAGCGCACCATGCCCAATTTGATTACACGTGAATACTGTCATGCACAGCAGGATAGCCGCCGTGCCTTTACGCCGGAAACCTTCCTGAAGATGGCGATGATCAATTCTCTGACGGGTCCGCTGGATATGGCGAACGGCAATTTCGGTATCAAGAGCATTAACGCCGGGGAACGTCAGAAGGGGCCCAGAAAGAAAAATACCTACATTTCCACCGTGGTCAGCGAAGTGGCTCGATGCGTCGTGATCTATACCGGACTGATAACCCTGCCGGATGCGCCGGAAGAATATCTGAAAAAGGCAGATCTGTTCGAATTCCTGAAAGTTATGCCTTCGACCTGGGATGATTCATTGGTGCTGGACTCGGATATCGAACAATATATTTCCGTTGCACGTCGCAGCGGCGAGGTCTGGTTTGTTGCTTCGGTTAATAATCAGAGTGAACGTACGCTGGATGTTACGCTCGATTTCCTCGACGCGGGGAAAGTCTACGAAGCGACGGTTTATCAGGATGCGCCGGATTCTCACGGTGTGAAAAATCCGGAAGCCTATGAAATAAAAACCACAACCGTGAAACGCGGCGATGTGATTCCGGCTAAGATGGCCGTCGGTGGCGGGCATGCCATGATTCTGCGTCCGATTAAATAATGGAGATAATAATGAAACGATTCCTGCTCACTGTTTTTGTTACGTCTTGCATGAGCCTCCTTGCTCACGCGGCTGAACGACCCAACATTGTCTATATTCTGACCGACGACATGGGCTATGGCGATGTTGCGGCCCTCAATCCGGACTGCAAGATTCCGACGCCGAACCTGGACGGGATGGCCGCAAAAGGGATGGTCTTTACCGACGCGCACACCAGCTCGTCCGTCTGCACGCCGACGCGATATAACGTGCTGACAGGCCGCTATAACTGGCGCACACGCCTGAAGGCCAGCGTGCTCGACGGCTACGGCAAGCCCCTGATAGCGGAGGATCGCCTGACGTTGGCCTCGCTCTGCCGTGACAACGGCTATCAGACGGCCATGATCGGTAAATGGCATCTCGGCATGGAGCTGCCCATCGTAAAAGAAGGCTCCGGCCTCCCGAAAGGCGATAAAAAGAACAAGTATGTTGATTGGACGAAGCCGGTAAAACGTACCCCCACCAGCAATGGCTTCGACTATTTCTGGGGTCACGGTGCATCGCTCGACTTTCCTCCCTACACCTACATTGAAAACGAGGACTACACGACGGAGAACGTTCGGTATATCGCAAACAAGGAAATACGCGAGGACCTGAAGATCAAAACCACCTTCCGGCCGGGATGGATCGGCGATGATTTTGATCCTTTCCAGACATTGGATGAATTCTGCGACCGCGCGGCGGCATATATCCGCAAGGCGGATGGTTCGAAGCCGTTCTGCCTTTATGTCCCGTTGACCAGCCCGCACACACCGATCATTCCGACATCGGAATGGAAGGGTAAGAGCGGTCTCAACGACTATGGTGATTTTGTGATGCAGACTGATGCCGGAGTGGGTCGTATCCTGCAGGCGCTGAAGGACAAGGGGATCGAAAAAAACACCCTCGTTGTTTTCACGGCCGATAACGGATGTTCGCCCCGGGCGGAGATTGATGAACTGAAAGCGAAGGGCCACAGCCCCAATCACATCTACCGCGGAACCAAAGCCGACATCTGGGAAGGCGGACACCGCGTGCCGCACCTGGTGCAATGGCCCGCGCAGATCAAGGCCGGAACCAAAACAGATCGCCTGACGGTGCTGGGCGACATCGTCGCCACTGTGGCCGACATTGTTGATGCGAAGCTCCCCGACACCGCCGCCGAGGACAGCATGAGTTTCTACGATGTGCTGCAGGGCAAAGACGATCCTGCCAAAAAACACAAAGCCATCATCAATCACTCCGTCTCCGGAGTTTTTGCAGTACGGACCGATCAGTGGAAGCTGATCTTCTGTCCCGGTTCCGGCGGCTGGTCCAGCCCCAAAGACGCCCAGGCGCGCAAGCAGGGGTTGCCCGAATACCAGCTCTACGATATCTCCAAAGATCCGCGCGAGACCGAAAACCTGATCAAGGAGCAACCCGAAGTGGCGGAAAAACTGACCAAGCTGGCTACTGACTTTGTTAAGGATGGCCGCAGCACACCCGGTGCCCCGCAAAAGAACGACACGCCCAATACCTGGAAACAGCTGGGTTGGATGAAATAACCGTTTAGAGAATCGAAGGGAATACATGATGAAACCTGTAACTGCGGTGCTGTGCACTTTGCTTGCTTCTTTAACACTGACACCGCTGAAGGGTGTTGCGGATGCCATTGACGATTCCCACATGGAGTGGTGGCGCGAAGCGCGCTACGGCATGTTTATCCATTGGGGGCTCTATTCGGTCGCCGGAGGCGAATGGAAGGGCAAGGACTACGGCAAGGAACAGGGCGGAGCCAGTGCGGAATGGCTGATGAACAGCGCGAAGATTCCGGGCAGGGAATATCGCGAGACCCTGGCGCCTCAGTTTAACCCGACCGGGTTCGATGCGGCTAAGTGGGTGTCGGTTGCCAAGGCCGGTGGCATGAAGTACATCGTGATCACCTCCAAGCATCATGACGGCTTCTGCCTGTTCGATACGGACGCCACCGACTACAACGTGATGGATGCTTCGCCGTTCAAGCGCGACATTATCAAGGAACTCTCCGAGGAGTGCGCGAAGCAGGGGATCAAGTTCGGCGTCTACTATTCCCAGTTCAAGGATTGGTATCACCGCAGCCGGGGCCGCGGCAATCCCGGAACCCTTTCGACCGAAGACTATCTTAAACTGGTTGAAAAAAACCTCGATGAACTGCTGTCGAACTATGGCGAGATGTCCGTTTTGTGGTTTGATACCGGTGGCAACGACTTGATCGAGGCCGATGCGCAGGGTGCGCGGGTGCGCGAACTGCAGCCGAATGCCGTGATCTGCAGCCGTCTCTACAGCCGCAGGGTGCCTAAGGAGAATCAGAAATACGCCGATTTCGAATCGCTGCCCGACCGCATGCTCCCAGCCAAGCGGATGACGGATGATTCCGAGACCTGCATGACCATGCGCCACAACTGGGGCTACGACCGCACCGACGATGCCTGGAAAAGCGAGAAGGACATCATTGAATTTCTGGCACTGTGCGGCGCACGCGGGGTGAACCTTCTGCTGAACGTGGGCCCGACGCCGGAAGGCACTCTGCTTCCGGAGGAGACTGAACGCCTTGCTGCGGTCGGCAAATGGATGGAAGTCAACGGCGACTCGATCTATGGAACGAATTATTCCCCGGTTGATTACGATTTCTGGTGGGGAGCCATGACGCAGAAGGACAAGACGGTTTACCTGCACGTCCTGGAGTGGAAGGCGGAAGGCATCGAGTTCAACGGGATTGTCGGCAAGCCTGCCAAAGCCTACTTCCTCGCGGATGCAGAAAAGACTCCGTTGCCGGTTAAATATGATGCCAACGGTCATATCACGACGATTGAAGTGCCGAAGAACGCGCCGGATGAACGCAATACAGTGATCGCCGTGGAATACGATTCGGCGGTGCAGGCCGATCCGGATGCAAAGGGCAAATATCATTGGTACACCACGCGGAGCAAGCGCCATACGCAGATCCGCAACAGTAAGAATGCGGGGAAACATGCGCTGCCCCAGGCCGTTAAAGGCGCGAGGCATTAATGAAATTCTCACTGCTGATTTGCTCCTGCTTCGCCGGCATGGCGGCAATCGCCGCTCCGGGCAGTCCCAATATTATTTATATTCTGGCCGATGATCTCGGCTATGGCGACGTGCAGTGCCTGAATCCGGAGCGTGGAAAAATCCCGACGCCGCACATGGATCAACTGGCGGCGCAGGGAATGCATTTCACGGATGCGCATACCAGCTCGTCGGTCTGCACGCCGACCCGCTACGGCATCCTGACCGGACGCTACAACTGGCGCACCCGCTTGCAGAGCGGCGTGCTGTACGGCTTTGACCAGCCGCTGATTGCTGAAGACCGCCTGACGGTTGCCGGCTTCCTCAAGGAACAGGGCTACAACACGGCTGCAATCGGTAAATGGCATCTCGGGATGGGGATGAAAAAACCCAATGGAACGCCAACCAGAGGGAAGGCTGCACCGATCGATGGTGTTGATTGGGAATCACCGATTACCGACACCCCGGTTCATCACGGGTTCGACTATTACTACGGCATTGCGGCTTCGCTGGATATGCCGCCCTACATCTACATTGAAAACGACCGCTTTGTGGGCGAATGCACGACCATCAAAGCCTTTCATCGCAAGGGTCCGGCGCATGCCGACTTCGAGGCGGTGGACGTTCTTCCAATGATTGGAAAAAAATCGGTTGAATATATTCAGCAGCAGAAAGCCGGGCAGCCGTTCTTCATGTATATTGCGCTGACCTCGCCGCATACACCGATTGTTCCTTCCAATGATTGGAAAACGAAAAGCGAACTGGGCGCGTATGGCGGTTTTGTGATGCAGACCGATGCGGTGGTCGGCCGGATAGCGCGCGCCGTGGATGCCGCCGGGCTTGCTGACAACACGATGATTATTGTCACCAGCGATAACGGATGCTCAAAGGCGGCCAGCAAGGCCAGTGGTTCAACGGAAGGGCTTGCATATTTTGAAAAGCAGGGCCATTACCCGAGCGCACAGTTCCGCGGGTCCAAATCGGATATCTGGGATGGCGGACACCGGGTGCCGTTCATTGTTCGATGGCCGGCCGGCATCAAGGCCGGTTCATCCAGCGACGAAATCATCTGCCTGACCGACCTGATGGCCACCTGCGCGGACTTGACCGGCGCCAGGCTGCCCGCCACTGCGGGCGAAGACAGTGTCAGTTTTGCACCGGCTCTCAAAGGCGAACCGATTGTCTCCACCCGTAAGGGCGTGATTCACCATTCCATCAGCGGGCGCTTTGCCTATCGCGAAGGGAAATGGAAGCTGCTCCTGACCAAAGGATCCGGTGGTTGGACCAAAGGAAAACAGTCCGACAATTCCCCCGCGCAGCTCTACGATATGGAAGCGGACCCCGGTGAGCAGAAGAATCTCTATGCCAGCCACCCTGAAGTCGTAGAGCGCCTAGTTGCCCGGTTGGAGTCGGATGTAACACGCGGGCGCAGTACCGCCGGGCCGGATCAGAGCAACGATAAGAAAGTTAATTTCCGGAAGGGCATTAAAAAATGATAAAGCAGATATTCAGGGGTGTTCTTTTTACAGGGCTGTTAGCTATGATGACATCCTACGGTGCGGAAGAGCTGGCCAGCAAGGACGAGCTGTTTGAGGGGCCGGAATACTCGCAGGCATTTAAAAATCCCAAAGATCATCCAACTCGTCCCAATGTCCTGCTGATTGGCGATTCAATTTCGAATGCCTATACGGTGGATGTCCGAAAGCTGCTGCATGGAAAAGCGGATGTTTTCCGGATTCCCGGCAACGGAAAGAATTCAGCCTACGGCCTGAAAAACCTGGATAAGTGGCTTGGGTCTCGTCAGTGGGATGTCATCCATTTTAACTGGGGCCTGTGGGACCTGTGCTATCGCAATCCAAAGTCGAAAACGCAGGGGTACCGGGACAAGGTGAACGGCACCATCACCGCGACCCCGGAGCAGTACCGGGCGAATATGGAAAAGATCGTGGCACGCCTGAAGCAAACTGATGCCACCCTCATCTGGTGCACGACAACGCCGGTACCGGAACATGAAGCGGGCCGTAAACTGGGCGATGACCTCGTTTATAACCAGATCGCCGCAGAAATCATGAAGGCAAACGGGGTTGGAATAAACGACCTGCATGCCCATGCTCTCTTGAAATATTCCGAAATCCAAAGACAAAAAGGCGATGTCCATTTTACGCCTCAGGGATCTGCCTATCTGGCAGAGAAGGTGGCGCAGGAGATCTCGGACGTGCTGGTAGAAACCCTGCATTCGCCCAACGGGAAAATTGAGGTCACGCTGGATGCCGGCAAGCTTAACTATTCCGTAAAGCTGAACGGCGAGACCATCATTTCCAAATCAGCGTTGGGGCTGAAACCTGATGCGGCAGCCGTGCTGGAGGTTGTTGAAGTCAGCCGCTCGACGGGGGACGAAACGTGGAAACCGGTTTGGGGAAACCAGGGTCAGGTTCGCGATCACTATAATGAAATCCAGCTGAAGGTTGGGACGCCGTCGGCTCAGACGGTTGTCTTGCGAGTCTATGACGACGGCATTGCCATCCGCTACCAACTTCCAAAGGCTGGAACATTCAGCGATAAGGCCTATGCGTTTGAAGCGACCGAGGTATCCTTTGCCTCCGAAACACCGAAGGCCTGGTTTCCTTTGACGCAAGTTATCGTTTCGGATGAAACGGATCTAAACTCATGGAAGCCCGCGAAGAAGGGGCAAAAAATCAATAAGAATGCACGGTTCGACTTTAAACCCGATGTCATCCGGACGCCCTTTACTGTGAAGCTTTCCGGACAGGCATACATTTCAGTGCACGAAGCCGAAGTGGTTCAGTCGGATGTTGCGGATGTCCGGCTTGCGGGCAACACGCTGACGTATAACAGCAAGATCAATGCTTCCGGCGGCCAGGTTACGCCTTGGCGAACGGTTACCATTGCGAAACGGCCGGCCGAGTTGATTGAGTCTTCCATGATCCTGAATCTGAATGAACCCTCAAGGTTGGACAATACCTCGTGGATCAAACCCGGGGTTACGATGTGGGACTGGCGGGCCCATGGTGCGCATGCCGACGATGGTTTTGAATACGGTATAACGACCGAAAGTTATATTCGCTTTATCGACTTTGCAGCCGATGCCGGGGTTGAATATCTGCTGATCGATGCCGAGTGGTATGGCCCGGAGCGGGATGTGAAGTCCGATCCGAAAACGCCGATCCCCGAGGTTGATATCGAGAAAGTCTGCGCACATGCGAATGAAAAGGGTGTTGGCATCTGGCTCTACGTGAACGACAAAGGGCTTACCAAATGGGATCTGGATGAAACCCTCAGCGTCTACCAGAAGTGGGGCGTGGTTGGAATCAAGCATGGATTCGGAAGTTCCTCGAATCGTAAATCGATCGAAAAAGATCTCAATGTGGTCAAAAAGTGTGCGGAGTATGGAATCATGCTGGTCCGGCATGAATCCGCCAAGCCGACCGGAGTGAACCGCACCTATCCGAACATCATGTCCTATGAATATGTGAACAGCATGCTGGATTCCGCTCAACGACCTGCGGCCACGCCAAGCCGCGTTATCAACAACCTTTTTGTATTCGGGCTGGCCGGGCCGGTGGATCGCAGTTGTGGTCTGTATGATCTGGATACTTATATCGCCCGTGATAAGTGCCACCGCCAGATTCCTTCGACCGTGGTTTCACAGACGGCGCAGTGCTTCCTGTTTCCCAGCGGGCTCGTAACACTGCCGGATATTCCGGATGCCTATCGCCGCAAGGCCGATCTGTTCGAGTTTGTTGGCCAGTTGCCGATGAACTGGGATGAAACCAAGGTGCTTGAAGCAGAGATCGGAAAGCATATCACGCTGGCCCGTAAAGCCGGAGACGCGTGGTTTGTCGGCGCATTGGCCGATGAGCAGGGGCGCCAAACCAGCATCGTGCTGGACTTTCTCGAAAAGGGCATCACCTATGATGTGACGCTTTATGAAGATGCGCCGGATGCTCACTATGAATATATCGGCCCGATGAATAAGATCGAGGCCAGAAAGTTAAAGCAGAAACTGGAACCGCAGAAGACCCGCCGTGAGCTGTATCAGGTCAAAAAGATGACCGCGAAAAAAGGCGACGCCATTCCGGTAACCATCGCCCCCGGCGGCGGGCATTGCATGTGGATCCGCCCGGTTAAATAAACCCAGCACTCTGGAGCGATCCCTGGTAATCACGAAATAAGCGACGTTGGATTTAACATGAAATCAGCACTTCCATTATTGATTCTCGCGACCTCACTCCTGTGCGCAGGCGCACAAGTTGGGGACAAGCCGAATATTGTTTATATCCTGGCCGATGATCTGGGGTATGGCGACCTTGGTTGCTATGGACAGGAAATCATCCAGACGCCGAATATTGATCAGCTGTGCCGGGAGGGCATGAGGTTTACCAATCATCATTCCGGCAGCACGGTCTGTGCGCCGTCGCGCGCCTGCCTGATGACCGGACAGCATACGGGACACGTCTGGGTGAGATCCAACGGCAACATTCAACTGCGCGACGATGATCAGGATATGACCATCGCGCGCGTGCTGAAGAATGAAGGCTATCACACCGCCATGATCGGCAAGAACGGTCTGGGGTGCAACGGCATCACGCCGGGATTTGCGAACAGGAAAGGTTTCGACTATTTCTACGGGTTCAACAGTCATTCCGCGGCGCACCATTATTTTGCGCCATTCGTTCATCGCAATGGGGAGAAGGTTGTTTTCCCGAACAACAAAACGCATACAGGCGATACCTATATTCACGACGAGTTTATGAAGGAAATTATGAGCTATCTGGACCGGCGCAAAAAGGATGACCAACCGTTCTTTCTCCACTATGCTGCACTGATTCCGCATGCGAGCCTGGTTGCGCCGGAGGAGTGGATTGCAAAATACCGCGGGAAGGTGAAAGAAGCGCCGCCGTTCAAAGGAGGCGGCGGTGGCCGCGGGGGAGAATATGGCCCGGTTCAGGAACCTAAAGCGACCTTTGCCGGCATGGTCAGTCGTCTGGACTGGGAGGTCGGTGAAATAATGAAAAAGCTGGAATCCCTAGGCATGGCTGGCAACACGCTGGTGATCTTTTCCTCCGACAACGGGCCGCATCAGGAAGGCGGAAAGCTGGCAGAGTGGTTTAGTTCGAGCGGGGGGCTGCGCGGCCATAAGCGCGACCTGTTCGAAGGCGGAGTGCGTGTGCCGATGATTGCGCATTGGCCCGGGCGGGTCGAAGCCGGATCGGTATCCGATCACCTGTCCGCGTTTTGGGATGTGATGCCGACACTCTGCGAATTAACCGGTGCAACGGCGCCGGAAGGGATCGACGGCATCAGCTTCTTACCTACGCTTTTCAAAGAGGGCGAACAGCAACAGCACGACTATCTCTATTGGGAGTTCAGCTCCAAGGGCGGAAGGCGCGCGGCGCTCACGCACAAATGGAAAGCCGTCCAGCTGGGCAAAGCCCCGATCATGCTGTTCGCTGTGGACGACTTGTACGAGGAGCACGATGTCGCGTCGAAACATCCTGACGTGACGGAGCGGTTTCAAAAGCTCTTCAACGAAGCGCACACGCCGAAGCCCTCCACAAAATAGGAATACAGTGAACTTTTTTATATTGAACGTTAACTATGAACAGGAAATTGGCATGAAATTGATCCACACATTATTAATCCTCGCGAGTGCTTTTATGTGCTGCGCCGTGCAGGCGAAACCGATTGTTATTGGCGACAAACCAAACGGTTTGATCGTCGAAACCCTTGATGCGGCTAAGCCTGGTGAAGCGGGCGTGTTGCTCTCCCGCAAGTTGGTGTTGCCGGCCTTTGACCGCGGTGCGTATTTTGGCGGGGGGCTGGGTTCCAACTTTAAGTGGCCGCGGCTGGCGAACCAGATGACGCCCTGGTTTGTGAATAACAATGATATGTCCACACTCTTCGCAAAGCCGTTTGCAAAGAATCCGTGCAGTACGATTGGCAAGGGCGCGCAGCCGCAGGGCATGTTCGCGCTCTACCAACTGAAGTCGGGCGAATATCTGACGCTGATGCCGCTCAGCAAGGGCTCTACCATGAGCTGGCTGAACACTTCGGAAAGCGGCGAGGTCACGGTAGTGCTAGGCAACTTCGGCAAGGGCGCGGAGAGCGGAACGGTTCCGCTGCTGGCCTGGGCGAAGGATCCCGATATGTATCGTTCGCTGCACAAAGCGTGGGCGCTCGTTATCGGTGAGCTGGATGGCCAAACCGATTGGCGCATGAATAAAATCTATCCGGAAGCGATGAAATATCTGGGCTGGTGCTCCTGGGAGCATTTCAGGAAAAAGATCGATAGCGATAAACTCGTTCAGGCCGCCCGGGAAATTGAAGACAGCGGGCTCCCGATCCGCTGGTTCTTGGTGGATGACGGCTTCCAGACGCAACAGGGAACAGCCCTGAAGAGCTTTGCTCCGAACTCCAAGACGTTTTCCAATGGTTGGAAACCGCTCCTGGCGATGCGCAAAGAGGATAAGATCAAGTGGTTCGGTCTCTGGCACTCCTATATGGGGCTGTGGCAGGGGATTCACAAACAAAACGATTTCGGGCCACTGAATAAGGATTTCATCCCCTTCGGGAAGAATCTCGGTCCGGGTAAGTCGAAGGAAGGCACGCAGCGGTTCTATGATGCATTCATCGGATCGGTGGCCGATTATGGATTTGATTTTGTAAAGATTGACAACCAGTCGCTATACAACAACAAGCAGAAGAACGTGGACAGCAGCGTGGAGATCAATGCATGGATGACCGACGCGCTGGAGAATGCTGTGCAGGCGCGTATGCCGCAAGGCATGATCAATTGCATGAGCCAGGGAACACCGCAGGTGCTGGGCACGCGCCATTCGGCGGTGTCGCGCGTCAGCATCGACTATAAGCTGAACGATCTCGCCAAAGCCAAGGCGCACATTGAGCAGTCTTACGTCTGCACCCTGTTCCAGGGGCAGACCGTCTGGCCCGATCACGATATGTTCCACTCCTCCGATCCGGACTGCGGCGAGCTGATGGCCATCTCCAAGGCCATCTCCGGCGCTCCGATTTATCTCTCGGACAACCCGACCGATTTCTGCGATAAGTTTATCCGTCCGTTGGCCTATGAGGACGGCGAACTGCTGCGTCCGCTCGCCCCGGGTTTCCCGCTGCCGGATTCCGTGATGTTGGATGTATATAAAAGCGGCAAGGCGTTCCGGGTGATCGCTCCGCTGGCCAATCAATGCGCGGCGATCGTTACCTATAACCTGTTCCACCCCGGCGATAAAACGATCATGACCGAAGTGGCCGCGGCCGACTATGCCCATGCATCCGGCATGAGTCAGCCCTATGCGGGCGCTTGGAAAGTGCCGTCAGAAGGATTGGTTTGCTTCGATTGGCGCAAGGGTTCCGGCCGGAAGCTGGACAAGCCCTATCCCGTCGAACTGACCGGTTTTTCGGATCGCCTGCTGCTGCTTGCTCCGATCCAGAACGGCTGGGCCGTTGTTGGCGCGCGCGACAAATACCTGTCGCCGGTGGCTGTTGAATCGGTGAAGGCAACTTCCCAATCATTGGAAGTCTCCATGATAGAAAGCGGCCCGTTGGTGATCTGGAGTGCCAATGGGGCGCCGAAGATGAAAGGTGTTTCCGCGAAAGATCTGGGGAATGGCTTCTGGCAGTTCGACCTGCCGGTAGCGGCCGGTCGAAAAACAGTTACACTGAACCGATAAAAAGGCGGAGTGCTGATCTGCTGATCAATCATCCATGAGTGGTGCTTTGCTATCTCGAACAGCATTGAAGGCGATCACCAGGCTGTCTTGTGTGTTGCTTGCCGGCCTGCATGACGCATCGGCGGTGGATTCGTCTGGCCGGAACAGTCATTTCTGGATCACCATCCGCCCCGGTGCCGGGTCCTCAAGGGGGAACGTTGAGGATCTGGTGCTGGCCAATGGCTACCGGAGCGTGAATCTCGAGTCATCGTTGCTCTCGTGTGAATCCGAAAAAGACGGTTCGGAAACGGTCTATCGGATTACCTGGAAAGGCAATAATCTGATCGGTAATGCCTCGGCGGATACGCTCCAGTTCAATGTGGTTGCGGGAGCGGATACGCTCGGCGGCCTTGAACTCCGGGATCTTAAAGTGGGTGGGGCCGACCCCGCGAAGCACGGTTTGGAGCTGGAGAGCTATTGGAAAAAAATAACGCCGCGCAGGGTGGACGGCCGGCGGACGCCGAAAAACTATGTTGAGATTCAAGGGTCGATCGTGCTCCGCAACCGCTCGTTGAAAACAGAAGATCCTAAGCATCCCTTTGCGGACGTCAAAGAGGGCCATGAAATGGGGCCGACGCCCTATAAACCCACAACACCGGCCAAGCTCAGAGCGTTCCCGGAATTTTCGTGGGACCAGGTTCCGCGGACCATGCTGATCCGAAAAAGCTCCGCCTACACGGACGCGGAAATCAAAGCCATTGCCGAAAATTATGATCTGGTGGTGCTTGAAAAGGCTAACGGGGCGGGTAAGGACAGCTGTAGTGAGGGCATGCTGGATACCGGCGCGCGGCTGAAAAAGATCAACCCCGATATCAAGACGCTCTTCTATTGGAACTCGCGCATCTTTTTCGGCCACTACGGGATTGATGACACTATCAGCCAACATCTGGATGATTGGATCTCCAAAACCTTCTTTATCCGCGACGGCCTGAAAACCTATGTCCGGGAAAATAAGGATTTTCTCAAATGGTGGGTGGGGTGTTGTGCAAAGATGATTGCCGATCCGGCGATTGACGGCACCTTTGTGGATAAGGCGGGGGTGCCCGTCTATATGCTCGATGCGCTGTATAAGGCGACGCCCGCAAATAAGCTGGTAATGAACAACAATGCGGAAGCCCGGCAGCGCATCGGTTATGTGGATGGAACCTATCGGGAAGGCTGGAGCGGTGGTCATGATCCCGACACCATTGCAACGACCATTGCCATTGCCCATGAAACCGGAATCAACAAAAAGATGCAGATCCTCAGGATGCCCGTAAAGTCCGCAACCAGTCCGCGGGACATGGAGGATAAGATCGATCGGGGGCTGGCCATCTATTTGCTGTATGCCCAGCCCTATTCATATTTTTACTGGCAGGTCACGGTGGACGCTCGAAAGGGAAAGTTGTGGCAGTGGGATGCGAGCCATATCGACCAGCTGAACCGTCCCTTGGGCAAGCCGCTGGGTTCGTATGTCCGGGACGACAGGGTCTACACCCGCACTTTTGAACATTGCGATGTCTTCATGGACCTAAGGCCCACAGGCTCCACCCGCATCCTCTGGAAAAATAACGTCGGCGATCCTGCGCTGAAGGGCGGCGGATATTCGCGGACGGACGATAGCTATATCCTCAAAGGCGGCGGCGCGTTCGCCGCAAAGTCGGACCGCTTCTTTTTTATGTCGGACGCGCACTATGGCGACGGCTTGGTCAAGGTTTCGGTCGACGGAATGAAGGACGCACCGGAAGCCAAGGCCGGCATCATGTTCCGGGAATCGTTGGAGGCAAATGCCGCGATGGTTGCGGTACTGCGCGATGCCGCCGGGAAGATGCACATGGTCTACCGATCCCGGCAGGGCGGAAATCTGGCTCGGGCGGGAATGGCGAAGTCCTCCAGGAGCCGCTATGCCATGATTGCCCGAAAAGGGGATGCCTACACGGGGTACGCATCAGCGGATGGTGAAAGCTGGTCTCAAATTGCGGAGGTCAAGGTGCCGATGGCCGAGAAAGTTGAGATGGGCATGGCCGTCGCGTCGCATAGTAAAACCGCACAGGCCACCGTTGCCTTCAGTGGATTCGAACGTATCGAACCCTCCGCAAAGAACGGTATGGATGACGGGGCGTTTGACGAAGTAGGAGAATAGAATGGAAAAGCGCGGATTAGCTAACCTTCCAGTAAAAGCAGCAGGTTAAACAGGAAAAGGGAACACCATGAGTTTATTTTTGAAAAAGGCATGCGCCGCTTCCTCCGAGTTCTATGCTGGAATACTAATGGGTCATTTCTTGCATACCTTGGAAAGGTGGCGTGTTAACTAGATAGAATGCTTTGAAGGAGCCGAACTCATCTGTGCGACTCCGCTGGCTGCGCTGAATCATGTAGCAGTCGTTTGGGAAACAGCCGATTCTCGGATAACGAGTTCGTAGCGTGTGATACCACGGATAATTCTTTATTTGGGAAATTATTCCTTTACCTGATTTCCGGTTTAGCTTCGAACATAAGGGAGCCGGATACTTCTTTTTAGGTGCCATCGGTTGCCCTTACGTGTTGCTTTAACCGGCTTGTTGTTTGGACGCTTTTAGAAAGCGGGAAGTTTAATTATGGCTTTCATATCTTTTGGCAGGGTGGGTGGAAGGTGAAGGTTTTTTTCTTTGGTAAAGATGGATTCCCGCGTGATCTGTCCGGGCTTCTTTTCGACCCGGCGGAAGGGGAGCTCAATGCCCCATTTTTCGGGGGGGGAGAATGACGGAGATTTATTGACCCTTTCATTCCGGTCCGGGAAGTTATCGCTGGTGTTGGCAGGATCATGCTAAAGGTTGTCATGATCGTGTAGGTTGTTCGAGCTGATGTTTGCTATCTTATCAATTGATGGATGTCTATATTACTGAGTGGAGTTCAGGACTGCGGGCAGGATGAAGGGAATGTTGGGTATGATAATAAATCGTATAGCGAGCCGCTGCGCACTGTCTTTATTGTGCGCGGTCGTGTTGAGCTCTCAGGCTTTTTCCTCGGGCAGAAATATCATTTTCATTCTGGCGGATGATCAGCGAGGTGATGCACTGGGCTGTTATGGCAATGAGTTGATCCAAACTCCGACTATTGATCAGTTGGCGGCGGATGGTGTGCGGTTTGATAACTTTTTTTGCGAGACACCGATTTGCAGCGCCAGCCGCGCAACCCTGTTGAGTGGGCTTTCGCAGCGCTCGCACGGATTCAATTTCGGCGAGCCGCCCTTGCCCTCGAAATATATTTCTACGAGCTATCCGGCTTATCTCAAAGCCAACGGATATCGAACGGGTTTTACGGGCAAGTATGGCTTCCGCTACAGTAGGAACGACAAGAAGGAGCAGTTTGACTTCTTCAAACCATATGACCGCGATCCCTACCTGAAAAAAATGCCGGACGGCTCGCTGCGCCACGAGACCGACCTTTGCGCCGACGCCGCCATTGAATTTATTCAAACGAATCCTGAGGGGAAACCGTTCTGCCTGTCGGTCAGTTTTAATGCCTCCCATGCTGAAGATAAAGACCTTCGGCCCGGATTTCATTTCCAGTGGCCGGAATCCACCGATGGGTTATACGACGATATCGAGATGCCGCTGCCCAAGCTGGGCGATGATAAATATTTCAAGGCGATACCCGGGTTCCTGCAGGACGAGAAGGAATTATCGCGTGAACGCTATTTCTGGCGTTGGGATACACCCGAAAAATACCAGATCAACCTGAGAGCCTATTTCCGGATGATCACCGGGATCGATAATGCCGTTTCCCGTATCCTTGCGGAATTGAAAGCGGCCGGATTGGCTCAGAACACAGTAATTATCTACACGAGTGATAACGGATTCATGATGGCTGACCGGGGGTTGGCTGGAAAATGGAACCACTATGAACAGTCGCTTCATGTGCCGTTTGTTGTATACGATCCCGCTTTGCCAAAAAATAAACGCGGCCGTGTAATCACGGAGCTCGGAACGCATCTCGATGTGGCTCCATCAATAGTTGAATGGGCAGGACTCCGGCAACCCGAGGTGTATCAGGGGGCATCGCTTGTAAAACTGGTGAATGGCGAGAAAATTTCTGATTGGCGTGAAGAGGTTTACTGCGAGCATAAATTTAAGCGATACAACAACTGGTATGGTGTTCGTGGTAAAAAATACAAATATGCGGTCTATTATGATGAACCGGACGGTCCCTATGAGTGCCTCTACGATTTAGAAAAAGACCCGGCCGAGTTCACCAATCTGGCCGCAAATCCGGAATGTGACATCGTGCGTAAACAGATGATCAAACGGCTCGAGGCCTACCTTAACGCTTTTCCGCAAGCTCCGGGCAGACCCGCGAACAAGAAATAGGTTTATTATATATGAAAAAATTAATTACTGGGAGTATCGCCGTGGTCTTGTTGAATACGGTTTGTTTGGGGGCTAAGCCGGAACAGCTGGTTGTCGGTGAGGGTTTTGCTAATCCGATTGGTTTTCACGATGCAACGCCGACTTTTTCCTGGAAGTTGCCGGTCGGAGTTGAAAAACAAACAGCCTACCGCATCGAAGTCAAAGGCGATGAACTGCTTTGGGATAGCGGCTGGGTCGAGTCCGATCAGTCGGTCTTTGTGCCGTATGGGGGTAAAGCGCTTGCCTCGCGGCAGCAGATTCAATGGCGGGTCGATTTTCGAGATGAAACGGGAAAAATCTCCGGTTGGAGCAAGCCTGCCTGGTGTGAACTGGGGTTGCTGTCTTCCAGAGATTGGAATGCCGAATGGATTCGTCCTGCCGTCCCGGATGCAGCTCCGGTCCCTGAATTAAAATTAATCAAAGCGATCTATCGATCCAAAGAGGATCCGGATAGAAACAGGGATTTGACGGCATTTTTTCAGAAAAAAATTAAAGACAATTTTCTGGAAGTCCATGTAACTAACAATGCGTTAGGTGGTGATCCTGCTGAAGGATCTAAGAAGGAACTGGTGCTGACCTATCAGCTCAACGGCGAGAAAAAGACAAGTATTATTGATGAGGGCAAAAAGGCTGCATTACCTTCGCCGGAGAAAATCGTCGAGAACGTGGCCTGGTTGCGCCGCGAATTTCCCGTATCTGAAAAAGTGAAACGCGCCCGCCTTTATGTCACTGCCCGCGGGCTGGTTGAGGTTTATCTGAATGGTGAAAAGGTGGGCCAGGATACCTTCGCGCCCGGTTGGACGTCGTATGCCCACCGTATCGATACGCTGACGTACGATGTGACTGAAAACCTGAAGACGGGCAACAATGCCATAGGTGCTCTGTTGGGTACCGGTTGGTATTCCGGCCGTCTGGGCTGGAAACATGATAAGGGGCTGTTCGGCCGCCATCCGGAAATGCTGCTCCAACTGGAGATCACTAATACAGACGGAAGAACGGAAACCATCGTTTCGGACGGTAGCTGGAAAGCCACGTTGGATGGACCGATCGTTGCTTCCAGCATCTACGATGGCGAAACCTACGACGCCCGCAAAGAAATGCCGGGTTGGGACAAGGTGGGGTTCAACGACGCGGAATGGGGCGCGGTGGTCGCGAATGCCGTCCTGGGTTCGGCGCAATTGATTCCGAAGCCCTTTCCTCCCGTACGTGCGACCGAAGAACTCGCCACTATGAAAGTCACGGAGCCTGAGCCGGGTTGCTTTGTTTTCGATTTGGGGCAAAACATGGTCGGTTGGCCGGTGCTTGATATCCCGGTTGAAAAAGATCAGACGGTAACCCTCCGTGTGGCGGAAATGCTGAATCCCGATGGTACCATGTATACGGCGAACTATCGCTCCGCCAAAACAATCGATTTTTACACCGCCGCTAAAACCGGCACGATTTCCTGGCAACCGACGTTCACGTTTCACGGCTTCCGATATGTGGAACTTTCCGGTCTGCCGGAAGGTGTGAAACCGAAGGCCGATTGGGTCAAAGGTGTCGTGTTGCATTCCGACCTTCCAAGGATTGGATCATTCGAGTCGTCGCACGAAAAACTGAACCAGTTGCAAAGTAATATTACATGGGGACAGCGCGGCAACTTTCTCGACATTCCCACCGACTGCCCGCAACGCGACGAGCGCCTCGGCTGGACCGGTGATGCCCAGGCTTTTACCCCGACCGCGATGTTTAACTATGATTGCCTCGCCTTTTTCAAAAGCTGGCTGGGCTCCATGCGAGACGACCAGTTTGAAGACGGTCGGATTCCGCATGTAATCCCCGACATCCTTAAGGGCGCAGGGAGCCCCGGATGGATGGATGCAGCCACGATTATTCCCTGGGATGTCTATGTTGCCAGTGGCGATAAGGAAGTGCTGAGCGAAAACTATGAAATGATGAAACAGCTGGTCGGCTGGTACCGGTCGCAATCGAAGGATGGGCTTATTCGCAAGATCGGCGGCTTTGGCGACTGGCTCCAACCCTATGCCAAGGATCAGAAAGGCGATACGCCGAAAGAATTACTGGGTACCGCCTTCTATGCCAACAGCGTCCAGATCCTGGCCGATTCGGCGAGGGTACTGAAGAAGACCGACGATGCAAAAAAATATGGTGCAGAAGCAACAGCTGTTAAGGCGGCTTTCACAGCGCGCTACTTCGATGTAACCGGTAAAATGAAAAACGCGCCGGAAACGCAGACCGCCTACCTGCTCTCGATCGGGTTTAATCTGATTCCTGAAACGCTTCAGGAAAAAGCCGCCGGACATTTGGTCAAACTAGTCGGCGCGGCCGATGGTCATCTGCGTACCGGCTTTCTGGGAACGCCTTTCATTGCAAAGGTGCTGGACGATATGGGCCATGCGGATCTCGCATATTCTCTCTTGTTTAAGGAAACCTATCCTTCGTGGTTCTTTTCCATCAATCAAGGTGCAACCACCATGTGGGAGCGCTGGAACAGCTACAGCCATAAAGATGGCTTTGGCAATGTGGCTATGAACTCCTTCAATCACTATGCGTACGGAGCCATCGGGCAGTGGATGTACGAACGGGTAGCCGGACTTGCGGTCGATCCTGCCCACCCCGGCTATAAGCACTTTTTTGTGAAGCCGGTCATCGGCGGGCCCTTGACCTCGGCGCGAGCCGAACTCGAAACAGCCTATGGCACGGCTTCCAGTGGTTGGAAGAAGACAGGAAACAACCTGACGCTGGCAGTGGTTGTTCCGCCGAACACCACGGCAACGATTATTTTTCCAACGAGTCGCAAGCCGGAAACCGTGGTTGCCGGTTCCTATCGATTTGAACTGGAGCTGTAGCACCACGCAAAACGGAGAAGCGTATGTCTGAAGAGAATCAGGAAAAGCATGGTGAATTTGAACGCGAACCCGTCCCGGAAAGTAAAACCCGCGGACTGAAAGCCTTTGTCGGAATGTATGCCGGCGAGCACTGCGCCGGAACCGAACTGATGATCGGTCCGCTGTTTGTCGCGGCGGGTGTGAGTGCATTCGATGTTGTGTTTGGATTATTGATCGGTAATTTGTTGGCTGTGTTAAGCTGGATGTTTCTCTGTGCGCCGATTGCGGTTCGTGCTCGCATGACGCTTTACTATCAGCTGGAAAAGATCTGTGGCACCCATCTTGTCACGCTCTACAACCTGGCAAACGGGGTGATGTTCTGTTTCCTTGCCGGTTCCATGATTACGGTTTCGGCCACTGCGCTGGGCGTCTGGTTCCATTTTCCAATGCCAGGACTGAACGACATACTACCGAACAGTCTGGGCTGGGTACTGGCCGTGCTAGGTGTTGGTGCGCTTATTACATTAGTTGCGGCCTGGGGCTACGACATGGTGTCAAAGGTGGCCAATATTGCCGCACCCTGGATGGTGCTGGTCTTTCTCGGGTTCGGAATTGTCGGTTTGCGTCAGTTCATTGAGGTGACCGGTGCGGAAGTTCATTCGCTCTCCAGTCTCTGGGTGCTTTGTCAGGAGGCGATTTTTAAAGGGGGCGATCCGCTGCCGGGGCAGGTCAAGTTTACCTTCTGGCACGTAACCTTTTTTGCCTGGTTTGCCAATATGGCGATGCATGTGGGCATGTCGGATCTTTCCGTGTTGCGCTTTGCGAAAAAATCTTGGCATGGCGTTGCTTCGGCTTCCGGCATGTATGTTGGCCACTTCATGGCCTGGTTGGCTGCGGCGGTGCTTTATTCCCTCCAGCTCCATTTGGATCCGGCCAACACTGACGTACTGCCCGGACCGCTGGCTTATCGCGCCGCCGGGGTTGCCGGACTGATCTGTGTAATTGTTGCCGGATGGACCACGGCTAACCCGACTATCTATCGAGCCGGCCTCGCGTTTCAGGCGATCATGCCGAAGAAATCTCGCTTTGCAGTGACCATCGGTACCGGTATGCTGGCCACGCTGGCAGGGATGTTCCCCGGTATTGCCATGAAGTTGCTCGGGTTTGTGGCAATTTATGGTCTGATCCTCATGCCCATGGGGGCCGTGATTTTTTCCGACTTCTGGATTTTTCCAAAGTTGGGGCTCACGCAGTACTATGCTGAGCACCGCAGCCTTAAGATCAACTGGGCTGCGGGGATAGCATGGATCGGGACGGTTGTGATTTGTCTCGCGTTGGTTAAGTCCGGAAATCCGATGTTCCAGATCTTTTTTGTAGCGCTTCCGGGATGGTTCATCGCCACCGGACTTTATATCTTGATCAGTAAAATGATGCAGAAAGGAAGCTCGGTATGAAAAAAATAATGGAAGTCATCTCGTACCTTGCACTTGTTCTGATTGTCGGAGCGCCATTGCTTTTCTACGCAGAAAAAATCGATCTTGATATGAACAAAATGCTCATGACCATTGCGACAGTGGTCTGGTTCTTGAGCGCCCTCTGCTGGATCGGGCGCGAAAAGGTTGATGTATAGCTTTTTGCGATTTACGACAAAGGGTCGTTAGAAGCTGGCATAGAATAATGAGATTACGTTGATGTCGGTCTTTGTCAGTCGATGAAGGCTTCATGCCGTTCGGGCTGATCCAGTTGCCGACTCACGGTCAGATAGAAGACGGCGGAAGCGGCATAGAGCCACAGAATTGCCACAAACACTCCCACCACCAGAGCCATAAGGCCGACGATGATAATCAGGATGGCAGCAAGCCCCATGCGAAAAATGGTCCATCCGTGTCCATGGGTCATGTCCCAGCTTTCCCGCAGCGCCTCGAGAGGCCCCATATTCCGGTCAATAATCAGGTAATCCACGAAGGACAGGCGGCATGCGATTATGATTCCGGGAACGATCAGGAGTAGGAACCCCAGGGCCACGAGAATGAGTCGAAGCAGATTAGCCGCAACGGCATTCCAATAGTTTCGTTTAAATACCGCAAACATATCGGACACCCGGAACGGATCCCTTCGGGCGGCCAGCAGAAACACCCAGGCGGTGCTCATTCCGATCGGTCCGGAGACAAAAATTTCAAAGGGCAGGCTCAGCAGGTTCGTTCCATCGTCTGCCTCTAACAGTTCGATTGGTAGATCGAGCAGGGCGAAAATCAGGGAAACGCCCAGCAGAGGGCCGAAGTAGACCGACGCCAGATTCCAGCCGATGCTATAGCTGTTTCGTGCGGTTCCGTCTGACATAAACGGGGTTGGTTGGGTCTGGCTGTAGCTCCTGTTCATTAAGTTGGCCTCTTTAGTGCTATCAACTTATTAGAGCGAGCGGACGCTGACCATTATAAACGGTTCGGAGATTTGCAAGGGCAGGGTCCGGTCTATAGAACGGGTAAAAGAGTCCTGTCGGCTTTCCTGTTGATTACGGAGGGCTGGCAACGTATGGTTCGGGCTCTTTTTTTTGGGGAATAAATGGAAAACTTATTTAAAGTTATTTTGTTAGCTGTCATTCAGGGCGTAACCGAGTTCCTGCCGGTCAGTAGTTCGGGGCATCTGGTACTTTCAAAACATTTCCTGGGGTTGGAAGCTTCAACGGGCGCGACGCTGGAAATTGTGCTGCATGCGGGTACGCTCATTTCGATTCTGGTTTTCTACGCTAAACACCTGATGAAGATTGCAACGGGCGTGGTGCGGGGTGAAAAAGAATCGATTAAGTTTATTCTGCTGGTGCTGTTGGGTTGTATCCCAGCCATTGTGGTCGGTTTTACAGTGAAAGACCAGCTGCAGGAGGCTTTTGCGAATCCCCGTTTCGTTTCCTGCACATTGATGGCAACGGGTCTGTTCCTGATCGTGAGCCATTTTGCTAAACCGGCGGAAAAAAAGGTCAGTTGGGTTTCGGGGTTTGTGATCGGTCTGGCTCAGGCCGTTGCCATGCTGCCGGGGATCAGTCGGTCCGGTTCCACCATCGGCATGTCGCGTTTTCTGGGCATTGAACCGAAACAGGCGGCCGAATACTCTTTTTTAATGTCCGCTCCTTTGCTGGCCGGAGTCAGTTTGCTGGCCCTGTTGGATCTAGCTCAGAATGGGAATCACTGCGGTAGCAGTTTTCTGGAGCTGTCGGTCGGTTTTGTGGTTTCGGCTGTGGTGGGTTACTTTTCCATTAAGTGGCTTGTTTCCCTGTTACAACGTGGTCGGTTCTGGCGTTTTGGTCTTTATTGCCTGGGAATGGGTCTCACGACCTTTGTTCTGCTTTCCATCTAGCAAATTCCGCATGATTCCTACTTGTTTTCACTTGCGCAGCTTCAGGTCTTAACGCATATTGCCCCGATCTTCAGGGCAGGGTGCAATTCCCGACCGGCGGTGACAGTCCGCGAGTTTCTCCAAGGTTTGGAAAAACAGGAGGCAGTGAAATTCTGCTACCGACAGTATAGTCTGGATGAGAGAAGATTGTGCGAAGCTATGTATTTGCAAAATGCCCTGAAGGTGTACGCCCTTTAGGGCTTTTTGATATACAGGAGCAACAATGAGCGACACTATTTTCGACCCGATCGAAGACGTTCTGGAAGCGCTGCGCAACGGCGAAATTATTCTGGTTACGGACGATGAGGACCGCGAAAACGAAGGCGATCTGATCTGTGCTGCGGAAACATGCACAGCGGAACAGGTTAACTTTATGATCACGCATGCTCGCGGGCTTGTCTGCATGCCGATTACCCGGGAATGTGCAGCCCACCTTGGTCTGTCCCGAATGAACGTCTCGCACGAAGGCGATATGTTCCAGACGGCGTTCACCATTTCGGTCGATGCCGCCGGATGCACCACTGGAATCAGTGCAGAAGAGCGTGCCATGACAATCCGCACGATTATTAACGAAAAAACACAGGCTGAAGATCTGCTTTGTCCGGGCCATGTTTTCCCGCTGATTGCGATGCCCGGCGGTGTGATTGATCGCGCAGGCCACACGGAAGCCACTGTGGATCTCATGAACGCGGCCGGTATGAAACCCGCCGGCGTAATCTGCGAAATCACGAACGACGACGGCACCATGGCCCGGATGCCCGATCTCGTCAAATTTGCTGCCAAACATAAGTTAAAAATGACTTCTGTGGCGGAGATCACAAAGCATCGATATACCCATGAAAAACTGGTCAAGATGGAGCGAGAGATCAATATGCCGACCGATGCCGGTCCGTTCCGTCTAAAACTGTACAGTTCCAAGGTAGACAACAAAGATCATCTGGCGTTGGTCTGCGGTGATGCGGATTCCGGTAAAACCCCGTTGGTGCGCGTTCATTCAGAATGTCTTACCGGCGATGTTTTTCACTCCATGCGATGCGATTGCGGTGCCCAGCTGCATGCTGCCATGGTTGAAATTCAGGAACACGGCTACGGAGCCGTTGTGTATATGCGGCAGGAAGGACGAGGAATCGGCCTGGCCAAAAAACTGCACGCTTACGAACTGCAGGAAAATGGAATGGATACCGTGGAGGCCAATGAACACCTCGGATTTGATGCCGATCTGCGTGATTACGGTATTGGTGCACAGATCCTTCACGATCTGGGAATGACAAAGATTGACCTGCTTACCAACAACCCGGCTAAAATTTCGGGATTGGATAAATACGGTATTTCCGTAAGCAAGCGCAGGCCTCTGGCTCTGAAACCGGGAAAATTTAACGACCATTATCTGGCTACGAAACGCGAGAAAATGGGGCATATACTTTAAAGATGAAGGAGCCGTGAATCGTGATTAGCAAATCACGCCTCACGTTTCAATCGTCACTCACGGAGTGAATTTATGGGAAAAGGTATTTCAAAGTCAATTGACCCGATTGAAGGCATTTGTGCCAATCAGGTGCTGGGCGACCTTGATGCATCCGGCATGCGTTTCGGCATTGTGGTGGCGCGCTTTAACGACGAGCTGACCGACGAGCTGGCCCGCAGCGCGTTCCAATGTCTGGAAACCAACGGGGCCAAGCCGGAAACGATCGACGTGGTTCGTGTGCCCGGTGCATACGAAGTTCCGGTGATTGCTGAAAAAATGGCGGCCAGCAAACGCTACGATGCGCTCATTGTTCTGGGGGTTGTCGTGGAAGGCGAAACGCAGCATGCACAGATGATCATCGATACCACCGGACAGACCGTATTGGATATTGCCTGCCGGCATCAGATACCGGTCATTAATGAAATTGTCGGCGTCCGCTCCTGGGCGCAGGCCGAGGCCCGTTGCCTCGGCGGCGAAAATACCCGCGGCTGGTATGCTGCCGAAGCGGCCATCGAAACGGCCCGTGTTCACAAAAAGCTTGGATAGAATTTATGCAGAAGAAAAAAGTAAACGGCCGCCGCGAAACACGCGAATGGATTGTCCAGTTCCTGTTTCAACTCGATTTTAATCCCGAGCCCATCGATATTGCGCTTCAGGATTTCTGGGAAGAAAAAACACCGATTGAGCGCGAAAAAAACTATGCCGAAGAGATCATCAAAGGCGTGGTACAGCACAAAAAAGAGCTGGATGAAAAGCTGTCGCAATATGCGAACCGCTGGAACTCCGACCGCATGGGAGCGGTGGACCGGACCGTGATGCGCGTGGCCCTTTTTGAAATGCTCTACCGCGACGACGTTCCTCCGGTGGTGTCCATCAACGAAGCCGTACACTTTGCCAAAGATTTCAGCAGCTTCCAGTCCGGGCGTTTTGTGAACGGGGTACTCGACCGCATCCGTAAGGAACTCGATCGTCCGGCCCGCACCACCTATAAGCCCCGGGGAGGCGAGTAATGGCCGGTTGGCTGAGTGCACTGAAAAAGACGCGCTCGATTATCGGCCAGGTTTTCTCCTCCAAAACCAACCTCGAAGAGATGGAGGTCGAGGAGATCGAGGAAATCCTGCTTCGTTCCGATGTCCCCGCGCGTCTGACGATGGAGATTGCCGATGAGTTGGAATATCCAACCCGCAAGGCAACGCGCCGCGAGCGCCTGACCGATATCCTCATGAAGGAGCTCGGCGAAACGCTGGACTTCCAATGGTTGGAAGAAAACAAACCCTATGTCGTGATGCTGCTCGGCATCAACGGTTCCGGCAAAACCACCACCGCCGCCAAACTGGCTAAAAAAGCGATGGGCGAAGGCCGCAGGCCGATGCTCTGCGGTTCCGATACCTTCCGGGCTGCCGGTTCCTCCCAGCTCAAGCTTTGGAGCGAACGGATCGGCTGCGATTTTGTGGGCGGTGAAATGGGGCACGATGCAGCCGGCGTGGCCTACAACGCCGTTGAATCCGCCATCGAGAAAAAATGCGATGTCGTGCTGGTGGATACCGCCGGGCGCATGCATACCAAAACGCCGCTGATGGATGAGCTGCCGAAAATGTGCCGCTCCATGAGTAAACGCCGCGCCGGTGCGCCGGACGATGTCTGGATGGTGCTCGACGCCTCGCTGGGGCAGAACGCGGTGATTCAGGCTAAACAATTTAATGAAGTGGTTCCGCTCACCGGAATCATCGTCACGAAACTGGACGGCTCCTCCAAGGCCGGTTTTCTCTTCTCGGTTCGAACCGAACTCAAGGTGCCGATTCTCTTTACCGGTCTCGGCGAAGGCGAAGACGACCTCGTCCCCTTCGACCCACAGGAATTTGTAAACGCCCTTTTCGACGACGGCTCAGAAGACAGTTAGTTTTTACAGAAGGACGCAAAGAGCGCGAAGCAGGCAAACGGATTTTTCTTTGCGGACTTTGCGAGCTTGGTGTTAAAAAAAGCCATGACTGCTGACGAAAAATTTATGATGCGGGCGATTGAGCTGGCGAAGATGGGCGAGGGGCTGACGCGTCCGAATCCGCCGGTGGGTGCGGTGCTCGTGGTGGAAGGCCACATGATTGCGGAGGGCTGGCATAAAAAGGCCGGGACGGATCATGCTGAGCGCGACTGTCTGAAAAAGATTCCGCCGATGCCGGTGAATCTGAAAACCGCCACCCTTTATGTTACGCTCGAACCCTGTTCAACCCATGGCCGCACGCCGCCGTGTACTGACATCATTCTGGAGAAGGGCATCGGCCGCGTGGTGGTTTCGGTGGTCGACCTGAATCCGGCGCATGCGGGGCGTGGACTGAAGCTGCTCGAAGAGGCCGGCGTGGAAGTGGTTGCGGGCGTTTGCGAGGAAGCCGGGCGCGAGCTGATTGCTCCGTTTGAAAAATTTATCACCACGGGGCTGCCGTACGTTACGCTGAAGCTGGCCTCGACGCTGGATGGTAAAATTGCCGACAGCGCCGGCGACTCGAAATGGATCACCGGGCCCGAAGCGCGCGAACGGGTGCAGGAGATGCGCCGCCGATCGGACGCCATTATGGTCGGTGCGGCCACGGTTCGCGCGGATGACCCGTCGCTGATGCCGCGGCCTTCCAATGATCGGAAGCCGTTTAGGGTGATCATTGGCGCGGATATTCCCGCCGGTTCCAAGGTTCGGAACGACGAAGCGGCGGAGCAGACCCTGATCCGCAGCGGCAATTTGAAGAAAATCCTGACGGAGCTGGCCAGCGAACAGGGTATTATGCACGTTTTCTGCGAGGGCGGCGGCCAACTGGCGGCCGGGCTGGTCGATGCGGGGCTGGTGGATGAGTTTGCCTTCTTTTTCGCCCCGAAGCTGATGGGCGCGGACGGACTTCCAAACTTTGGAAAAACCGGCGGCCTGATCGCCGATGTAAAAAATTTGAAGTTCCAGTCATTGGAACAGGTAGGCAATGATATACTGATTAAAGCGAAACCGGAGAGATAGATATGTTTACTGGCATTGTTCAGCGTTTGGGAAATATTATTGATATTAAAATGGAAGGCACGGCGGGTCGCATTACGATGGTTCCGAATCGTCCGTTCGATAAACCGGTCGGTCTGGGCGACAGCATTGCCGTGAACGGCACCTGCCTGACCGTGGCTGCGATTGACGGCGACAAACTGATGTTCGATGTGCTGGGCGAAACCTTCGATAAAACCAATCTGGGTGAAAAAGGTCCGGGCGACGAAGTGAACCTGGAACAGGCGCTGGCCCTGGGCGAAACGCTGGGCGGACACATTGTGACCGGTCACGTGGACAACACCGGAACGGTGGCCAAGGTGGAAGAGGTCGGCCGCGACAAGAAGTTTACCATCGAGTGCTCGCGCGATATGCTGATGCTGATGGTTTACAAGGGGTCCATCTCCATCGACGGCATTTCGCTGACCGTCGCTGAACTGACGGATAACGGCTTTATTGTTCACATTATCCCGCACACGCTGCAGGAAACGGATATGTCCGACTTCAAGGTCGGCACCAAAGTGAATCTCGAAGCGGATATTCTTGGAAAACACGTGCAGCGCATCCTCGAATTCGGTGGCGGGCAGGACTATCGCCTCAACCTGAACGGGGAATAAAGTTCCCTTATTGGGAACATGGGCTTGACCCGGTTCCTGCGGTCTGTTTTCATGCATGTCGTTAAAAAGAGAACCTTGGTCGAGTTTTGGCAAAAACATGCCAATGCCAAGGCTCCGTTAAGTGCGTGGGATAAGGAAGCCGATGCGGCCGAATGGAAAACGCCGCAGGATGTGAAGGATCAGTATCGTTCTGCCGACATCCTTCCGGGAAACCGGATTGTGTTTAATTTTGGCGGAAACAAATATCGTTTGGTCGTCAGGGTTGCCTATAAACCCGGGTTACTCTATGTCCGCTTTATCGGAACCCACGCGGAGTATGACAGGATTGATGCGACAAAAATCTGATGAAGCCGAAAGTGATTAAAACGGAAGATGATTACGATGCTGCTCTTATGCATATTGAGGAGCTGATGGATCATAAGCCGAACTCTGAGGTTGTTGCGGAGATGGAACTGCTGGCGACGCTCGTCGAGCTCTATGAAGCCAGGGTTTATCCCATGCCGGATGTGGATCCCATCGACGCCATCCGCTTCCGGATGGAACAGCAGGAGCTGAGGCAGAAAGATCTGATTCCATACATTGGAAGTAAGAGTAAGGTTTCTGAAGTGCTTGCCGGTAAGCGTTCTCTGAGTATTTCCATGATTCGGAAACTGCATGCCGGGCTCGGGATTCCTTTTGAGGTGCTGCTTGGCCGGGAAGATGCTTCATTGGGCATGGTTGCGGAGGCCTCAACCCGTATGGAAAAGAAAAGGACGCCCGTTGAATCGTAGAAACTATATTACTTCATTCGCAGCGCTGACGGCGGTTCCGGTTCTTGCTGAAAAGGTCCGGCAGAAGCAGATCTTTCTGGTGATCGATGACGCCGGGCTGGCGCTGAGCGAGACGCAGCAGTTTCTGGATATTCCGGTTCCGATGACGATTGCTGTGCTGCCGCATCAGAAACAGACAAGAGCGGTCTGCATTGAAATAGGCAGGGACCCGTTGAAGGAGATTATTCTCCACCAGCCGATGGAGGCGCAGAACGGAAAGAAGAATCCGGGCATCGGGGCGATTATGGATACATCCACACCCGCCGACGTGCGGCGCATTCTGGACGATAATCTGCGCTCGGTTCGTGGTGCGGTGGGAATGAATAATCACATGGGATCGCGGGTTACCGAAAATACGGAACTGATGGGTGAGGTGCTTCGTTTCTGTAAGGGACACGATCTGTTTTTTCTGGACAGCAAAACCGCCTATAACTCTCAGGTGCCGCGCATGGCTAAAAAGGTCGGTGTGCACATGGAAGAGCGGGATGTTTTTCTGGATATCAATCAGGACCGCGCTTATATCCGTAAAATGTGGGGCAATGCGGTGAACAAGGCCCGGGAAAACGGCTATGTGATTGTGATCGGCCATATCTGGAGCAAAGAGAGCGCCATTGCCATTCGCGACAGCTATGAAGGTTTGATCAATCAGGGCTATACCTTCCATAAACTATCGGAGCTCTACCCGTGAGTTTTCCAACGGTTGGAAATAAATCAGTTCTGGTTACCGGCTGTTCTTCGGGCATTGGTCTGGCGACGGCCGAAATGCTGCGTTCCAGAGGCTGGAAGGTTTTTCCAACCGCCCGTAAAGTCGATGATCTGGATGCCCTGAAGCTGGCCGGGTTCGATGCTATCAAACTGGATGTGACCTCCAGCCAGTCCATCGCCACGGCGGTCGATCGCGTGCTGGTGAAAAACAGCGGGCATCTTGGCGCGGTGGTGAATAATGCCGGTTTCGGGATGCCGGGAGCCATTCAGGATCTTTCCCGCGATGCCATGCGCCATCAGTTTGAAGTGAATGTTTTCGGTTTGCAGGAGCTGACCAATACCCTGATTCCGACTTTTCAAAAACAGGGCTATGGACGGATTATAAATATCAGCTCTGTTGTCGGTCGTTTGTCGCTTCCGTTTATGGGGATTTATTCCGCATCAAAGTTTGCGCTCGAAGCGATCAGCGATGCCCAGCGGGTGGAGCTTTCTCCTGATCAGATTGCAGTTTCGCTTATTGAACCGGGACCGATTAGTACACGTTTTTCAACCAACTGTGCGGAAGAGGGCGAAGGTCAGCTGGATGTGGATTCATCCCAGTTCGGGGCGGCCTATAAAAAGTATTTTGCTAAGCGCCGCAACGGCGGCATGGCGGAAGACCGCTGGCGCCTGCCGCCGGAAGCCGTGGCTGAAAAGATTGTTCATGCGTTGGAATCCCGGCGCCCGAAGATTCGCTACAAGGTAACGGTTCCCGCGCATCTGGGCGCTCTGGCGGCCCGGTTTATTCCGGCGGGGCTGATTGACCGCCAGATGATCAGCCACGTGAAGAAGCGTTTTGGTTGAATGCGGGGCTTGGCATTCGCCTTACCCTTTTTATAATGCCTTCATTCAACAGGAGGCTATTTCATGAACAAACGAACCTTTCTTATTTCATCGTCGGCAGCCGTTCTTTCGGGATGCTCATCCGTTTCTGTTAACCGGGACTATGATGCATCTTTTGATTTTAAATCGCTGAAGACGTATGCCTGGCAGCACGATATGCAGCCGGAGACCGGTGTTCCGCGGATTGATAATGATCTGAATGATCGGCGGATCCGGAACGCAGTCGATGCCGATCTTGCATCTAAAGGCTTTAAGAAGGTGGAAAAAAACGAGGCCGATTTCCATGTGGCTTACTTCATGGATTTCCAGCAGCGGATTGACGGTTCCGGCGGTTCTTTATCTTTCGGTGTGGGGCGTAGCTCCTATGGTCGCGGAAGCAGCATCGGGTACAGCACGGGCGGAACGATTTCGGATTATGAAGAGGGACAGCTGACCATCGATATTCTGAACCCGTCCGATGAGCAAACCATTTGGCGCGGCCGCGGCCGCAGACGTACATCCAGTTCTGACAATCCTGAAAAAATCACCGCACGCGTAAATGATGCGGTGATGCGCATTCTGAAAAAGTTTCCGCCGAAGCAGAAGTAAGTTTATTTGCGGGAATCGGAAATATATTTCTTCATCTGACCGCCGCGCGTTGCGTCGGTTTTGGAAAGCTCCCGCGCTTCACGCTCAGCATCGTTCCATTTTTTCTGTTTAGCATATGCCAGCGACAGCATGTAGCGGGCATCTGAGAAGTTTGGATCAATGTTGAGCGCACTATTGCAGGCAGTGGCTGCGTCGCTGTAGTTGCCCTGCGCATAAAAGGCCAGTCCCATGTTGTAGTAGGCTGTTTTATGCTTCGGGTCGGCAGCCAGTGCTTTACGGTAGGCCACAATGGCTTCGTCATATTTCTGTGCCCCGTGCAGTTTAGATCCTTCAGCCATATACCGCGCGGCCTCAGCCGGGTTGACTTTCGGTGCTGCCGAACGGGTGGTGGATGTGGTTGCCGGAGTGCCGCCCAGGCGCGCAACCGCATTCGCGGCAGACTGAACGTGGCTTCCGTTTTCGCCGGCTTTCTGCAGATATTGTTTGTACCAGCTCATGGCAGCGCTCGGGTTGCGCAGCCAGTGGTCATAAATGGAGCCGAGGTTGTAAGCGGCCGGGGCATAATCAGGATTCGCAGAAATAAGCTGTTTCAGGCGGGTAATGGCCCGTTCGCTGTTTTTGGTCTGGTGGAGCTCGGCGAGCGCCAGTGCATTCTGAGCCGCCGCGCTGCGCGGATTAATGCTGGCTGATTTGGTGAGTTCCGTGGTGGCGCCGGCCCAGTTACGTTTCTGCAATTCAATCAGGCCGAGAATCGCCAGAGCGGTTTCGTTCTTCGGGTTTTCACCGAGCACATTGTTCAGGGCCACTTCTGCTTCATCGATCCGCCCGGTGTGATAAAGCGCAATGCCCATGTTCAGGTTGGCGCCGGAAAGGGTTTCCGCCAGGTTGGCCGATGTGCTGAATGCATCTGCTGCCGCCTGCGATTCGCCGAGTTCCCACAGCACCAGGCCCAGTTGGTTCAGCGCGGTGGACTTCTGGGAATTGCCCGACATTTTATTGATTGAATTTTCAAAGAGGGCACGCGCACGCACCAGATCTCCGTCTTTCCAGGCGGAGAGCGCTTTATTATATTGTTTTTCACCGGATTTGCCGGAGCAACCGGCAAACATAAAGAGAGCAACAACAACTGCGGCCGAAGCCGATACGATTTTCTTTTTTTTCATTCTTCAGAAATTCCTTTAACCCACACCTCACGGGTGCGCGGTCCATCAAATTCGCAAAAATAGAGGCTTTGCCAGGTGCCCAGCTGCATGCGGCCGCCGGAAACGATGACGTGAGCCGAGGCGCCCATCATGCTCGCTTTCACATGGGCGGCCGTATTGCCTTCAAAATGACTATAGCCGCCGGTCCAGGGTACGACCCGGTCCAGCACCATTTCCATATCGGCCGTCACATCCGGGTCCGCATTCTCATTAATCGTGATTCCTGCGGTGGTGTGGGGCACAAAAATGGTTAATACACCTTCCTGAATGCCGTATTCTGTAAGGAGTTCGGCCACCTGATGGTCGATCTTTACAAAGTCGGTTCTCGAATGCGTCTGGAGGGTGATTTTCTTCATGAGCAGACACCTTATCCGAACCCCGCAGATTTTGAAGCTGAAAGTTTCCAACCGTTGGAAAAAAGTTGACCAAGGCTTCCATTCACCCGTTCTGTCGTCGTAAATTGCGGCATTGTTACGAAGGAAATTCGTTTTGGAGACTATGCAAGGATATTTAATGACACTGCTCGGGATGCTGCTGCTGCTTTTTTGCTCGGCTTTTTTTTCCGGCACAGAAACCGCGCTGTTTTCGTTGAGTCGCGAGCAGGTCAGAAAGCTCCGTTCAGATGATCGTCATGCGGATCGCCTCCTGGTGCTGCTGCGGGATAATCCCTCGGGCCTGCTGGTGGCCATCCTGTTCGGAAATCTGGTGGTTAATATTCTGTTTTTCTGTATGAGTGCCGTGCTGGCGCTCGATATCGGTCATGAATATGGCGAATGGTGGCAGGCGGCTATCGGTTTCGGGGTCTTGGTGGTGGTCATTTTGGCGGGCGAGATTCTGCCGAAGGCCATCGGGATTTCGTTCCCGGAACGGGTTGTTCGGCTCAATTCGCCATTGTTGAGAGGCTGGTTCCATTTTATGGGGCCTGTTCGGGTGGTGCTGGAAGTGATTACCCGGAAAATGGAACCCGCCAGCCAGCACGATGAAAAACTGGACTCGGACGAACTGAAGATGCTGATCGATGCCACGCATCACGATCCGACCTTTGGAAAACAGGAAAAAGCCATTGTTGAGGATATCGTCAACCTGCCGGAGATCCGCGTGCGGGAGATTATGGTTCCGCGCGTCAAACAGCTGTTTCGGCGGGTCGATGCGCCGGCGGGCGAAGCGTTGGCCGAGGCCGCGGAGCAGGAGCTCGAACTCATTCCGATCTATGAAGAGGACGAAGACAACATTGTTGGAGTGGTCGAAGTCCGCGATCTGTTTGTAAACAACGATCCCGATAAAGCGCTCGTCTATTTTTCGAATCCGGTTCGTTTTGTACCGGAAACCAAGCGGGCCGACGATATGCTGCGGGAGTTTTTAACCGACGGGCTGCGCATGGTTTGCGTGGTGGATGAATATGGCGGGCTGGCCGGAACGGTGGTGCTTGAAGATTTGCTGGAAGAGGTGGTGGGGGAGTTCGATGTGCTCGATACGCCTTCTGTCGAACAACTGGGAGAAACCACCTATCGGCTGCAGGGTAATTTGGGAATTCGGGAATGGCGCGGCCTGTTTGTCGGCTTCCTGCCGGATGAGGTTATGCGGGATCTGGCACTCGACACGCTGAGCGGATTGGTGGTTTCGCTGCTCAAGCGTCTGCCGGCGGCGGGCGATGTGGCGCAGGTCGGCAACCTCCGCTTTACCGTGGAACAGGTGCGGTCCAACCGGATTGAATCGGTGCTGCTGGAGCTGGTGGCCGAAGAGGAGGGCGGGGATTCATGACGCTGTCCGCTCTTTTCATCATTCTGCTGGGATTTGCATTTTCAGCCCTGTTCTCCGGCGTTGAAACCGGAAGTTACATGATTAACCGCATCCGCCTGAAACAGCGGGAACGCGAACGTAAGTCCTCGGCGCTGGTGCTCTCCGGTCTGCTGGAAAACAACCATATTTTCATTTTCACCGTGCTCATCGGGAATAACCTTGCGGTTTATCTGCTCTCGATGGAAGTCACCGACCTTTATCTGGGCTCGGGCGTTGAAGCAGGCAGCCTGCTGTTGGGCTTTATTCCCTGGAATGCGGAAACGGCCGCTACACTCACGCTGATGTTCCCGCTTTTCCTGTTTGCCGAGGTCGGCCCGAAAAACCTGTTCCGAAAACAGGCCGACGTGCTGATGTACCGTTTTGCCGAACTGATGCGCCTGCTGGTCTGGGTGTTCTATCCGTTCACCTGGCCGCTCAAGCAGATCTTCCGCCTGCTGACTCGCGGGATGGATTCCGATCCGGGACACGAGCTGCACCGCCTTTCTCCCGACGCACTGAAAGAATATTTTTCAACCAGTGAAAAGGAGGGAATCATTTCCTCCGATCAAAACCGTATGGTGGATAATGTGACGACCATGCACAGTATTCCGATACGCATGCTCATGACGCCGTTCATAAAGGTTCCAACGCTTCAGGATGTGGCCACCGTTGGCGATTTCAAACGGCTGGTTGCACGTCGGGAAACCACCGATGCCGTGCTCATGCACCGTCATCTTGCTGTCGGGATGGTCTCGATGTTTTCCATCGTGAATCGGAAACTGTCCGACGATGAGCTGATCAAACCCTATGCGGATGACCTGTTGAAGCTGCAGGAAAACCGGAATCTGAAGTCCGCCTTCTACCGCCTCCGCCGGAATCCCCGCCATTCAGCGGTAGTCGTCGATGCCCGCAACCATCCCGTCGGTTTCGTTCGGCTCGAAGACGTCGCGCGGTATATTGCGAAGAAGTAATTTTTTAATAGCCACTGATCAGAGGACCGCGGAGTTTCATTTTATCGGTGCTATTCCGAGTTTGTCCGTGGCTACAACATTCAAAATCAGGGCTTCACCAGCTTTTCGATCGGGAGCCAGCTGAGGATGTTTTGGATTTGAGCATCCCAATAGGTCCAGTCGTGGGTGCCGGACGATTCGTTGTAGGTCAGATCCAGGCCCCTTTTGGTGGCGGTATTGCGGAAGCTGACGGAATCTTCGTAGAGGTAATCTTCGGTGCCGCAACAGACGTAAAACCGGTTTTCCGGAATTTTTTCCAATGTTTGGATCTGATGGATCAGATCATTTCCAGAGTTTGGAACTTTTTCCAGCGAACCGAATGTCGCTTCAAAAGCAGTGTTCCGCGCTTCGTTCCACTCGTCGTGAATATGAGAGGCAATGTCGAGCGCACCGGAGAGCGAAGCAGCATGTGAAAAGCGGTCCGGGCAGCCCAGTGCGAGCTTGATGGCGCCGTAGCCGCCCATCGAGGTTCCGGCTACAAAGGTCTTTCCTCCTTCGTTGGAAAGGTTGAACCAGCGGTTTACAAGCATGGGAATTTCTTCGCTGAAGAGTTTCCAATAGTTGGAACCGTGTTCCATGTCGCAATAGAAGCTTTTGTGGGCGTTGGGCATAACGACTGCCAGATTATAGTCGCGGGCATAGCGCTCGATGGAAGAGGAACGGATCCACGAGGTGTGGTCGCCGGAGAGCCCGTGCAGCAGGTAGAGCACAGCCGGCGGCTCGTTCCAGGCCTCGGAATGTTCGGGCAGAATGATGTTCATGCCGATCGACAGGTCAATCGAGCGGGCGTAATAGTGGGTTTCAAGCAGGGCCATGGGAATCCGTTTCTAGATGGTTTGTTCACCTGAATCCGACTGGCGGATGGCCACGAGAATGTCGCCAAGATTGAGTCGGGTCTGGGGACCGGGATCGAAGGCAGTGGTTCCGTCGCGGTGTTTGACAGCAATAACCATGGAGCCGAGGATCTGCCGGACGCGGGCTTCGGCAAGTGTTTTGCCAAGCATATCGCTGTCTTCATCGATGGTGTGTTCAAAAACTTCAAGCGCAATGCTTTTGTCCATCGTAACCAATTCGACCAGATCCACCACGGAGGGGCGGGTGAGCAGCTGGGCAATCTGGTTGGCTCCTGAAGAGATCGGGGATACCACGCGGGAGGCCCCGGCTTTGCGGAACTTTCGGGCGTTGTCGGGGTCGTGCACGCGGGCAATGACGCGAACCGTTTGGCATAGACCGACGGCCGTCATGGTGAGGAACAGGTTTTCTGCATCAGAATCGAGCGCGGCAACCAGCGATTCCGCATCGCAGATACGTGCCTCTTCCAGAATCTCTTCTTCGGTGGCATCACCGATCAGGTGGGGAATGCCGAGTTCCTCCATGCGTTTGACGAACTCTTCGTTCTCCTCAATCACGATATACATTTTGTTGGCGGCCTGCAGTTCAGCCACCACCTGGCTGCCGGTGCGGCCGTAGCCGCAGACGATCACGTGTTTTTTCATTTGAGACAGTTTTTTAGCCATGGCTCTTCTCCCGAGAACATTGGTGATGCTGCGTTGAAACATAAATTCAGCAAGGCGGGTCAAGCTGTAGGCCATTACGCCGACGCCGCCGAAAATCAGCAGGCTGGTAAACAGTCGGCCTGCATCGGAGAGGGGATGCACTTCCGTGATGCCGACGGTGGAAACGGTGATGACTGTCATATAGAAGGAGTCCAGCCAGTCCCAGCCTTCAACCACCCGATAGCCGATGGTGCCGAACAACAGAACAAGAATAATGCCGAGAACTCCTTTGCGGAGGCCGGAGATCAATTGCTCGTTTATGACTGTGTTTCTCATGAAGTATGCAGTGCCGTAGTTTATTCCTGCCGATTAAAGCACAGCTCGGCCGATTTCCGAAATTTGAATTTCGAATTTTGAGTTTCCGGCCGCGGGAAGTGGTAAAGCCATCAAATACTTAAATGTAAATGGTTCTAATCGGCTCTTTCCAAACTGGATTTCTTTTTAGTAGCTTGTCTTTTATGCATTCAATTACCAGAAAGCTGTTTCTCTTCCATGTGGTGTTGTTTACCGGGTGTACGAGCACGCAGTCCGTCGATGCGAAAACGCCGACCGGTACCGTTTCTCTTTCATATATTGCGCGCTTGTATTCCATGAAAATGACCACGTTCGGTAAGAAGGTGATTTTACAGAATAAATACAACAAGCTGGAAATCGAAACGAACAGCCGGCGGTCGTGGATTAATGGAGTGATGCTCTGGCTGCACGAGCCGTGCCGCAAACATGGTGCCGAGTGGACGATTCGGGAAGTCGATTTCAAGAAAAGCATGGATCCGATTCTGCGGACCTATGCTTATGCACCTAAACGGATGCCGCGGCTGGTGGTGCTCGATCCCGGCCACGGCGGCCATGAGCCCGGAACCATCAGCCCGAGTAAAATAAAAGAAAAAGATGTGGTGCTCGATATTTCCCACCGCGTTCGAAAGCTGCTGGAAGCCAAGGGTATTCAGGTTCGGATGACCCGAACCGGAGATACGTATCCACAACTGGATGCCCGCACCACCTATGCCTATAAAGTGGGTGCGGACCTCTTTATCAGCATTCACGCCAATGCGGCGGGGGCATCGTCGGCCAGCGGGGTTGAAACCTTTGTTACGGCGGCGGCGGGGTATGACTCGAGCAATTTTTACGGCCAGGCAGGCGATAAGCAGCCCCAGCGCAATAACACATATGATGCTTTGAACTCCGTTCTCGGCTTTTCCATTCACAGTAATCTGGTGAAAATGTCCAAGCGTAATGACCGGGGTTTACGCCGTGCCCGCTATTCGGTCATTAAAAAGGCAACCTGCCCCTCCGCGCTGGTGGAATGCGGATTTCTGTCCAACCCGGCCGAAGAATCTCTTCTGAACACTTCCAGCTACCGGGAAACGGTGGCCCGCGGAATTGCCAACGGGGTGCTGGGATATTTCACCATGATCAAGCGTGCGCTGCGTTAAGGCATTTCAGTACTTTCTCTTCTATCCTGCTCTCCGTTCCGAGCCGTTTTGCGCGAAGCTCCGGAAGCCGGTTTTTAGACTCAGTCTAGATACGGGTCTTTAGACGTTTCTTCATTGCAACCCCATTGCAAAGGAGTAGCGTTCTCGTTTTGTTCGCTAGGGGAGTCGGCCGGTCCGACTGAGATTCCAACCCTTGGAACCTGCGCGGGTTATGCCGTGAAGGGAAGCGGTGCTTTCTGCCGAAAGCAGTTGTCGGTTAACCGTTTTTCCTCCTCGGCATTTCCCATGAGCTGATAACTAATAACGGAAAACTGAAAAATGAGTGGATACGGCAAATACTTCCCAAGATCTGAAAAAACATACGTTAAAGGTTCACGTGAGGACATCCGTGTTCCGTTCCGTAAAATTAAACTGCATGGCGATAATGAAGATCTGAATGTCTACGACGTCAGTGGTCCGTACACCGATCCCTCCTACGAGCCGGACCTGAAACAGGGCCTGCCCTCGATTCGTTCAACCTGGATCTCGGAGCGTGGCGATGTGGAAGAGCATGTTTCCGGCGTTGATATTCTGAGTAATACCGAAAAGGCTTTCAAAGGGTTGGAACGCCAGCCGCTGCGCGCAAAAAAAGGGCAGTCCGTTACCCAGATGAGTTACGCTCAAAACGGGGTCATCACGCCTGAAATGGAATATGTTGCCATCCGCGAAATGGTGGAACCTGAATTTGTCCGCTCCGAAGTCGCCGCCGGCCGCGCCGTGATTCCGCTGAACATTAACCATCCGGAAGCCGAACCGATGATTATCGGTCGGAACTTCCGCACCAAGATCAACGCTAATATCGGTAACTCGGCTCTGGGTTCTTCCATAGAAGAAGAAGTCGAAAAAATGCAGTGGGCCACCCTCTGGGGTGCGGACACGGTGATGGACCTTTCCACCGGTGCGGACATTCACGATACGCGCGAGTGGATTGTGCGCAACTCGCCGACGCCGATCGGCACCGTTCCGCTCTATCAGGCACTGAAGAAAATTGACGACGATGCCGACGGTCTTAGCTGGGAGCTCTACCGCGACACATTGATCGAGCAGGCCGAGCAGGGTATCGACTATTTCACGATTCATGCCGGGGTGCTGCGAAAAGACATCCCGCTCGCGAAGGAGCGCAAGCTCGGTATTGTCAGCCGCGGCGGATCAGTGCTGGCTAAATGGATGATTGATAACGATCAGGAAAACTTTCTTTACACGCACTTCCGCGAAATCTGCGAAATCATGCGTGCCTATGACATTACCTTTTCGCTTGGCGACGGCATGCGCCCCGGCTGTATTGAAGATGCGAACGACGAAGCACAGCTTTCGGAACTTAAAACCCTCGGCGAGCTGACAAAGATTGCGTGGGAATATGGTTGTCAGGTCATGATCGAAGGGCCGGGCCATGTGCCGCTCGATAAGATTAAAGTCAACATGGATAAGCAGCTCGAAGATTGCTTCGAAGCGCCGTTCTATACGCTTGGCCCACTGGTTACTGATTGTGGTGTTGGCTACGATCACATCACCTCCGCCATCGGTGGTTCCGTGATTGGTTGGTTCGGCACGGCGATGCTCTGCTATGTGACGCCGAAAGAACACCTTGGCCTGCCGAACCGTGAAGATGTCAAGGAAGGGGTGATTGTTCATAAAATTGCGGCGCACTCAGCCGACCTTGCCAAAGGGATTCCCGGCGCAATGGATCGCGATATCGCCATGCGGAAAGCCCGCGGCGAATTTCGCTGGGTGGACCAATTCAACCTCGCCTTTAACCCGCTGCTGGCCAAGCAGTATCGCCTCGATTCGATGCCGCCCGAAGAGCGGGATCAGGTTGATCAGCACTACTGCTCCATGTGCGGCGAGCGCTATTGCTCCATGCGCATCTCGGAAGAGATCCGGAAGTCGTAACAGCCTTATTTATAGATTGACGATGTTTGCAGCGAAATGGATTTCCAATCATTGGAAATCCATTTGCCTTTGTTGCCGGAGAGGGCTGGTTCGGTTAACTTGAATCCTGTGGGGTATTTCTGCCCTCAGTGGGTAAAATCCACCGATCCTGGACAGAGGGGGAGGCGTCCATAGGCTTGTCGACCGACAATATTGACGTTCGATTGACTATTCCCTATCCTGAAAATTTACTACGGAGGAACTATGGAAACGTATGAAGAACTCGAGTGCATGCAGGATGCTCCGGTGATCGTGGCGGATCACAATGGGCTTATTTGCAGTATCAACCGCTGTTTTGCAGAAACCTTTAACTGGAAGGAAGAGCAGCTTGTTGGAAATTTACTGACCGATATTATGCCGGCGAAGTATCGCGACTCCCACTCGATGGGAATTTCCCGATTCTTAACCACCGAAAGCCGCACCCTGCCTGAACATGCGCTGAACCTGGATGTATTATGCGGAGATGGAACCCCGTTAAAATCCAGTCATACGATTGTGGCAGGTAAAAAAGATGGTAAATGGAGGTTTGCCGGAAAAATCGTCCCGCTCGCGAAAGACGGACAATAAATAGATGTCCGATAATATCCAGCAAGCCCTGAACGAACTGCGCCTGACCATGGGTAAAATGGAGGTGGGGCTCGGGCTGATTGATGATGCCATTGTCTGGATCAACGAAGAGGGTGATGTGGAGTGGTGCAATGGTGGTTTTGACCGCCTTGTAAAGCGCAGTCATATTGAAAATATCGGGCAGTCATTTGCCGAACTTCTTCCTCTTGAAGAGTTGGGTACCGAAATTCCGGAGGCGAATCATCCGGCCGTCCGGGTCCTGGCTCAGCGTGAAATGCAGCGCGGCTACTATCAACTGGTCGCAGATAATATACCCATTGAGCTGATTGCCCAACCACTCTTTCTTCCTGACGAGTCGGGCGGGGCGATTTTTACACTGCGGGACATCAGTAAACTCCAGGAGTTGGAGCAAATCCGACTGCAGAGCCTTGCGCTGCAGGCTGCAGCTGATGCGATGGTGATCACTGATGCGGACGGTTGCATCGAATGGGTCAACCGTGCGTATACGGCTCTTACCGGATATACCGCCGAGGAATCCTATGGCCGAAAGATGGAAATCCTTCAGTCCGGCAAAACAGATCAGCAAGTTTATCGGGAAATGTGGAGCACCATAGCCGCCGGAGAGGTGTGGAATGGTGAGCTGATAAATAAAACCCGCGACGGGCATACCTATTTTGAGGAACAGAGCATTACGCCGGTTCGTGACCGAGTGGGAGTGATCACGCACCATATTGCCATTAAGCGCGATATCTCCTCTCGAAAATTGGCTGAAAAAGAAATACGCAAGCTCTCTTCTGTGGTAACCCGGACCGATAACTCAGTTATTATTACCAATGAGGCAGGGGAGATTGAGTGGGTTAACAGGGCCTTCATATTGATGACTGAATTCACGTTAGAGGAAGTCATCGGCCGTAAACCGGGGTCTTTTCTTCAGGGACCGGAGACGGACCAGGATACGGTTCGGGAAATGTCTGACAGCCTGAAGATCCATAACGGATTTAACGTCGAAATCATCAACTATTCTAAAAGCGGAAAAAAATACTGGCTCTCGATCGAAGTGCGTCCTCTCTATGATGACCATGGCCAGACGATTAATTTTCTGGCGATTGAAAATAATATCACCGAACGTAAACAGGCGGAAGAGGAGCTGGCTTCCGCGCGGCGCCGGGAAATCGATATTGCGTCCCGAATTCAAAGAACCTTGCTGTTAGGACGGTCGAGTGAAAGGATCAAAGGAGTTCAGGTAGCTGCGATGTCGGTTCCATCACAAGACGTTGATGGGGATTTCTTCGACTGCTTCGTACATAACCAGCAGTGTATGGATATTGTGATCGGGGATGTGATGGGAAAAGGGGTGCCTGCTGCCCTGTTGGGCGGGGCCGCAAAAAATGCGATTCTCCGCGCAATGTGCAGTATAATGAGCAGCTCGGCCGATCATCATCTTCCGCTGCCGCGTGAGATCATGATGTCGCTGCATGCCGGGCTTGTGCGGGAACTCATCGATCTGAATAGTTTTGTGACTCTCATTTACGCCCGGATCTGTAGTGATAAGGGTACTTTGAGTCTGGTGGATTGCGGCCACACCCGCAGTATTCATTGCGGCGTTACAGATGAATCCTGTCATTTCTTTTCCGGGAACAACAGCCCGTTGGGTTTTGCTGAGCGTGAGACCTATGAAGAGTCCGTGATTCGACTGGCGCCCTGTGATGTGGTTGTTTTTTATTCCGATGGTATTACTGAAGCTGCCGATGCATCGGGTAATATGTTCGGTGAAGAGCGTCTGCTGGAGGTGGTGTGTGAAAACCGGCACCTGAACTGTGATGCTATACTTGAGCAGATTCACCAGGCGGTCTGTACATTCTCCACCCATGAAAATTTCGGAGATGATCTCACCTGCCTCGTCATTAAAATGGATGAGAGAATTGATACGGTTCAACTGGATAGTGCTGTCTTTGAATATCCGGTTGATCTTTCGAGCCTGAGTATCCTGCGGGAAGACCTGAACCGTTTTTTCAGTACGCACTATCCTGTCGGGCAGCTCGGAGATACGTTGAGTCAGCTTTTAACGGGGGTTAATGAGGCCTGTTCCAACATCATCCAGCATGCTTTTGAAAAGCCGTCTCCGGATAGCGGTCTGGAAATGAAACTGATCGCCAGACCGAAGGAGCTTCAGATGGAGTTGTGTCATAATGGCGCCGCTTTTACCGGAATTTCGTCTGTGCTGCCGTCCTCTGAAGGATATTCCGAAAGCGGCTTCGGCTTGTACATTATGGAACAGAATCTGGACTCCATTCATTATGCCCGCCGTGAGGACGGCTGGAACCGTGTGGTCTTAACGAAGGACATTAACCTGCAGGAGATCCCTCCGAATGAATCTTAATCCTGTCCAACTCGGATCGATACTCATTATCGAAGTCGATTGTGAATTTATCGATGCCAAAAATTCGGGGCTCTTTAAAAGCGAAATTATGAGCATGCTGCCGCCCGATTGCGATACTGTATTGGATCTCGGGAAGCTGACCTTTCTGGACAGCTCCGGTTTGGGGACACTGCTTGCCTGCATGCGCCGAATCAGGGCCGCAGGTAATCGGCTGGCGCTGTGTACTCTCCAACCGACGGTTCAGTCCATCGTAGAGCTTGTTCATCTCAAGCGCGTCATCGATATTTATGAGACCCGCGAACAAGCCGTTGAGGCGCTGCAGAACGGAGGATGATTCTCTCTCGGGCTTATACCAATTACCAAAACTTTCTGAGCTAAACTGCTTAGATATTCCACGCAGAGGCGCTGAGGTCGCAGAGCACAGCATCGACTGGCATTAAAATATTCTCCGCGTCCTCTGCGCCTCTGCGCCTCTGCGAGGGAAATAATATATACCGCAAAGTATTCGCGAATGGTATTAGTCACCGGTTCCTCTGTAAACCTGCATCAGCATCTCAACATGGGTATCGAGACTGAAGCATGACGTGGCTCGTTCGTGCGCGGCCTGACCCCATTTTTTTGCCTTTTCGGGATTCGTGAGCACACCAAGCAATGAGGCTGCGAGCGCATCCGTATCGCACCAGGCAACCGCTTCGCCGGTTTCCCCGCTTTTAATGACTTCGGCCACGCCGGTGTTATCAAAACAGATTACGGGAACGCCCACCGCCTGCGCTTCAAGCGAGGCCAGGGCGAACGCCTCCAGTCGCGAAGGAACCACCAGACAATGCAGGTGCGACATGCACTCAATCGGATTATCAACATAGCCATGGAATATGACAATCTCCCCGAGCCCCATTGACCGACTCAGCTCTTCCAGTTCCTGTCGTAAGGGACCATCACCATAGAGGTGGATTTTCATTCCCGGCAGCTGGTCTTTAATTTTTACAGTGGCTTCAAAGAGCAGGTCCAACCCCTTTTCCGGGGCGTGCCGGCAGAAAACGCCAAGCTGTTTCGGGCCATTCCAGTCAACGGTTTGCCGCATTGAGGGGAATTCAATTAAGGGATTCATCACGACGCGCGTTTTTTCCTGAAGATGCGGGAAAAGCTTGTCGAAGTACGTTTTCATAAAGTGGGAGTTTTCGAGAATACAGTCCCAGTATTTTCCGGAATATTTCCACATCGGACGTGTGAACCAGTTGCGCTGTGCCCGGTTGAGGGTGTCGCCATGCTCGGTGTAGATGAGTCGGTATTTTTCAAATTTATGGATTTGTAATGAAAAAGCCGGAGTGTCGCAATGGCAGTGAATGACATCGGCATTAAAGGGAGCAATCAGCTGCTCCAGTTTGCGGGCCGCCGGGAGATCCCAACCTTGTTTAAGGTTCAGCGAGGTATGCCAGTCGAACAGGTCGGTTCCGTTCAGAACGGCTCCCGGGCTTCGGAAAAAACAGACCCCGTGTTCAACATGTTCCCAGGCTGATGATGCAACCACTTTCAGCAGATAGCGCTGAACACCGCCAAGATCACCATCCCAGAGCAGGTGAAGGACTTTCAACGGGTTCCTCATTTGGATTCCTCCAGCATTTCATGATAAATCTGCAACGTGTCTTTCGAGGCCTGATCCCAACTGTAGTTGGCGAGCACGTGTTCCTTGGCCTGTTCTCCCAGCGCCTTAGTCAGCTCCGGATTTTCCAGACAGGTTTCCAATGCCGTTCTGAGTTCCGGAATCGATTCGGGTTTAAATGTGAAACCGCGGGTAATCTGCCGAGACCCAAGCACTTCCATATTCGTTGGGATATTGGAAATCAACGGGCAGACCCCCCGGCCGGCCGCTTCGAGCAACGCAACGGGCAGCCCCTCAATTTCACTGGGCAGCACAAAAAGATAGGCATGGGAAAGAAGCTCTTCTTTGCGATTTCCGGTAATGGGCCCGATTAATTGTATTCGTGAATTTCCGTCAGCCAGTTGGTGCAGCTTTTTCACGTAATCGGGCGCATGACTGTCGGGGCCGGCTATCAGCAGATGAAAGTCGGTTTCGATTTCACGAAAGGCCTCAATAAGTCGGTCCACCCCTTTTTCAGGAACAAGGCGCCCCATGTAGAGAATATATTTGCCATCCGGGAAATCGGAAGGCGCAGGGACATTGTCCGGCGCGGGATCAAAACTATTGGGAATGTAGGCAAACGGATGGTGAAGGTAGCGCATCTGAAAATAGATTAACAGGCTCAGGCTCACACACGTCGTGTAGTCGCTCAGATGCACGGCACACCATTCGCCCAGACGAAGAATATTCCGGGCCACCGGCCCCCATTTGGCGCGCTGCCAATCGAGCCCGTGAACCGTAACCACTACTTTTTTATTACTGAACCAGCGGGGGATCCAGGCAAGAAATGCGGAGGCCATTGCATGAATATGGATCACATCGTAGTCTCCGCGTGTTGCGGAAATCATGCTGCCCAACGCATAGAAGGCGGTTTCTCCGTGTTTGGTGTACAAGGTCCGCGTGTTCACCAGTCTGATGCCTTCCCATTCGGTTTTTGTATTATATTTCGGGCGACAGAAGCAGGTGACTTCGGCCCCTTGTTTTACCAGCCGGGTCGAAAGTTCGCGTACCACTTTTTCAACACCACCCAGACCGTCGTCGAGACCGCGCAGGCCAATCATTGCTATTTTCATTTTTCCTCCAGGCACTGGCTGTAGACGTTCATGGTTGCCTGAGCCGTTTTCTTCCACGAGAAGCGTTTAACCTGTTCATATCCTTTTTTCTGCAGAGCGTCCTGAAGTTCGGCGCTCTCTTCAAGTGCTTTCATTTCGTGCGCAATGCTGTCGGTATTCTCTGGATCAATGTAGAGCACGGCATCGCCTCCAACCTCTGGAAGCGAAGTCGTGTTCGAAGTGATGACCGGACATCCGCATGCCATGGCTTCCAGTGCCGGCAGGCCAAAACCTTCATACAGGGACGGGTAGACCAACGCCAACGCACTGCGGTACAAATCCCGCAACTGCTCTTCGGTCACACGTCCGATAAAATGGATGCTTTTATTGGACGCATATTTTTCTCTGATGTCATTCGGAGGATTCCAGGCAAGGACAAGAGGAGACCGCGCTCCGGACCGGCAATAGGCCTCCAGCAGACGCGGAGTGTTTTTTCGCTCCGTATTGCAGCCGACGGCGAGGAAGTACGGTTCGGAAACCGGCAGAAATCCTGGCATGAAACCGGTTATTTCCGGTGGCGTGAAAAAGGTCTCATCTACGGCCCAGGGAATGACGGTGATCTGCTCTTCGGGAACCAGCAGATGTTTCATCACATCTTTTTTGGTTTGTTCCGAGATCACGATGACATGTCGGCACGCTTTGACAAACGGAGGAACAAGCCTGCGTTGAATGGCGTGGATGGAGAAATTCGGATTGGGACGGATCATAAAGAGCAGATCATGAATGGTCACCACCGCATTATGCGGGTGGTTCATGGGGAGGTAGTGGTCCGTGGCGTGGTATAAATCGCCCGGAACCAACCGTTCAATCAGCTGCACCTTTGCCATGGCGGGCTCGAGCGATTTCGGTAGCCGGAGGCGCGTCATCGGCAGTCCGGGACAGCGTAGTGTTTTGCCGCGCAGGCAGCGGGCATAGAGGCGCAGCGAGAGGTTCCCGGGCAGTTGTTGCGCCATCGTTTCCACCAGCGTCTGCGTCACTCGTCCGACGCCTGCGCCGGGAAAGAGAAAGGGGGTGCCGTCCAGTACAACTGTTTTCATGTGCGGAGCTCCTGTTTCATAACGTTTTCCAGAGTCTGGAACAGTTCGTCTTTCAGAATGGGATACTGGTAGGTGCGGGCGTGTTCCAGTGCAGCAGCCCCCATGCGGAGGCGGAGCGATTCATCCGCCAGCAGCTCGCCGAGCCGTTGACCCAGTTCCTCCGGATCCGCCGGTGGAGCGAGATAGCCGGTGGTACCATCTTCCACCACTTCCGGAATGCCTTCGCTGGCAAACGCGGCACACGGTACGCCGCACGCCTGTGCTTCCAGGAGCGGCATGCCGAACGATTCGCTCATCGAGGCGTTCACAAAAACATGGGAAAGGTGAATCCGGTAGGCCATCTCCTTCCCGTCGAGCGGTCCGAAAATATGGACCTGTTGCTCCATGCCGTGCGCTACAATAAAGCTCTGGATTTGCTGCATGTAGGCCGGGCTTTCCATATAACCGTGCATCACCAGCTCCGCGTTCGGCACGTTTTCCAATGCACGTCGGAAAGCCTGCACCACATAGAGCGCGCCTTTGCATTCTGTATAGCGCCCGATAAAGAGCGCGACCGGCCCCGTGCAGACCAGGTTCTGGAACCGGCGTTCCGGATGAAACAGGCGGCAGTCAACCCCGTTGTAAATCCGGACGGCCTCCACGCCGATCGATCGGGTTTCCTTCAGCAGGAAATCGCTGACGACCACCGCCTGATCCACCTGCTTTAACTGACGGTGTACCGCCTCGCGGGCGCGATCGAGCTCCACGGCCTCGGCTCCGGAATAATATTTGCTGTTGGCGACGCCGTGATAGGTATAGACGACGCGGTAGCGGAACGCCTTCCGAAAGCGGACGGCCCAGGCGGTTTCGTGCGGCAAATCGGTTAAGACCACATCGGGTTTGAGTTCCTTCAAAATCCGACGGATCGGCCACCAGGCGAGGGCGGTGCCCAAAGCCGTTTCATAGAGTAGATCGAAGTATTTAACCGGGAGCACGCGCCTGATCTTCACGCCTTCGATGGCCGGAATGAAGGCGGGCTTGAAATAGCTGAGCACTGTGACGTCCGCGCCGGCTTTAGCCAGCTCTTCGGCAAATCCGAGTTCGCGGTTCACCATGCCGGCGCCATCGCGCAGGATATTCAGAAAAATTACGATTCGCAGTGAACGGATGGTATCAGATGCCGGCATGTTTCAATCCCCTGTCTTTGGTCAGTCCCAATCGGATCGCAATGTTTCGCATCGGTTCAAAGTCCGTTTCGCGATCGGTTGTCGTGGTGAAATAGGTGGCTGCAATATGCATGCCGATCATGGCCCAGAGAAACGGAGTAATCGGGTCGTAGCTGAACTGGAAGCAGGTCAGCACGCAAACGATCGGTAAAAAGGTGACGGTCACGAGTACCAGATCTTCCTTCGGCCTTCCTCGCAGTTTTTCCAAGGTCTGGAAGTAGTTTTGGGAAAGCAGGATGAAGAAGATGATCAGACACGATAGTCCCGCAGCACCGTTGTCGAAGAAAATGCTGAGCGTCATGCAAAATCCCGGATGAATCAGAACGGCGCCTCCCGCCTGCATGATTTCAACTGCTGCGCGGTCATAGTTTTCGCCGAGCAGATATGGGGCCCAATAGCTCCATGAAAAGTCGCCATGACCAAAAAGGAAACCGACGACCGATTCAGAGTTGAATCCGTCGGGCAGGGTCTGGCTCACCATCGTGGTCAGTTCGCGCATGCGGTACTCGCCGGCGCTTTCTTCGGTTGGATTGCTCAGGCTGGCAAAGCGCCCGACCAGTGTTTCAGTGAACCCCGGAGCAATAAACGGTAACAGAAATATCAGTAATACCATGATCGCCATTCCGCGGTTCATATAGGTCAGTACCGGCTTGAAGCGGGAAGCGCGCACGGCACTCGCTGCCCAAACCATCAGGCCGACAATGGTGCCGATCCAGGCTGCGCGTACAAACAGGATCAACAGTAGAAATGAGTGAAGGCCTAGCGTGAACCAAAGATAGCGCGCCGGCAGCAGCTTGGAGCGCCAGGCCAGCATCGGCAGCACCATCAGTACCGTCGCGCCGACAAATGAACCAAGCACGTCCGGCTCGCGGAACACCGAATAGGGGCGGCCGAACCAGATCACACTGCGATGGTGCACAAAGTGAAAGTGCCACACGTTCGAGAGGATCAGCTGCAGAATGGCCACGATCCATACAAAATTGGCCATGTGAATCCATCCCTTGATCAGGTTTTCAAGCACCTGCCGCCTTTCGATCATGAAGAGGGTCACATAGGCGGTCGCCAGCAGCAGGGTGGCGAATACCACATACTTGGCTGAAAAAATCGGCGTCATGCCCAGCGGGAATTTATTCATCGTTACGACCGACATTACTTTGCATCCGGCAAAGGCCAGCAGCGGAAGGAAGAGCGGGAAATAGGTGCGGAAAATCGTTAGTGCGCGCACCCGGCTTTTAATCATGAAATTCAGTGCCAGCCAACCCAGTCCGGCCAGCGCCAGCACATTGTAGGGCCGCAGGTTGATGCCGCCGGCACTGATGCCGAGATGGTCATTTGCCGTGGACGGAATGACCGTCAGCCAGACAATCCATTCCGGGTGCGAAAGAATCAGCAACCCGGCGGCCAGCAGCATCGGCATGAGCAGGGCGGCTCCGGCGGCCAGCATATGCTGAGCCGCGGCCAGTGCCGCCAACAGTCCGCCAGCGGCGCTGGTGATATACCAGCCCGGAGCCGAACGGATTGATGCTGCATTTGGACTACGGTCTTCCATGCTCCGCTATTCCTTTTTCATAAACGCTCATGAGCTGTTCGAGATGTACCGACGGGCTGAAACGCTTTCGTGCAATTCGGGCGGCGGCGGCGCCCATTTTCTCCCGGGTTTCCGGAACAAGGGTGTGCGCCTCCCGCATACATTCGGCCAGTTGATGCGCATGGCCTGCCTCAAAGACCCAGCCATCTTCACGGTCGCGGATCAGCTCCGGATTTCCCCCATTGCCACTGACGATACAGGGGCGTCCGTGCGCCAACGATTCCATGATGGCAATGGAACAGTTTTCGAACCACAGCGATGGAATGATGGAGTAAGCGCTTTGCTCGAGCATGCTTTCGACCTTTTCCGGAGCCACGCGGCCGGTCCAGTTGATTTCATCGCAGCCGAGTTCCGCGGCACGCGCTTTCAGTTGTTTTTCGGTGGGGCCAGTGCCGGCAATCGTGAGAGGCGGCCTTGGTTTTTCCAGCAGCGCATAGGCTTCGATCAGGGTATCTACCCCTTTTTCTGCACAGAGGCGGCCGGCGAAAAGAAAGCCTGTTCCCGGCGGGGTAACATGGTCCGGCGCGGCCGCAAAATTATTGATGACTTCGATGCGGTCGGCGGGGATGCCGCCTTGGACCATACGTTCGAGCATGAATCCGCTGGGGGCAATGAATCCGTGGTAGCCTTTCTGGTAAGTGTTGCGGCTGCGGTGAATACCCGCCGATGCGGCCGCCAGCACACTGGAGCTCAACCGGCCCTGACTGCACCGGTGGCGCACGCAGTTGAATACGCTGCCTTCAACGCAGAGGGTACAGGTTGATCCATCGCGGAACAGACTGTAGTTCGGGCAGATCGGTTTGAAATCGTGAATCGTCATGAGGATGGGAAACCGATCCATATAAGGTCGGAACAGGCCGGGGCTCATCTGGTTGTATACATTGTGGGCATGCAGCAGATCGGGCTGAAAGGCATCAATGGCCTCCCGGAGCGCGCGGGGCACTGTGCCGTTGAGCGATTGCCGGGCAGCTGAAGCGATATTGGCCAGTTTGTCTACCGTTGATTGCGTCGGGCCGAACTCCAGTAGCGGAAAGGTGGTGCAGGGGCCGAGTGTCGTGTTTTCGGGGTGCTCCATGCCGAAGAAGGCGATTTCGTGGCCGGCCTTCTGCAGCTGTTCGGAGACATAGAGCATATAGGTTTCTGCTCCGGCGCGTGGGTAGAGGAATTTATTAACCATGAGGATTTTCATTGTTCGCCGTCCTTAATCGGTTTGAGCCAGAAGGTCTTGAAAGGGAGAAAAATAATCACCACTGCCAGACCGCCGCTTGCCACAGCCACCCAGGTTCCAAGCGTTGGAACCGGCAGCATCGTATCCAGCTGCGCAACGAGTTCCGGAAGCAAGGCAAACACACCGGCTACCGGAATGAGAAACAATAAGCCCCGGGTGAGATAACGGCCCTGACGGAGGATCTTGGGAAAATTGCGAAGAAGAACCCCCTGCGCAACGAGTATGATACTTTCGGTGATAACGGTGGTTATGGCTGCACCGATCATGCCTATTCGCGGAATCAGCAGAAAGTTGGCTCCCAGATTAAACAAGGCCGCGAGCAGGGTGATTCGCATGGTTTTTTTCTGATAGCCCATCGCTTCGAGTGATTGGCCGATGACATTGGTAAAGGATACCAGAAGGATCAAACCGGCGAGAATCCGAAAGGGGCGGCCCGCACTTTCAAATTCCATGCCATAGAGGGCCGTCATCAGGTGGTCGGCCATAAAAAAACCGCCGATGGAGATCGTTCCGAACAGCATCAGATGCACGCGCAGCACCCGGGCCAGGGCACGACCCGTTCCGGTCTGGTCGCCCGCATTGGCCATTTTTACGATTTGTGGAAAGAGCACGCGGGCTGTGCCGCCGCTAAGGCCGGCAACCACCAGAATGATGCGATAAGCGGCGCCATAGGCCCCAACCTCTTCCAGGTTGTAGTGACCCAGCATCACACTGTCGACATACAACGAAAGCATCACGAACAGACTGGTGAGGCTGAAGGGGATGCCGGCGAGGAAGAGCTCGTTTAGGGGGGCACGATTCAGATGGCTGAATTTAACCGGCCAGCAACGCTGGATCCCTGCGAGCGAAACCAGCATCCCGATCACATTGGCCACCGCATAGAGATAGGCCAGTTGGTAGCCGTGTACAAAATGGTGCAACAGGGCAATGACACCGACGAGGGTAAGAAGACGGGAGAGAATCGGAACAAGAATATCAAGACTGATGCGTTGCTCTGTAAAACGCGGTCGACGCAGTAAGTCGCCCATGCTCGAGGAAAAAATAGCCACAAAACATGCAAAAATAGCTTTTGGATTCGCGTGCCCCCAGCGTACGAGTGCATCGGCCCCCAGCGCCAGTATCAATGCGGCCAGGCCGCCTGCCAGTTTGAGGGCAACCAGCCGGGTCATCAAAACGGGCCGATCGCCATCGGCGGTCTTAAACCAGCGTTGGAGCAGAATTTTTTCCAGCCCGAGATCCATGAGCGGTATGAACAGGCAAACCAGACTGAAGTAGTAGAAAAACTCACCGATGCCCTCGGTTTTAAGAATCCGCGAGGCGAGCAGAATAATACTGAAGCTTAATATTTTTTCAGAAAACTGAGCCAGAGCAAGTCCGGCACTGTGCCGGAATACGCTCATGGATTTCTCCGTGCAACAGGCCTCATTTTTTTAAGAAGGCTGAAGACCTTAATGCAGACCCGATCCAGGAACCCCGGCGCAGGAGGCGGGTCGGCCGGAAGGGACGCGAAGACCGGCAAATCCAGATCCTGTGCCAGTTCTTCTGCCTGACAGTACGTGTGGTTGAGAATGAAGCGCAGGTAAAACAGGGCCAGTCCGAAAAACAGGCCCATCACCATGGAGGTCATAAGCGTCATTTTTTTGCGAGGGGCAATCTGTTCAGGTTCAAAGGTCGGCCGGTTGAGCATGGTGATGCTGCTCGTCTGCTTGACCTTGGTTCCTTCGGTCAGAAGAATCTTGTGATATTCGGTATTGATGACCGTGAATTGCCGGCGAGCTTCCTGCAAGCGCCATTTGATGGCTTCGTTCCTGACGGCCATACGGGCACTTGCGGAAAGATTGGCTTCGTGTTGTTCAAGCAACGTTCGGTTCTGTTGTATCTGTTGAGTGAGTTGGCGGATCCGTTCGCTGCCTGGGGAGAAGCGGATTTTAGCCTGGCTCAGTTCCAGTTCCAGTCGAGCAATCTCTTGCAGTACCATCGGAACCGGGCTGACATCGCCTACTTCCCGCGCCAGTCCGATTTCCGGAGCACCCTGCACCAATGACTCAGCACCGGAGGAGGGGAACGTGGCGGTTTGCGGGTTTTCGGCCTCGAATTCTGAGAGCTCCTGCTCTGACTTTGTCACGCATTCAAGCAGTTCATCGAGTTCCTGTTTGAGATAGTCTTTATATTCATTGACCTCATGATTAAGGATGTTGAGATATTGGCGCCGGTAAGCGGATACCAATTCATTCAGCGTTTCCTGAGCGAGTTCCGGGGTGTTCATGCGGCATCCCACCACAATGATCTCGGGATTAACCACTTCAACCCATACCCGGTCGCGCAGACCATCGGTTGCGTCGATTTCGCTGATGGAATCCGAGTTTCGCCCCCAACCGGTCAGATTGGCAATAATGCTTTGTTTCGGTGGAGGCTGGGTTAGGTTACGAACGCGGACGACATCCTCTAAAACGGGGTTCGACGAGACAATATCCCGCTGCACCTCGACGTAGGTATTCTGCTGCGGGCCGATGCGCTGAACTTTCAGCAACTCGCTTCCTTCCGCGCGCTCTTTGACCCAAAGCCGACAGGTTGACACATACGTCGGATCGGCAAAAAGCAGCATGACACCCGCCAGAAAGGGGGCCGAAATCACGGGGATGATGACCATCCACTTCCATTGCATGAAGCGATGTGTAATGAGTTTGATCAGCATGGGGACAACTTCCGTTTAATCCAACCCGGTACCGGTTCTGTTGTTCTGTTGAGGACCATTCCAATGGGGCGAACACCGTATTTCTTTAGTTCGCTCAACGTTTTTCCTGCCTGAGGTCGGGTGGTTCGGTCTGCTTCAATGACCAGTATAGCTGCGTCGCATGCATCGAGAAACGAGAGTGAACCGGGTTTTTGCAGGAGACCCCCGCTATCCACAACGATTACGTCGTACTCTTCGCGGAGCAGGGCGAAGAAATCGGCAGCCAGGGTTTCGGGCTGAGGGGCTCCCGCGGAACTATCCGTTGCGGTGAACAGAAAGGCTTTTATCTCGAGTGCCCGGGTCAGTTCTTCCGTGTAAAGTTCGGCAATGCGGGATACGCCTTCACCGCCCATCGGACTGGTAAGCAGGAAGACCTGCGATCCTTTGCGTTTGCGGTCCAGCTCAATCAGCTCAACCATTCGTTTCAACTCGTCAGAAACAGGGATCACGGCTGGCCTCCGGTTGTGGAGTCAATCATCGGCTGGTAGGAGGCGTCGAATGTCGTTATGGGACTGATTTGCCGCGAACCGGATTGAATACTGATGTCCGGTACAGCCGGACCCGAAATGTTCGGAATGGCAGCGCCCATCATTCCGAGCTCGGCCATCTGCTGCATGACCATCAGGCTGTCGCTGATCATGCTCTTCGTTGAACGTTCAAGCGGTTCCTGCGGTACAAGAATGGCATCTCCCGGGGAGGGGACCATACTCAGCAGTTTTCTGCGACCGGACTGAGCCGCAGAATGAACTTCGCCGGAAGCCAGCAGAACATAAAACTGTTTCTTATCCGCATCGTCCTGGAGTCCTCCGGCCATCTCGAGATAATCTTTCACGCGCAGACCGCTCTCCTGCCGGCAGATAAACGCGTTCGGATTGAAAACGCGTCCAAGAACGGAAATTGTATTTTTCAGACGGGGTATTGAAAGACGGTCCCCATCTTCCAACGTCAGGTTGTCGGTTGTTTCCGGGAAGTCAGCCTGGGTCAGGTTCAATACAATCCGCCCGGTTGCCTGAAACTGCCGTTCGTTTGCTCCCTGTTGATTCAGACTGCTCAATGCCATCTGGTTTGCCATGGATTCGTTGTAATAACCGTCGCGGGTGACCCGGTTCCGCACTCGGGTGAAATATTCCTGATTACGCCGCTGCATATCCGCTAATTGCCGCATTTCTTCCTGCTGGACACTCACTCTATTAAATGTGGAGGCCCGAAGGTCGGCCCCCGGAAGCAGGCCGCCGGCCGTCTTCATCAAATCCGCAATGGTCGAGCCATCCGGCAGCACATAGGTGCCGGGGAACTGAACACGACCTTCGATATTAACCCGCACCTGAAGGGTCTGTACTCTCCGAATCACGACCTGATCATGGTTCTGCAGGACCAGATTGGCCGACGCATCTCCTTTTAGTGCCTGATCGAGATTGAAAGGAATCAGTTCAACGTCCAGGTGCCGGCCATCCGAGGCGCGGCTGCGCCTGACAATCATGCTGTAGCCATTGTATGCTTCCGGCATCGTGTTTGAAGCGAGCAGTAGCAGGTCTTTCACGCGCATGCCCGACGTAAGCGCATAGGTTCCGGGTTGTCTGACTGCCCCCATCACGCTGACCCTGGGATCTTCGCGGACACTGTTTTCTGAAAAAATGATGAGCCGGTCCAGACGCCTTAGTTCGATATCGGAACGAGCCTCTCCGGCGAAAAGAGAGGGCAGGTCAATCCAGATGAGTTCAGAGCGGACCTCTCCTTTTGCATCATCCGGTTTGATGTCAAAGGTGCGCCGGTCGCCCAGTTGGCGAATAAGCAGTGCCCGGTCGAGGGATGCATCAATCAGAAAACCATCTCCGAGGCGCAGCAGTTCACTCAGGAGCATACCCGCATGAAAGGGGTAGCGCCCCGGACTAATGACGCGGCCTTCCAGTGAAATATGCTCATTGATGCGGTCATACGCCTCGGCGAAAATGGCAAGATCGCCATCGGCCAGCAGAAATTTTTGGGCATCGGATGTGAAGTCTAGGTTGATGATGTTCCGTTCGAGTCCATTGGTTGTGCGCTCGAGCTGGATCTGTTCCTTACGGGCAAACGGGGTCAGGCCGCCGGCAAAACGGGCGAGATCGGCCAGAGTTTCCCCTGTCGATACTTCGTAAATCCCTTCCAGCATCGGCCCGACGACCGCAGCGGTGGTTCCAATGGTTGGAATATGGATGGTGTCTCCGGAAAGAAGTCGCAGGTTTTTCGTGGTTTTACCACCGATCAGTATGTCGTAAAGGTCGATCTTCTGATCGGGTTGACCGGGCCGCCGCAAAACAATTTGACGCAGGGAGCCATCCTTTGAAGGACCGTTGGCAGCAATGAGGGCATCGATCAGCGAGGCGTTGGCCGGCAGGAAATACTGGCCGGGCTGCCGGGCGTGTCCGAACAGCATTATACGGATCGCATGCAGCCGACCCGGCGTGGCTTCTACTTTTACCGGGTTGTATTGTTCCTCTACGGCTTGGCGGATCGTTTCGTTCAGTTCGCCAGCACGAATGCCCGAAACGACCACGGCACCGACTTCCGGAATAAAAACGGTTCCGTCGCGTTGAACAATGCGACTTTCATTCATTTCCACAGCACCGGTGATTCTTAGTATGATCTCGTCGCCCGGACCCACGAGAAAGTCCGCATCGATCGGGCCACCGGGGTCCAGCAGCAGGTTGGAATTTTGAGATTCCTCGTTGAGGAATGAACCGGGATTCATCGTATTCGATCCGGTGGAGGGCGTGTGGGAACTTTCCAAACGATCAGACGCCAATGTGCATAACTGATTGTATCCGAATTGACGCAGTTGGCTTCCTCCTGCGGCGCCGGAGGAGCGGTTGTAAAGCTGTTCGATCCGGCTGAGCGGCTCATCCGGACGTTGTCGGGCCGTGGCTTCCTGATTTGATGGTCCCATATTGTTAACCACAACGCTTACCTGCTGAGGATTGCTCGGCGCAGGAGAGGGGGCGGAGGGATTGGGATTTGAACTGGCGGCCGGAGTGGGCTGCCGGAAAAAATACGAAGGCTCTCCGGAGAGCCGTTGCTGTAGGTTTTTTATGCCAGAGCGATCGCCGGGTAATTGATCGTACCGATAGTCTTCTGTGGCGGTGCGGGGCGGCAGTACGGGCGATACCGCCCCGTTCATATCGTTCGTCTGAAGGGTACTGAGGTTTACGTCCTCCAGCCATTGCGGATAATCCTGATCGGATTGCATAAGCGTGTTCTTGGAGGATGAACAGCTGCTGAACAGCAACAGCACAGCGAGGGGAACGAAGGATTGGATCAGAGGTTTAATCATAGAATCTCCCGGCGATCACCGGTCTGGCGTAGATTAGGCTTTTAGTGCTTTCAAGGCATCTTCGGTGGTTTCATAGATGTCGAATATACGCGTCATCCTGACCATTCGAAACATGGCAAGGGTCTGTTCACTGGCATTTGCAAGGACCAGGCGGCCATCATTTTCTTTGATTTTACGTAACAGCGAGAGTAAAGCTCCGAGGCCGGTTGAATCGATGAACAGCACCTGCTTTAAATCCATCACAACATCTTTGCCCGGCACAAGCAGCGAGGTGCTGGATTCCTTGAATGCAGGCACCGATTGGACGTCCAGTCGGGTCAGTTCCGGCTCAAATACGAGCGCATTATCATGTGTCTCAGTCATTTTCATTCTTTAATGCTCCTGTTGTCTGTCGATCGAAAACCAGTGATAGATGGTTCCATTTATTGTTTCTGGAATAGAGAACATGAGAGGCACTTTGTTTGATAATAAACCAGCCGAAGCCTCCGCTCGTATTGCCTGAAAAATCGGGTTCGGTGATCGAATCCATATCGAAGGACTTGCCTTTGTCGAACAGGCTGAACTCGATGAACGACGGCTGCGAGTTTACATGAACCTGTATGGGGCGGCCCTCGGCAAAGTCGTAGGCATGCTTGACGATATTCGCAAAAGCTTCATGCAGAGCCGTGATGATTTCATTTATGCGGTCTTTGGATAGATCCTGCGTTGTTTGCCTGAGTTGCTCGTTCAGAAATGCATGAAAACTGTCGAAGGTATCCTCGCCGGTTAACAAGGTTAAGATTTCTGTGTCGCCTTGTTGGGACGGAGGACGGATGGAGGGCAGTATGCATTGCCTGAGAATGTCAAAATCGAGCTTGATGGTCCGGGCCGCGGCATAAAAAGCTTCCGAGCTGAACTGTTGTTCGGTCGACCGGTCACCAATTCGTCGACGGTCCACTTCCGATAACTGGAAGAGTCCGGGTTTGCTTCCAAGGTAAATGTGCTGCCAGTCTTCCGGCAGGGCCGACACTTCGTCGCCGGTGCGGGGGGCAAGGCCTGCCCAGTGGAGCCTGCCGAATGCGATGTCAGGTAACGCCGGCAGCATGCGCATGAACGGGAGTGAAAAAAATATTTTAGATTTAGGGTCGGAGGCGGGGGTCCAGCGATGCCAGTAAAAGGTTTTCCAGAGCATGGAGTCGGTAGGGGCCGGCAGTTGAACGCATTCGACCCGCTCGATGGGTTTCCGGCGATAGAGCAGCAGGCGCACCAAACAGATTACAAATGTCAAAGGCAGGGTCAGCAACAGTGCCAGGAAAGCCGTCGTCCGGCCGAGCAGACCGGAAGTGAGGCTGCTTAATCCAAGGGGGTGATTCGGGGCAATCAGAAAACGGTCGGGTATAGCAACGGCGGTCTCGGCATCCTCGTAGGCTAAAAAGTTTCGATCGACGATGGTTTTATCCAGTTCAAGATGAGCACCTATATAGGTGCCCTGCATCACGCAGCAGTCTTTGAGTGTTGAGTGTTCCCGTAATACGCAGTGGTCGGCAATGCTCACATTCGGCCCGATTTCAGCCCCTTCTTCTAATCTGCAGTTTTCACCAATCCATACGGGAGGAGTCAGCTTTACAGTGGGGTGGATCACGCATCCGGAACCAATCCATAGACCGGGTTCTATGGCCGATCCGGAAACAACCTGGTCATGAACCTGATGGTTCAGCAGGGCCTTGGATGATGATAGGATCTGTCTTGCAGATCGACAGTTTAATTCCGGGGCCGGGGTGGTTAGGCCGCCGATTCCTTTTTGTTTCAGTTCAGTGAGCAATTCTTCGGGCGTGGATGCTGTGCAGGCAGGAAGTGCTTCGGGCGTGAGCGCGGCCCATCCTGTCGGGATTTCTTTTTCATCCATAAGTAAAGCGGCTTTGTCGCAACTCATCTGAGCGAGGGTTTCGCTTCCAATCTGTGGAAAACGAAACAGGTCTCCCAGCAAAAACCGGTTTTCAAGGTTTAAACTCTTCAGTCGCTCAACCGCTGAAGACGGGCGGGGAATATCCAGCAGGCGTATCGTTACGCCCCAGCGGATTCCGGTTTCAAGAAAGTGAGCGGCGGCATCCGCACCCTTATTGATGATAATGATTAACTCCTCTATTCCCAGATCGCTTAGTCTGCCTGCAATTCGGTCCGCGAGACATTTTCCGGCAAGGGGAAGGAGGAAGGCGGGGGTATGGTCGGTGATTGATCCCAGTTGTGACGTCTCTTCAACAGCAAATAGCACGGCTTGTCTTAAAGCGGTGTCACCGGGGGCAGTGTTTTCAGGTGCCGACATATTAGTAGGCTCCTTTTCCAGTTAGGACTGCAGGTACGGTCAGGAACAGCAGCTTGATATCCAGCCAGATACTTTTACTGTTTATATATTCTTCGTCCAGTTTGACCTGCTCCGGAAAAGGGATGTCTCCACGTCCGCTCACCTGCCAGATACAGGTAAGTCCCGGTTTGGTGTCGAGTCTGCGCCGGTCGGCGTAGGTATACAGTGCGACTTCCCGGGGAAGGGCGGGGCGCGGGCCGACCAGACTCATATCACCGCGCAGCACGCACCAGACCTGAGGTAATTCATCAATACTCAACCGGCGAATAAAGCGGCCGGTTCGGGTTACCCTGGGGTCTTTTTTCATTTTAAAAGTGACCGAATCACCATGCTGATTATCCGACAGAATGCTGTCTTTCAGTTGCTCCGCATTCGAGACCATTGAACGGAACTTCGGAAAACGAAATATTTTTCCCCATTGGCCGACACGGTCCTGAGTATAAAAAACCGGTCCTGCAGAATCTTCCACTTTAATCAGAATTGCAACTGCGGCAAAAAGCGGGCTCAACAGGATGATGCAGGAAAGGCTCACGATTATGTCGAGCAGTCGTTTGAGCCCTTTGGCCAGGGATACCGTTGTTGACCACAATGCCCTTTTGCGCCAGTAGTCGATACTCCCCCGCAATTGACCGGATGCCGTGATGCGCTTTGCGAGCGCTTCCTCGAATACCGCCTGATTTTGATGTGGTTCATTGGTCATTTAAAAACAGAAACTATCCTTCCTTTTTTTCTATGACGACCTCGCAATAAACTCTTATACAATCTGACTAGCGTGTATTCAAGTTGTAATATTTACGATGCTGTATAGCGAACAGATGTTTTCTCTAAGACATACATCTGCTCATATTCACTCAAAATTTTTCCTGTTATTTGTTGTGAAAGGTATTTGTAAAGGCTGTTGGTTTTGTTCCATTGCCCGGACATTTTATGAGATTGTACGCTAAGTTTTTTTGGACTTACTGGTGCCGGACTCTCTTCAATAAACTATGACATTTAATATGTTGTATCTCTCAGTAAGATAACTTGATTAAGGGAGATGAACCTGAAGAAGCTTCTCATGTTCCGCTTTGGCGCGGGCGAGGAGCTTTTCGGCGATTTCTGGATGGGCCGCATAGAGGTTTTCGGTTTCGCCGATATCGTTGCGCAGGTTATAGAGCTCCGGCTCGAACGGGCCATTGGTGTAATCTTTGGCTTCGACTTTTTGGGAGTAGGAGATGGCCGGGACGTCCATGATGAGTTTCCAGTCGCCCAAGCGAATGCAGGTCAGTTTACCATTCATGAGGTAGTAGAGGAAAAAGTCGCGCGGCGATTCGGCTCCTTCTTTACCTGTCAGCAGGTCGGAAGCGTCGGCTCCATCGATGGCATGTTCAACGGGAACGCCCGCCATTTTTCCAATGGTTGGAAGCAGGTCGATGGTTCCGGTCATTTCCGAGCAGACAGTTCCGGCGGGGATGGTGCCGGGCATTTTCATGATGCAGGGGACTCGCTGACCGCCTTCGAAAGTGGAGCCCTTACCGTTGTGCAGCGGCAGGGCGCGGCCGCCGTGCTCGCCATAGGAGAGCCAGGGGCCGTTGTCGGACGTGAAGATGACGAGCGTGTTGTCGACTGCGCCGTATTTTTCCAATGCCTGGAAAATTTGCCCGACGGCCCAGTCGATTTCCTCGATGGTGTCGCCATACAGCCCGGCTTTGCTTTTTCCTTTGAAGGCTTCGGAGGCATAGAGCGGAATGTGGGGCATGGCGGGGGTGAAGTAGATGAAGAAGGGGTTGTCTTTGTTTTCGCCAATAAATTTTACGGCTTCTTCGGTATAGCGTTTGGTGAGGGTGGTCTGGTCGGCCGGATATTCAATGACCTCACAATTCCGCATGAGCGGAACTTTGCTGCGGTTTTCTTTATTGGGCTTTTTGGTTCCCATGGTTTGGAACTGCTCCATGGTGATGCCCTGCAGCAGTTTCATATTGTCCGCAGGTTTGAGCTCGGGAGCCAGCCACATGTCGTTGGAATAGGGAATGCCGTAGTAGGTGTCGAAGCCCTGTGCGGTGGGCAGTACGTGGTCCATGTGGCCGAGGTGCCATTTTCCGATGCAGGCGGTGGCATAGTTCTTCTGCTTCAATTGTTCCGCAATCGTGATCTCTTCCGGCGGAAGTCCTTTTTTTCCGGAGTGTGGAAAGAGTACGCCTTTGGCCATGCCGAGGCGATGAGGGTATTTGCCGGTCAGCAGGCCGGCCCGAGACGGAGTGCAGACAGGGGACGCAGAATAGAAATCGGTGAAACGCATGCCTTCGGCAGCCATCTGGTCGAGGTTCGGTGTGGCGATATCAGGAGAACCGAAGCATCCGACGTCCTGATAGCCCTGGTCATCCGTAAAAATAATAATAATGTTCGGGGGCTGCTTTTCGGCGGTTTTTCCAACCATTGGAAAAGCGAGGGTGGCAAGGACGAGCAGGAGTGATCTCATGGTGTTTTTCCTTAATAGTGATGAAATATTAAAATATACGTTTGCAGGCAGGGCGAATAGGACAGAACCCGCACGTCAGTGTACTTGGCGGTTTTACTTGGTTTCGGCAGGTGATTTGGGCAATATCTACGGCTTAATTCAATTTGCAGGGGAAAATCATGGCGGGACAGGATGGATCATCAGGTGACATTCCGAAGATATTAACTTCGACGTCGAACGATTTCACGGGCGGTGTTGGTGGAGGTGGCGGCGGTGTTACTTCGAATAAGGATTTGATGGCCGAAGCGCGGGAATCGCTTTCCGGAAACTGGGGCATGGGGGTGCTGGGCTATTTTCTCTATACCCTGCTTTCTACCAGTATTTCCTTCTTTGTTTTTGCGGCCGCTCTATTTGTCGGCGTCGTTTCCGGCATTTCCGGCAGCGATCCGGAGGTGGCCGGAAATGCGATTAATGTGTTTGCGCAGTTTTTCCAATTTATTATCTATGGCCCGCTGATTGTGGGTTTCTACGGTTTTTATCTGGGCATTGCGCAAGAGGACGAGGGGCGACTGGAGCTTCTGTTTATCGGATTCCGCCGTTTCTGGAAGTCGTTTGCGATGTATTTCCTCTCTTCCCTGTTTGTTCTGCTGTGGATGATTTTGTTCATTATTCCCGGCATTATTGCGGCTTTCCGCTATTCAATGGCTTATTTCTGCATTGCAGACGATGAGGATTGCGGCCCGTTGGAGGCTATTCAACTAAGTAAAGAGATGATGAAGGGCAATAAATGGAAGTTTTTCTGCCTGAACTGTCGTTTTATCGGTTGGTGGCTGCTGGCAACGATCTTTACCTTGGGCATCGGCTATCTCTGGCTGGTTCCCTACATCCACACCTCCTATGCAAAATTCTATGAGGATGTGAGATAATAGACACCGGTGAATAGGGATTGGGCACCAGGGAATACTCTAGTGAGACAGAGCTTCACCACTTAAAACTCAACACTGAAAATTTAATGACTGATCCAACTATTGGAAAATTTGAACACCATGGAATGGATCCCTCCTGCAAGGCGCGGCGGGGGACTTTTCATACCAAACACGGAAAAGTGGAAACGCCGGTCTTCATGCCGGTGGGTACGCAGGCTACGGTTAAAGGCATGTCTCCCCGCGAGATGCATGATCTGGATTGCGAAATTCTGCTGGGCAACACCTATCACCTGAACGATCGTCCGGGCCCCGATCTGATTGAACGCATGGGCGGCCTGCATGAATTTATGGGATGGGATCGCTCGATTCTGACCGACAGCGGCGGCTATCAGGTGTTCAGTCTGGGCTCAATGAATAAGATCACCGACGAAGGGGTCTCTTTTCAGTCGCATACCGATGGCCGGAAGCATTTTATCGGCCCGAAAGAGTCGATGGACATTCAGCGCAAGCTGGGCTCGGATATTGCCATGGTTTTCGACGAGTGTCCTCCGTATCCCAGCGATAAGGATTACGCTTGCAAAGCCGTACGCAGAACCCTAGATTGGGCGGCTATTTGCAGGGAAGCGCCTCGGGCAGACGGCCAGCTTTATTTCGGAATTGCCCAGGGAAGTGTTTTTGCGGATTTGCGTGAAGAGTGCGCCAAGGGCCTGGTCGAGATGGATTTCGACGGCTATGCCATTGGCGGAGTGAGTGTCGGGGAACCGGACGAGCTGATTATTCGGGGGGTGGAAGATACCGTTGACCACCTGCCGGAAAATAAGCCTCGCTACCTGATGGGCGTGGGAGAAATGGCCCAGATGGTGGAATCGGTTGCGCGTGGAGTGGATATGTTCGACTGCGTGATGCCGACCCGACAGGCCCGGAACGGAACCGTTTCAACTCGGCGCGGACGCTACCCTGTGAAAGCGGCCCTCTATAAGGAGGATCCCCGCCCGTTGGAGGAAGGATGCACTTGCTATGCGTGTAAAAACTTTACACGTGCTTATGTGCGCCATCTGCTCAATGTCGGCGAGATTCTGGGGCTGAGGTTGATAACGATGCATAACCTGCATTGCTATCTGGAATTTATGAAAGATATGAGAAAATCGATTGAAGAGAGCCGGTTTGATGAATTCCGTAAGGAGTTTCATGCCGGCTATTCCGTTGTTGCGGAAGCGCATACTTTAAACGTAAAGGAGAACAATTAGAATGAACTTACTGCCACTTACCATTGCAGAAGCTGCACCAGCGGCCGCCCCGGGCGGATCCCCGCTGCAGTTTCCCATCATGATGGTTATCCTGTTCGGGATCATGTATTTTATGATGATCCGTCCGCAGAAGCGCCGCGAAAAAGAACGCAAGGCCATGATTAATGCCGTGAAAAGTGGCGAGCGGGTATTGCTCACCAGTGGAATCATCGGTGAAGTGGTTAATGTTAAAGAAAGCACACTGATTGTTCGTATTGCTGACAATACGAAGATCGAATGTGTTCGTGCCGCCATTTCCCAGGTATTGGAAAAAGGTGAAACACCCAACGACTTAGAACCGTCCAAGTAAGAAAGGTTTGCTGTAATGGATAAAAATAAACTTTGGAAGTGGCTGTTGCTGGCTCTGCTGGTAATTTGGTCTTTCGCTCTCGTTACTCCGCTGGATCAGAAAATTAAACTCGGTCTCGACCTTAAGGGTGGATCGAGTTTTGTGGTTGAAGTCGATGCCGAGGATGTGGCCAAGAAAATGGTCGAAGGCGACGAAGAGATCAGCAGTATCGAGGACATCAGCGCCACCGCGCTGAAAGACGAAATCAAAAATGTTCAGGAAATTGCGGTGGAAGTCATTCGCAACCGTATCGACGTGCTGGGTACTTCCGAGCCGGAAATTTATCCGGAAGGTGAAGCCCGTATCGTGGTTCGTCTGCCGGGTGCCGATGCTGAAACTCGTGCCGAAGCAAAAGCACAGCTTTCCGCCGATGCCGTACTGAACTTTAAAGCGGTGCATCAGGACAGTGCGGCCTGGGTGGCTGAGCTTGTTCAGACGGGCAAAGTTCCGATGGGCTACAAAATGGCCGGGCAGGATGGTTCCGGTCCGTTCTATATCCGCGATCGCTCTGCTCTGACCGATGATCAGCTCGACCGCGCCTTCCGCGAGCGTCTGAAAAGCTTCGGTGGTCAGCATGCCGATTTCATGCTCATGAGCGACAAGCTGAAAGATGGTTCCACGGTTTACCGTCCGGAATACATCGAGCGTCGCCGCCAGCTGGGCGGGGACACGATCAAGGATGCCTTTGTGTCCTATGATCAAATGACCGGTCTGCCGAGCATCTCGCTGGAGTTTAATTCTGAAGGCAAAAAATCCTTCGGCCGTGTGACGGAGAAGATGAGCCCGAAAGAAGACGGCACCTATTCCCGTCTGGCCATTATCCTGGACGACACGCTCTATTCAGCGCCGCGTATTAATGAGGCCATCTGGAGCGGCCGTGCCGAGATCTCCGGAAACTTTTCCGTAACTGAAGCCCGCCGACTGGTAAACGTACTGCGTGCCGGTGCGCTACCGGGCCGCGTGAAAATTGTTGAAGAACGTACGGTTGCTCCGACGCTCGGTCAGGACTCGATCGACAGTGGTGTGAAGGCTATCCTGTATGGTGGTATTGCGGTTCTGCTGTTCATGGCGCTCTACTACATGGTGCCCGGCCTGATTGCCAACCTCTCGCTGGTCTTCGTCCTGATTCTCCTGCCGGTCGGTATGGTGGTTTCGGCCGGATTCCTCGGGGTTATCTCCGGTTCGCTGGAAGGTTCCGCCGTCAGCCTGCCGACCCTTACCCTTTATGGTATTGCCGGTATCGTACTGACCGTAGGTATGGCCGTTGACGCCAACGTACTGATCTTTGAACGTATGCGTGAAGAGTGGAAAGTCGGCAAATCGATCGGCGGTTCCATCAACGCCGGTTACAACAAAGCGTTCAGTACCATTCTTGATGCCAACGTAACCACCCTGCTGACGGCTATTATTCTGTTCTGGCAGGGTTCCGGTCCGATTCGCGGTTTTGCAGTCACATTGAGCGCCGGTATTCTGATCAGCATGTTCATCGTGCTGGTGATGACCCGCCTGTTCTTCAACACACTGGCCGACAGCAATATGCTCAAGTCCGTTAAGATGATGTCGATGCCGTTCCTGCAGAATGCCAACTTTAACTTCCTGGGCGGACGTAAAGTGGCTGCGATTATTTCGCTGGTTATCATTGTTCTCTCCTGGGGTATGTTCATGAAGAAAGGCGATGCCAACTTCGGTGTAGACTTCACCGGCGGTTCAGTCATCACCTTCGAATTCGAACAGAAGCAGGATATTGAAGTGGTTCGTTCGGCGCTGGGCGCTGCCGGATTCGGTTCAGCAAATATTGCCTATCAGGCTTCTCTCGACGGAACCGAATTCCTCGAAGTTAAAGTGGGTGCTTCCGGCGAAGAAGCGGAGCCGGCGCTTCAGGCGGTTAAAGGCCTGTCCGGCGAATATAAAGATGTGAAGAACGATAGTGTCGGTTCGCAGATTGGTGCTGAACTGAAGAAGAAGGGTGTGAATGCCATTATCTTCGCGTTGATCGGCATCATTATCTACATCTCCATTCGTTTCGAATTCGCCTTTGCCATGGGTGCCATTACCGCGCTGGCGCATGACGTGCTGATTACGGTTGGTATCTACTGTGCCCTGGGCAACGAGCTCAGTATGCCGATTATTGCGGCATTGTTGACCATTGTCGGTTATTCGGTGAACGATACGATTGTGGTATTCGACCGAATTCGTGAAGATCTTAAGCTGGAGAAAGGCAAGTCCTACAAGGATATCGCCAACCTCTCCATCAACCAGACCCTCAGCCGTACGGTGCTGACTTCGGTAACAACCTTGTTGACCGTGGTTATGCTGCTCGTCTTCGGTGGCGGTGCCGTGAAGGACTTCGCATTGGCGCTGTTCATCGGTATCCTGGTTGGTACCTACTCATCCATCTTTGTGGCCACCCCGGTTGTTCTGCTGTGGCACAAGGAGGAAAAGGTTAAGTAGACTTTTAATACTTATTTAGTCTATCTTCGGGGCGTTCCAGTCATTGGAACGCCTCTTTTTATGTATGAATGATAAAAAACACAGTTTACCGTTTCCGATCATGAACTTCCTGCTGCAGCGGGTGGTGGTGCAGGATCTTCCCGCTGACAGTCATGAAAACCGGACGCGCCTGGGCATGCTGGCCGGGTGGGTGAGTACAGTTATGAGTGCCTTGATGGCGGCTGGTAAATTCTGGCTGGGCATGGCTTCCGGTTCCGTTTCCATGATGGCCGATGCCACCAACAACCTGACTGATATGGGCAGCTCGCTCGTGATTGCGCTGGGATTCCAGTGGTCGAGAAAGCCGCGGGATGAGGATCATCCGTTCGGACATGGCCGTATTGAGGCTGTCGCAACACTGGTGCTGGCGATTGCTTTGATCATTGTCGGAGCTGAAGTGGCGAAGTCGGGCATAATGCGGTTGGTTAATCCGCAACCGGTTGAAGCGCCGCTCTGGCTGATGGTTGCGGTGGGCGTTACGGTGGCGGTGAAGAGCTGGATGGCGGTTTTTGCCCGGCAACTGGCCCGCCTGACGAAGTCACAGGTGCTGGAGGCGGATGCGTGGAATCATACTTTTGATATCATCTGCACGCTCATGGTCGTCGTGGCATTAGTCAGTGCAAAAATGGGTTGGGGGGCCGTGGATGGTTGGACTGCTATTGGTGTGGCCGCATTCATTCTTTATACCGGAATCTCCTATGCCCGGGAGGCTATCGATATTCTTCTGGGCCAGAAACCGGATACGCAGACTGTTCAGCAAATTCATGATGCAGTGGTGGCGGTCGAGGGCGTAATGAGCGCTCATGAGATTATGGTTCATCACTATGGCGACGTGAAGATGGTTTCGTTCCATATCGAGGTGGATGCAAAGATGAGCCTGGTTGATGCACATCTGATTTCCGAAGAGGCTGAGGCCGCGGTTGAAAAGGATTTCCACTGGCGCGCATTGGCCCATCTGGATCCGGTGGATCGATCACATCCCTTCTTTGAAGAACTGAGCCGGGTCATTCATGAGTATGTTGAACAGGAATCGGGGCTGGTTGAGGTGCATGATTTGCGGGCCGAAGGCGAATCCGTACCGTTTAAGGTTTCATTTGATCTCGTAACCGATATGGAAACCTCGCGAACGGACTACGATGGTATTTATCGCCGTTGCCTGAAATGGCTGGAGCAGAAGTTCGGAGATCAGGTGAATCAGGCGGATATCGGTATTGAGGCCGCTGTTGAAAGTGCTCCGATGGCCCGAAAGCAGTTTGATCTTCCAAACTCTGTAAAATGATCTAATGCGGATTTGCCTCCACCTTTAAGAATGCTATGATTTGAAGGTTGTTATACGACCTGAGTTGCATGGAGAAAATTATGGCAAATATACCCGGTAACACGGAATGGGTGGCGGCACTGATTCCCGAACTCGAAGCCAGAAAAAACCAATTTGTTGTCGATACCGATGAGGTGGATGATGAACTGATAGAAGTGTTTATTGAAGAACTGGTCCGGCTGTCGGGGGAGCTTCAGCAGGGGCGCGAGGAAAATGATATGGAGATGGTGCGCATGGCCGCTCACTCTATCAAAGGCATGGGCGGAACCATTGGACTGCCCGAAATTTCCGTTCTCGGGCTCGAAATTGAAAATACGGCCAAAGAAGATCGTCTGGGCGATGCCGATCCGTTGATTTCAGGCCTCGCTGAATGGATAAAAACCCTTGGGTAATCTGCAGCATGTCGTCTGACCATCCTCCTATTACTGAACAGGCAACATCCCGGTTGGTGCAACCGCTTTCCGGTCGTGTGCTCGTGGTCGACGACGAGTTGCCCAATCGGCTTTATTTACGCAAACTGCTCGAAGCTCGCGGGTGCGAAGTATTTGATGCCGATGATGGACTCACCGGAATGATGCTGGCCGCCAGCAAGGTTCCTGACTTGATTCTTGTGGATGTCATTATGCCGGATATGGATGGCTTTGAGCTCTGCGACAAGTTGCGGAGCGAGCCGCGTACGGCAGGAATTCCGGTTATCATGGTAACGGCTAAATCGAAGATCGAAGACATTGAGACCGGATTCGAACTCGGGGCCATGGATTACATCCGAAAACCGTTCAACCCGCGGGAACTGGTGTTGCGCGTGGGTAATGCGCTGGCTCTCAAGAAAAGTAACGACGAATTAACGGTGTGGAATAACCGGGTTTCCCGGGATCTTGAGCTGGCCGGTTCGATTCAGCGGTCCCTTTTTTCCGATATTCCGCATTTTTCGCGTCGGTTTGAAGTTCGTAGCGCATATCGTCCCTGTATGGATGTCGGAGGTGATGCCTTCGATATCATTGCGCTGCCCGATGGGCGGCATGTGATCTATGTGGCTGATGTTTCCGGGCATGGAGTGGCTCCGGCCATGATTTCTTCTTTGTTGAAGGCAACGGCCAGCGAAATGATTCATCGATACGCGGACAGGGGACCAGCTGAAATCTGCAATGCGCTCAATGTGGTGTTCCGCCGACGAATTGATAATCCTTCGTACTATGCGACCATGTTTATGGCCGTGCATAACCCTGATACTCTGGAATGGCGATGTATGAACTGCGGTCATCCGAACCCGATTCTGATTGATGACGGGAAGGTGATGGATCTCTCCCGCTTTAACCAAAAGGGTGGCGCGCCCATTGGTTTCCCCTTCGGGGCTGAGCGCCCGTATTCTGAACTGGATGAAGTGGTACTCAAGGATGAGGGGAATTCATATCTGCTGCTGTACACCGATGGGCTGGTTGAAGCGCGGCATCGCGATAGCAACGAGGAATGCGGGAACCATATGGAAACCGTTTACCGTGAGGTGGTGCATCAGCCGGATGCTCCGAATAAAGCGGTCAAATTGCTGAATGAACTGGATGCGCAGGGCTATGATATTGCAGCTGACGACTGCACGGCCATATCCATTCAGATGCTGGATCCCGGTAAAATTGTATTGGAACAAACGGTGCCTCGGAATATTTATCTGGTATCCGATACGGCACGACAGGCAGAGAGTGCGATCATTTCGCAGGGCATCTCCCCGGATACAGCCGCCATGCTTCGACTGTTGGTTATGGAGCTTGGAGCCAATCTGGTGGATCATGGTGGTTTGGCTGAAAAAGATTCTTTCTGGCTGCAGATTCGTGTGGATGGAAATGTATGTCAGGTCGTCCTGCGCGATGAAGGCAAAGAGTGGGATCTGGAAGAAGCGCTTAACCGCGAGCTGGATGAAACGTATATGGGAGAGCGCGGCCGGGGATTGGCCATTACGCATACCATCACGGAACGGATTGAACGCTATCGGGTTCAGAAGCAGAACCTGACCTACTGCACCATTGTGGATGAGGAGCGGGACTAAATGGAACGCCCTGTGTATAGAGCTCGTCGGGAACTGTTTAACCGAATGGATATTCCGGTAACGAAGGCAGATGTGCACATCCTGAAGTGGAAACAGCGTTCACGCCTGGTTTTCTGGGAAGGCATGCTGCGTAGTCTGCTTGTATTAAAGCGGTTCGTAGATATCGCGGTCAGCCTGACTTCTATCATCTTACTGTTGCCCCTGTTTCTTGTTGTGGCATTGAGCATTCTGATTGAAGACGGCTTTCCGGTCATTTATATGCAGAAGAGGGTGGGTTTAAACGGGCGGGAATTCCGGTTCTATAAGTTCCGTTCCATGGTGCGCAATGCAGACGAACTGCGAGAGCAGCTGGAAGAGCAGAATGAATCTGAAGATGGTGTTATCTTCAAGATGAAGAAGGATCCCCGTCTGCTCCGGTGCGGTGGCTTTCTGCGCCGGTTCAGTCTCGATGAACTGCCTCAGTTTTTTAATGTTCTAACCGGCGACCTTTCGGTTGTCGGGCCGCGCCCTCCGCTTCCGGAAGAAGTGAAAGCCTATACTCTGTCTGAACGCAAACGGTTACATGTCAAACCTGGCCTGACGTGCTTGTGGCAGATCCGCGGACGTTCGGATATCCCGTTTAATGAGCAGGTCGGTCTGGATATGCAATATATTCAAAGTCAAAGCCTGTTTAAAGATATTGTAATCATGTTGAAAACCATTCCGGCGGTCCTGTTCGGCCGCGGGGCCTATTAGGAGAAGATAATGTTAGTTAACTGTTCCAAAGTTGACGAAGTCGGAGTCGTGCAGTTGAGCAAAGCCCTTACGGCCGCAACGGTCGATCTGTTTCGTGATCAGCTTTCAAGCTGGCAGGAAGCCGAGCCGGGGGTGAAAAACTATGTCATTGATCTCGAAAAGGTAGATTTTATGGATTCGGCCGGCCTGGGTACGCTCATTGCCGTACTCAAACGGATCAGCGAGCACGGAGGCGATATGAAGATTGCCAACCTGCAGAAAAAACCGCGGATGGTGTTCGAAATAACACGGGCCTATAAGGTTTTTGAAATTTATGAAACCGTCGAAGATGCCATTAAGGGGTTTGAATAAACGATTCGCTTTAATTCATGATTGCTGTCCTGGATACATCAACTGCCTGTGATTGGGCTGAGACAATGGGGGATATGCCCTGGGCTCTGCTGCCAGTGGCAAATCGTCCGATGCTCGACTATTGGCTGGAAGCCTGCACGGGATTCGGGGTGCGGTCGGTGCATGTCATTCTTGGTGAAGGTGCCAAGGAGGTGGAGGACTATATCGCCTCCGGCGACCGGTGGAATGTGGTCGTTGAATATGTTTTTTCGCGCAGTAACGAAACCGCAGTGGACTATCTTAAATCAATTTCCAATTATTGGAAAAACGGACTGCTGTTCTTCGGCGGACCTTTCTTTATGCGGAAACGGCAGGGGTTCCGGCCCGATGGGTATTCCAGTTTGCAAACCTGTTGTCATGACGGAGGTTCAACGCCTTTTTTCATCTATGGGAAAAACGCGGAAGAACTCGGAGAGCTCCTTACGGATTGCGGTGCGGATAATCGCGGTCTGGAAGAGGTTCATATTCACCCGTATATCATTAAATCCATCGGCGATTATTATGAGTTGAATATGAAGATGGTTTCCGGTGAGTTTTCGCGATACGTCACGGCCGGTTTCTCGGGAACCGACGGGAGCTCCATCGGGTTCAACGTGCGGACACCGCCTTCAAGCCAGCTCAAAGCGCCGATTCTGATTGGAGACGACTGCCGGTTCGGAGCCATGACGACAGTAGGGCCGAATGCCGTGGTGGCAAACCATGTGATTGTGGATACCTACAGCGAACTGAGCAACTGCCTGATTCTTGACGATACCTACATCGGCCGCAATCTGGAGATCCGCAATAAGATTGTGTCGGGGAACCGGGTCATTGATCCGTCCGATGGGACCGCCATTCAGATCGACGATTCCTGGCTGGTGGCCCGCAACCGTCCTGATATGCGGACGGAAGATCTGGTTCGATATATAATTCTCTGGTGTGTGGCTTTGGTCATCGCTTCGGTACAAGTCGTCCCGTTTCTCTTGCTGTATCCTCTGATTCGCATCACCGGCGTAGCCAAATTTACCAAGGATCAGTTTCATGATCCCTACACCGGATATATTTCGCTGCCGGTTTTCCGAAAGCTGAAGGATGTAAAATCTATTTTGTATCGTGTGTTCCGCGCCTTCTCGCTGGACCGTTTTCCACGCATTCTGCTTGCGCTTCGCGGCCGACTGTTTCTCTGCGGGCAACCGCCCATGCGTCATCCTCAGGACGATAATATCATCAAGCAAATACCGCACTACTATCCCGGAGCTTTCTGCTATCAGGACTACAATCTCGATTCAGACCCACTGGTCGATTCTCTTTGGTATGCCCACATCCGCTCCTTGTTTGAAGATCTCAAGATTCTCATCAAAGCGCTCGTGAGCCGATTTGTAAGTGTCGGCCGCAGAACTTCCATGGATGAGATCTAACCGATGCCTTCCAGACGCTGGAAAATCAAACCCGTTGATGAAGAGGCAGTCAACGATCTGATCCGCGAAAGCGGTTTCCCGGACCCCATTGCACGCATTCTCGTACTTCGCGGCTTCCAGACATTGCAAGCGGCCGAAGCTTTCACGGAGCCCCGACTGGCCAACCTGACCGATCCCTTTTTGCTGCCGGATATGGAAAAGGCTGTTTCCAGACTTTGGAAAGCCATTGATGCCGAAGAAACCATGACCATTTTCGGCGACTACGATGTAGACGGGGTTACCTCGGCCTCGCTGCTTACCCGCATTTTTATCGCTCTGGGGGCAAATGCGAAACCGTTCATACCTGATCGGCTGGACGAAGGATACGGCCTCTCTCCGGATGCGATGGATCGCTGCCTGCAGGAACACGGTTCGACCGTTGTGGTTTCTGTTGATTGTGGTGTGAACTCGGTGGAAAGCGTGCGTGTGGCGCAGGAGCGTGGTGTGGATGTAATCGTTACCGATCACCACGAACCCGAGGAGCAGACCGCACCTGCCTTTGCTCTGATTAATCCAAAGCTTGGAAATTTACCCAAACTGGAAATTCTTTCCGGTGTCGGGGTGGCCTTCAAGCTGGCGCATGCCATGGTCAAAAAAGGCCGCGGTTTAAAAAAGGCGAGTGCCGCCGGAGTCGATCTGCGGGACTACCTTGATATTGTGGCGCTGGGCACGGTTGCAGACATTGTCCCGCTGGTGGATGAAAACCGAATTCTGGTGCGCCATGGACTGGCCCAGTTGGCTGCGACAAAATGGGCCGGACTGGAGGCGCTTAAAACGGTATCCGGGGTAAAAGGGGAGCCGGATACCTTTCATCTGGGATTTCAGCTCGGACCGCGGATTAATGCTGCCGGGCGTATTGGCCAGCCGATGCAGGCGCTGCAGCTCCTGATCACGCCAAGTCCTTCGGAGGCGCAGAAAATTGCGCATCTGCTGGACGATACAAATGCCGAACGGCGGAAGATCGAGCGCGAGATGGCCGATGCGGCCTTTGAGGAGATCGATGAATATTTTGATCCGGAAAAGCACTTCGGTCTGGTCGTCGCCCGGGAAGGCTGGCATCCCGGGGTGGTTGGTATTGTGGCTTCCCGCGTGTCGCGGCACTATAACCGCCCGTCCATTATTATGGGAATTGATGACGACGGCAGTGCCCGGGGCTCCTGCCGGAGTATTGAAGAATATAATATGCTGGATGGCCTCCAGGCCTGCGAGGACTGCCTTTCTAAGTTCGGAGGGCATCAAATGGCCGCCGGGCTGGAAGTAAAAGCCGGCCGCCTGGACCAGTTCAAACATGATTTTAATGCGGTTGTGGCCGGCGCGTTGGCGGATAAGGACCTCGAACCGGTTCAGTATATTGATGCCGTGGTTGATGCAGAACAGATTAACTGGGATTTTCTTGAACAGTTGAAGCAATTACGGCCCTTCGGCCAGAATAATCCGGAGCCGGTCTGGGCCTTGAAGCAGGCGGCGGTTTCGGGCTCACCCAGAGTGGTGGGAGAATCCCATTTAAAACTATCGCTGGTTTCCAATGGTCGGAAGTTCGAGGCGATTGCTTTTAATTATCCCCTTGAGCAACTGCCCTCCGGCAAACTGGATGTGGCGTTCATGCTTAAGGAAAATCAGTGGATGGGGAATACCTCCCTGCAACTTCAGGTTCAGCATATCCGTGCTTCGCAGTAGTACGACCTATTTAGATTCTGTCCTGATTACTTGCCTTCTTTTCTGTGCTTTGACAGAATCCTTTTCATACGCATGGCGTGCAACCTGATAAGGAACTATTGTGGAAGCTCTGAAAGATATAATTGATTCAATTTTGCACACGGGACATCTGAGCCCGTTTCTTGTGGTCGGCATTCTGATTCTTGCCGGATTTGCCGGAGATTGGGTGGGAAAATTTTTCAAGCTGCCTCATGTGACCGGAAATATTCTCGGGGGCATTGTGATAGGGCCGACCTGTCTGGGCCTGATCGGCACGCATGAGCAGCTACACGATATGCAGCCGATTGCCACCTTTGCCATGAGTCTCGTGGCGGTGAGCATTGGCGGACACCTTTCCTATCGGCGAATTCATAACTCGTTGCGACGTATTATCTCCATTTCCCTGTTCGAAGTGACATTTTCTGTTTTAACGGTCGTCGTTGCCTGCAAGCTGTTCGGGATGGATTGGCCGACCACGTTGCTACTGGGCGGGATTGCGGCTTCAACAGCTCCGGCCACGACGATTGCATTGATTCGCGAGTCCCGTGCAAAGGGACCATTTGTGAAAACGCTGATTTCGGCCGTCGCTCTGAATAATATTCTTTGCATCCTGATCTTTGTAATGATGCGGACATTTGTTTCCGCATATTTTGAGAGCGGAGAAACGACCGGTAAAATCGACGATGCGCTTATCCTTTCCGGATATCATCTGGTCGGTGCACTTGTGCTGGGTCTCGGAATGGGGTGGATTACCAAGGTGCTGGTTTCCAAGCCGAAGTTTCATGATTTCACCACCATCCTGCTGGCCATTATGCTGCTCGACGGCCTGGCGGCATATCTTCATTTGAGTCCGTTGCTGGTCTGCCTGTTCTTCGGCGTATATCTGGGAAACAGCTCGGAAGTTGCGGAAAGACAGCTCAATACGCTCACTCCGCTGGAGCCGACGCTGTACGTCATCTTTTTTACGTTGGCCGGAGTTTCTCTGCACCTGGATGCTTTGCTGGCCGTCGGCGTGGCAGCCACCGTTTATATTGGAGCCCGCGTTCTCGGTAAAAGTATCGGGTCGGCCCTTGGAGGATATCTCGGGAAAAGCTCGCGGCGCATTTGGCAGAATATGTCGTATGCGCTCTATCCTCAATCGGGTATCGCCATTGGTCTGGTTGTACTGCTCAGCAACGACTCGTTTGTTCCGGAAGAAATTAAGCAGGCCGTGGGGGCCATCATTCTGGCTGGTGTAACCGTGGCTGAAATTGTCGGACCTTTTGCCACCAAGGCGGCGCTGGCCCGCTCGGGCGAGGCGAATCGGGATCGTCAGCGGCTGGTCGAATTCCTGGCCGAAGAATTCATCGTGGTTGACTTAAAGGCCCTGGATAAATGGGATGCAATTCGTCAACTGGTTACCTTCCTGATGAAGACGCATCGGGTGGAGCATATCAGTCAGGATGAGTTATATCAGTCCGTTGTGGCCCGCGAGCAGGATATGTCGACCGCCATGGGCCGGTCCATTGCCATTCCGCACGGACATATTGAAAAAGGACCCTCCATTCAGGGAGTCATGGCAATCTGCCGCGAGGGGATTGATTTTGACGCCCCCGATGGGGAGCCGGTCAAGCTGATCATGCTGATTGTGACCCCTCAGGATAAAAAAGATCTGCATCTGAAGGTACTGTCCAGCCTTTCATCCATGGTTTCCGATAGCGCCATTCGGGAACGGCTGATTGCGGCAATCAGTCCGGAAGATGCCATGGAAGTCATTGAATCCAAAGAAGCGCGCGATTATAACTATTTCCTGGAATAAGGGTTCCAATCATTGGAAGTCGGTTCCGCCGCACGAGGGCAAAAAGAAAGCGGCGCAAGGAAAAGAGGAGGGAAACCTTACGCCGCCTATATGATCCCGCGGGAACATATATACCCACAAGACGCAACCCGTGTGGGTTTGTGGACATTATTTATTAATTATTTTTTCATTCGCCCGCTTCCGGTTCAGGAGTGCTGGTTTGCGGGGTGGGTTTTTTAGGTCCTACCACTTCATTATCAATTGGTTCTGATTTTTCAGGATGAGTTTTGGTCTGCCTGTTATTTCGTTTGCTTCTATGCTGTTTCCACGCATTTTTTGCTTCTTCACGTTCTGCGGCGGAAAGTTTTCCATCCTTATCCTCATCAAACTTTTTCAGGATTTTTTCGCGCTGATCCTGTGTGAGTCGTTGTCCGCGGCTCTGATTTGCCTGCGGTCCCTGCGAACGCTGGCCTTGAACAGCCTGCTGACGACGACCTTGCTCTGACTGGTTCTGGTTTTGCTGACCCCGAACCTGAGTGTTACGCTGGTCCTGTCCGCGGCGGTTCTGCATGGCCTGTGGTCCCTGCGAGCGTGGGCCTTGAACAGCTTGCTGGCGCTGAGCCTGCGGGAACTGGCGCTGATTATTCCGACCCTGAGAGGCCTGGGCGCTGCGTGATCCTTGTCCTCGGCGGCCCTGCATGGCCTGCGGTCCCTGCGAACGTGGGCCTTGAATGGCCTGCTGGTGCTGAGCCTGCGGGAACTGTCGCTGATTATTTCGACCCTGGATAGCCTGAGCATTACGCTGGTTCATCATCGGTCTTTGGGAGCGTTGGCCCTGAACGCCCTGTTGGCGACGACCCTGGTGCATCTGATTCAGGTTGCGCCGGCCCTGCATGGCCTGTGGACCCTGCGAACGACGGCCTTGAACAGCCTGTTGGCGCTGAGCCTGGGGAAACCGGCGTTGGTTGTTTTGCCCTTGAATAGCCTGAGCATTGCGCTGGTTCATCATCGGTCTTTGGGAGCGTTGGCCCTGAACGGCCTGTTGTCGACGACCCTGGTGCATCTGATTCAGATTGCGCCGGCTCTGTATAGCATTCTGCTGTCCTTGTCCCCGGCCGAACTGCATCGCCTGTGGACCCTGCGAACGACGGCCTTGAACCGCCGGCCCGCGCTGAGCTTGCGGAAACTGTCGCTGTTGGTTGTGGCGGCCCTGAACCTGAGCATCTTGCGGTCCTTGTCCGCGGCGCTGCTGCATTGCCGGGCCCTGTTGCGGGCGGCGGTTCTGTTGGTCCATTTGCGGTCGGCCATGCGCCTGACGCGGTGATTGCTGCTGATTGAATCCTTCAGGTCCGCGCTGCCGCATATTCTGTTGTGGTGGGTTTGCTCCTTGTTGCTGAGGATATGCGCTGACTGTAATGACTCCAGCCAGCACGGTAGTTGCTGTGATGATCAATCCGGTTTTCGTTTTCATTTGTTGCCTCCGTTCAATTACTTCCCCGGTACGGTTGAATAACGAAGGGTGCTGCAAAATATTTTCCAGGGATTGGAAATTTTTATTCCGCGAAGGCGTGGTGCCACACAGAGGTTCCGCTGAGGAGAAGGTCGATCTGCCCGGAATCGGGGCTCCACTTCAGGTCGGGCTGATGCGTTTCGGGCGGGGTATTGGTATAGGCTGGCAAAGAGAGCAGGCTGAGCCAGACCCGTTTGCCTTCCTCCCGGTAATAAACCTTATAGGACGGCTGGTTGTCGTAGTAGAAAAAGGTTCTCAAACGGGCGGTTTTTGAGCCGTCCGGGGAAGTGATCCGAACGGTTTCGTTGCTCGGAGGCGTCAGGATTTTATACGCAATGAAGACAACAAAAAGCGTAAAGGTGAACTGCCCCAGTCGTTTGAAATCAAACAACGCCCGCTTTTTGTAGGTTCGTTTCATTACTCAATAGCAGTTTCTGCTGCGGGTGCTTCAGGAGCTGCTTCCACTTGTTCTGCCGGTGCTTTTTTGAAGAAGCGGCTGATGTTCCAGTTGCGGTCGGCATCGCGCCAGGAGAGGAAGACCATGGCGGAGAGCAGCAGGATGGCGAATACATTGACCAGCGAGGCCACGACTTTTGGGTGCACTTTGCGTTTGGTAATCATTTCCCACAGGGCAAAGCAGATGTGGCCACCGTCGAGAACCGGCAGGGGCAACAGGTTGAGCACGGCCAGGTTGATGTTGATAAAGCGGATCAGGCCCAGTGCGTTGATGATGCCCATTTTCAGAGCGAAGGTAATCATGGTAAAGATCGCCACGGGGCCACCGAGTCCGCCGGCAGCCTGTTTGGATTCGCTCGGGGTGGTGAGAGCTTTGAGCAGTCGGAATATAGAGAGGGAATCGCTTTTAACCTGTTCCAGTGGGTTGCCGGTGAGGGTCCAGGGCATGGACATGGAACCGCCGAGGTTTACGCCCACCAACGCACGCTCCAGGCCTTCGTCATATTTCGGAGTAACGGTCAGGGAGACCAGTTCGTCATCCCGCAGCACCACCATGGGAACCGTTTCGTCCGGGTGTTTCTGGACGAGCTCGGTGAAATGGTTCCAGTCGATGACGGGGGTGCCTGCAAATTCTTTAACGAAGTCGTTGGGCTGAATGCCCGCAGCTTCGGCCGGGGAGCCGGGGGTGACACGCCCCAGAACACAGGGAATGGCTTCGGAAATGCCCGGAATCAGGACATCGCCATTTTCCGGATTGTTTGCTGTCAGGGTGATCTCTCGCGTTTCGCCAGCGGAGAGTACGGTGAGTGTGACTTCAAAGTCACCGCCGGTGAGCAGTGCTTCCACCTGACCATCGTACCAGGATTTGATCGGCTTGCCGTTTACGGCAATCACCTGATCGGCCGGCTTGAGCCCTTTTTCCGCAGCAACAGAGTCTTCGGCCACGGTTCCGACAATGGCGAGCACTTCCTGATTGTTGGCTGTCGCGACAATCATCGCGAGCAGGAAGGCGAAAATGATATTGCAGATGGGACCGGCGACGGCGACCGCAATTTTTTTCAGGGGCGAGACATCGGGCAGGGTATCCCGGTCGGCTTCGTCGTTATCGCCCTGAATTTTTTCCATGCCGGCGGGATCGAGCTGCGGCAGGGAAACATAGCCGCCAATGGGGAAGGCTCCGATTTTATACAGGATTCCATCCACCTCTTTTTTCCAGAGTGCGGGCCCCATGCCAATGGAAAAGGCTTCAATTTTGAGACCGCACTTTTTGGCCACGATGAAATGGCCCCATTCGTGGACGAAAATGGTAATACCGAACAAAAATAGTGTCATTACGACGATGTAGAGAATCGTGAGCATGGGAAGTTCCTTGGAAGGTTATTTGAGGAAAAGTTCGATGTAGATGAAAAGCATGGGGGCGGCGAACAGAATGCTGTCGACCATGTCCAGAATACCGCCGAGTCCATAAACCATAGTGTTGGAATCTTTTACATCCACCGCGCGTTTAAACATGGATTCGACCAGATCGCCCACTGTTCCGACGATGGGGAAAAGGAAGCCGAGTATGAGTGCGTGGAGGAGGGAAAAGGGTACGGCGCTGTTGATGTGGCCTTTGGAAACGATCCACCAGCCGATATTGACGAGGGTGCAGAAAACTACGCCGCCAATGAGGCCTTCCCAGCTCTTTTTCGGAGAGATGGTGGGCGCGAGTTTGTGTTTGCCGAAACGGGTCCCGAAGAAATAGCCGCCGGAGTCGGCCATTTTCATGCAGAGGATGACATAAAAGGCGGCCCAACCGGGTTTTGAAAGGTCGCCCAGCAGGAAGAGGCGAATCACAAAACTCCAGAGCAATGGAACATACACGATTCCAAGAATCGTGCCCATGCAGCTTTCCAGACCTTTACGCAGGTCGGGATAGGCTAGTATACGGAAGAAGTTTGAAAGGATAACAATCAGCAGCACACACCAGAGTGCTTTGTCGGAAACGCGGAAGCCGTCGTAGGCCAGATGGTGTTTACTGAGGGCGTTGAACCAGGTGGCGGCAACAAAAACGAGTCCGCTTCCGATGCCCCATTTCGTGGAGGTCTTGATGCCTCCGGCATTCAGCAGGCCGTAAAACTCCCAGGTGCCGACGCCCGCGAACAGGAGCATGCCGATTAATCCAATGGGCCATTTGCAGGGAACCAGGCTGAAGGCCGGTACGAGAACTGCCGCGATGCATAGTGCTATGATGATTCGTTTTTTATCCATGGGCCTTCGCTATTTTTTCTTCACACCACCATACCTACGATCCCGTCCGTTGAAAGCTTCCAATGCATGGAAAAACTGTTCTTCGCGGAAATCGGGCCAGTAGTCGTTGGTGATGTAGAACTCGGCATAGGAGAGTTGCCAGAGCAGGAAGTTGCTCAGCCGGAGCTCTCCGCTGGTCCGAATCATCAGTTCCGGATCGGGTACATCCGGCAGGTAGAGATGATCAGTAATGGTCTGCTCATCAATCTCTTTCAGCTTCATTTCGCCGGCTTTTACTTTTTCCGCAATCTGTTTGGCCGCGTTGGCAATTTCCATACGGGAACCGTAGCTGAGGGCAATCACAAAAGTATGGTCGGTGTAATGCGCGGTGGCATCGATGGTTTTCTGCAGGCGCATCCGGACGGGCAGGGGAAGTTTTTCGAACTGTCCCATCACCCGCAGGCGGATGTTATTGTCGTGCAGCTCCTGCTCATATTCGTTCAGCGAATGAACGAGCAGTTTCATCAGGCCATCAATTTCAGCCGGCGGGCGCTTCCAGTTTTCGGTGCTGAAGGCGTAGACAGTAATGAACTCCACGCCGGCCTGAGCAGCAGCCCGCAGAACAGCACGCACGGACTGCGCGCCTTCTTTATGCCCCTCGATGCGCGAAAGACCCCGCTGCTGAGCCCACCGGCCGTTGCCATCCATGATGAGGGCAACGTGACGCGGGATTTTTTCCAGAGATTGCAAATCAAGACTCATGGAAGGATTGCCACGAAAAGGCACAAGAGACACAAAGACCCAAGCGTCTATAGTCTTCGTGCTTTTTGTGCCTCTTTGTGGCCATAATTTATTCCTGTTAGCGATCCAGCAGCATCGTGCTGGCGCGCTTCGGACCCACGGAGAGAATGCTGACTTTTACACCGGTGATCTCTTCAATGTATTGAACATATTTCTGGGCCTGCTCCGGAAGCTCTTCCCAGCAGGTGCATTCGGTGGTCGGGGTGTTCCAGCCTTTGAAATCTTCATAGATCGGTTTGCAGCGTCCGAGCTTGCTGATGGATGCCGGTACATTATCGATACGTTCGCCATCGCATTCATAGGCCACACAGACCTTGATGGTTTCAACTGCGTCCAGCACGTCGAGTTTCATCAGCGACCACTCATTGATTCCGCCGACCATAGCCGAATATTTGGCAATCACGGCATCGAACCAGCCGCAGCGACGCGGGCGTCCTGTCGTGGCGCCGAATTCGTGGCCGACTTTGGCAATATGTTCACCGTCTGCATCAAACAGCTCAGTCGGGAAGGGGCCTTCTCCCACGCGGGTGGTGTAGGCTTTCACAATGCCCACACAGCGATCGATGGCGCCCGGAGGAACGCCGGAACCGGCCGGAGCACCGCCGGCACCAGTGCTGGAAGAGGTTACAAAGGGGTAGGTTCCGAAGTCGACGTCAAGCATAACGCCCTGTGCGCCTTCGAACAGGATTTCGTCGTCGTCCTGAACGGCTTTGTGCAGGAGCGGGATGGTATCGCAGATGAACGGCTTAAGGTAATTCGCTGCTTTGGAAATTTCAGAAACCACTTCATCTACGTCCAGGGCTTCGCCGCCGATGGATTCAATGATTTTGTTCTTCATAATGGTCAGTTCACGAACACGGTCGAGGAAGTCGGCTTCGAGTATGTCGCCCATACGCAGGCCGATACGGTCGGCTTTATCCATATAGCAGGGGCCGATGCCGCGCTTGGTGGTGCCGATCTTTTTGCCTTCTTCGAGGTTGCCCTCTTTGGCACCGTCGAGCGCTTTGTGATAATGAAGGACAATGTGGGCACGGTCGGAGATGAAGAGGCGGTCTTCGAGTTTGATGCCGCGCTCAACCAGTTCGGTCAGCTCGCTCATCAGGCCGATCAGGTCCACCACGAGGCCGTTGCCGATGACGCATTTGCACTCTTCGCGCAGAATGCCGGACGGGGTGAGGTGCAGAACATATTTCTGGTCGCCGATTTCAACGGTGTGGCCGGCGTTGTTGCCACCCTGGTAACGAACGACCCAATCCGCGTTTGCGGTGAGTACGTCAATGATCTTTCCCTTGCCTTCGTCGCCCCATTGCGACCCGATAAGTACTGTTCTCGACATGTTGCTTTACACTCCATTTAGTAATTATCGGTTATCGGAAGATCCGCACTTGTCCGCCTTTTTTCGGATAACCATTAAAAAAGCCCTCTTTCATAAGGGGGCCTATGAAGCGGGGAAATTAGGGAAAGGTGTTGCTTGCGTCAAGACTTCACGAAATAGAAAGGATTCTGTCCTCTATCGGTTTCCAAACCTTGGAAAGATTTTTATTTTGGGGGTCGACATGAGGGGGAAGCGGGGATATAAGTCCGGCTTTTTAACCGATTTACCGAGTACGGAATAAAAAATTTCGCGGAAAATCGAGTGAAACAACCAGAAGGAGACAACTATGTTTCTCGAAGTATACGCAGTTAAACGCAAAGACTACACAGACAAGACCGGGATTTCCCGCACTTGTGAGAATCGTCGTCTGATCGAGTTGACCGGAGCCCGCATCCGCAGCTCAAGCCTGTTCCCTGATCGCGCTGAGATCATTCTGCCAAGCAAGTCTACCCTGCTTTGTGCCGGCACGTATGAAACGCTCGTACAGCGTATGGCGAAAGCCACCAATGGCATTGCACGCCTGGAAGAAGACGGTTGCTAATCTCTGCACCCGTTGCGACAGAGGCCGGCCTTTTGGGCTGGCCTTTTTTATGTCCTGAAATGCAGTTGTTGAGACGTCATCTAAACTATATAGTGGAAAAAATTCAAACATGAGGATTACCAATGAATGGATCGAGACGTGGGTTTGTTGCAACATCTGTAGGCAGCGGTCTGGCAGGACTCGCTGCTACTACCACCGAAGCTAAACCGCAGGCGAAGCGGGTTGATCGGAAGATCTTGGGAAAAACCGGAGCTGAGGTATCCATCTATGGCCTGGGCCTAGGCAGTGCATTCTGGAAGCCGATGGCCGGCAATCCCGAAGGGGCTCGGAAAATACTGGAGCGAGCACTCGATTTCGGCATCAACTATTGGGATACCGCCTACAGTTACAAGGGCAGCGAGGAGTTGATCGGCCCCGTGCTCAAAGAACGTCGTGATGAAGTTTTTATGGTTTCCAAGAGTAACCAGAAAACCTACGACACTTTGATGAGGGAGCTGGAAGGCAGCCTTAAACGGTTGCAGACCGATCATCTTGATTTATTTCACATGCACAACTGGGAACCCAAAAAAGGGGACACTTCGCCCAAAGCCCGCGAAGAGGCCTTTAAAGCCGTGGTCAAAGCGAAAGAGCAGGGAATGATCAGGCATTTCGGGGTGACCGGCCACAGCGGTCCGGACATTCTGATGGAATGCATTAAAGCGTTCGAACCGGATGCCTTATTGACCACCTTCCCGGCAAACCGCCCCGACAACGGGCGCTATGAAGACGAACTTCTCGCCATGGCTGTGGAGCGCAATATCGGCGTAATTGCAATGAAGTCCGTTCGGCATGTCCGGAATTCCGATGAAAACCCCACTGAGCTGATGCGTTATGCCATGAGTTTGCCTGGCGTTCACACGACGATTATCGGAACCGGCGAGGTCGCCCATGTTGAGGCCAATGCCCGATTGGCGACCAATTTCCAGGGATTGGATAAAAAAGCCCGCAAAGGATTCTCTGATAAAGTGGCCATGAATATACCGGCCGGCCTTCCACAGCCATGGGATCTCCCGGGGTATAACGATGGCATGCTGGCGTAGAGCGCTTTTTCCAATCCTTGGAAGTCTGCTGATGCTGGGCGGCTCGTTTGCCGACCCGTTGAACTTAGCGGAATCGATGGATCAACTGACCTTGCTGACTTCCAATCTCTGGAAAACTGGTGAGGTGGAAGGACGGGCGTGCCTGATCCTCCACACGGCCGGTGAACAGCGCCCGCCGGTGCGCCGCCCGGCGGAATTTGCTTTGTTGAAAAGTGAACAGCCTATTGGTGCATTCACCATTGAGGCTGCTACGCTGGAGCCGGAAGCGGTAAAAAACCGCGATGTCAGTCTGATCTTCGGGTATCAGGACGATACGCATTTTTACTACGCACACATCTCCTCCAACTCAGACAATAAGTTCCACAACATCATCATGCGGGTGGATGGCGACAGCCGGACGCGGATCAACCTGGAAAAAGATCCGGAGCCCCGCCTTTCCAAGGGTTGGAGAACGTTAAAGATCCAGCATGAAGAAAGCGGAGCCATCCGTGTGTTTGTGGACGACTTGGAAACTCCGCTCATGACTGCTCAGGACCAGACCTATCCTGTCGGGAAGATCGGCTTCGGTGCTTTTGACGACCGCGCCGCCTTTGCCACGCTTACGGTGGACTAACGCGCCCTACACGAAGTAGAGGTCGTGTGGATTCGTTAGTCGAGTACGGCGCGGATTGCAGCCAGGTCGGCGGCGATCTGGGCTTTGAGTTTTTCAGCATCTTCGAAAACTTCGTCACCACGAATATATTTCAGATAGCTGACTTCCACATGCTGTCCGTATAGATCAATTTCGGTCTCATCGAGCAAATGGACTTCCAGCACCTGGGGCTTATTTTCATGGAAGGTGCCGCGATGGCCAATGTAGGCCGCCGCGTTGTAAAGCGTGTGGCCAACACGGAGGCGCGCGGCATAGATGCCGCGCGGAGGCAGCATATCATTCTCCGGATCAATGTTGGCGGTTGGATAGCCGAGTTTACGGCCGATCTTTTCGCCATGTTCCACTTTTCCAATGGTTGAAAGCGGCCGTCCCAGCATGCCGTTCACCTCGGCTGTATGGCCCAGTTTAATCGCTTCGCGAATGCGGGTGCTGGAAACGCGTTCGTTGTTCCACTGCACTTCCGGGTGAGCCGAGAAATACATGTTGCGCTCGCCACACAGCTTCGTGAGCAGAGCGGCATTGCCGGCACGATTGCGGCCGAACGACCAGTCTTCGCCAACGGAAATGCCGGCGAGGTGCGGAATGCAGGTGCAGAGGTTTTCGAAGAAATCCAAAGGCTCCTGCTTCATAAAATCGATTGTGAAAGGCTGCAGGATGCAACCGTCCACGCCCATTTCCTGCAGATGAAGCGACTGCTGGTCGGTGGTGAAGATCAGTGGGGGAGCGCGGTCGGGCATGAGCACTTTGGCCGGATGAGGATCGAAAGTGAACACCCAGGCTTCGCCATTGATTTCTTTTGCACGCTCAATCGCTTTCTGAATAACAGCGGTATGCCCGATATGTAGCCCATCGAAGCACCCTGCCGCCAGAATGACCGGAACGTCGGTTTCGTGAAATTCTTCCAAGGCGTGGATAATTTTCATGGGATCATGTCCGTTAGCAGAATCATCTTCTGATCCAGCGTCTCTTTATCGCATTTCAGGATTTCTTCCATGGTATGCGCTTTTTCAAGCGAGAGGGGGCCGGAATTGGTGCGGCGCAGGGCATCGAGGCTTCCGCCAACACCAAGCTCGTTTCCGATGTCGTGGGCCAGCGTGCGTACATAGGTGCCTTTGGTGCTCTTGACCCGGAATTTTACCAGCGGATTGTCGAATTCGAGCACATCGAACTCGAATACCTCGATCTTGCGGGGCTCGCGCTCGATTTCCTGTCCCTTGCGGGCCATTTTATAAAGTGGAACGCCGTCCTTTTTAATGGCGGAGACCATCGGTGGAATCTGCTCGAGTTTGCCCATGAACTTTTCGGCAATCACCTTTTCCACCATTTCGCGGGTGATGTGCGAGGCGTCTTTTTCTTCCAGAATCTCGCCGTCGGCATCCTGCGAGTTGGTGGTAATGCCCAGATGCAGGGTGCCTTCGTAGGTTTTATCGCCGGTCATGATGCGGTCGGAAAGTTTGGTTCCTTTACCGATCAGCAGCACCAGCAGACCGGTGGCCAGTGGATCCAGCGTTCCGCCATGGCCGCATTTGCTCAGCTTGAAGGTGTTGCGGATCTTGGCCACCACATCGTGCGAGGTCCAGTCGGTCGGTTTGTCGACGAGCAGCAGGCCGTCGTACAGATCAGGCGCGCGTTTTCTACGGTTTCTCATCGGTCTTTTCGTCGTCCTTGAATGCTTCCGGATTTTCGCGCTCCATTTCGGCCAGCATGGCCAGAATGTTGTCTCCACCTTCGAGCGATTCATCGAGGATGAAGTGCAGGCGGGGGGTATATTTCAGTTTAACGCGCTTCACCATCAGGCGGATAATTTCCTGCCGGTGGCGGTTCAGATAGCCGATCATGCCTTCGCGGTTATCTTCGTGGCCGAAGATGGAGATGAAGACGTTGGCATCGCGCAGGTCCGGTGCGCATTCAACGCGGGTGACCGTGATGGCGGCCGAATCGAAATCGGAGCCGGCGAAGTTGCGGTATAGATCTTCCGCAATTTCGCGCTTCAAAAGTTCGTTAACTCTAACTAAACGTGGTGTTCCCATAAGATTTCCTCGAAAAACGCGCTACTATAGGTCGTCCGTCCGGAAAAGCAACCCTCTCTGACGGGTGGTTTTAAACTGATGGTTGGAAATGAACAATGACCAATCTGCGCAAAGAGCGCGAAGTCCTGAATACGTATTCTGTGCGTATTTTGCGAGCTTCTGTAAATAAAGATTATTTTTTGCGGGGTACCCAGATTTTGACCTGCCTGTATTCCCGGCCCCACTTCAGTGCCTTTTTATGGGAAGGGAAATACAGGTCGATATGCATGCCTTTAATCGCGCCGCCGATGTCCTCGACGCGGCCCCAGCCATAGTCGGGAATATACATAATGGTTCCGAACGGATAATAGCGGGTGTCGGCGGCAATGGTGCCCCAGTCGGCTTTCGTGCCGGCTGCGGTGATGCCGACGGCTTTGGGATCCCCTTTATTCGGCCCGTAGGCCACGACGGGCTCGAATTTCCAGTTGCGCTTCCAGCCGCAGCATTTGCCGCATTTGCAGTAGCCGGTGGTTTCCATATTCACGATTTCCGGCTTCTGGCTTTTCGGAATCCGATACCGTCGTCCGCCCGTAGCGCACCCACTTATAATCAATATACTCATTAGGAGTAGGATATTCCTCGCAGAGGTGCAGAGAGCGCCGAGGGGAATGTTTTTTTTCTCTGCGGCCTCTGCGGCTTTGCGAGGGGATAATTCGGGTGAATGGTTCATGAAACGTCTCCGGACCAAATGGTTTCGAGGCCGGATTCGGTCTGCAGGAGCAACTCTCCATGATCTCCGAATCCGGCGAGGGTACCGCTCTTTTTAATGGGGCCATCGTGAACGGTCAATGGCTTTCCGATCGGGCCGGCCTTTTCGGTCCAGCTTTTCCGAAGATTGGAAAAACCGCCATTCTGCCATTTGCCGATCCAGTGTTCCAAAGGTTGGAAGAGGTTTTCCAATGTTTGGAACAGGTCGCCGGCCCTGTTGGATTCGATCAGCATCGACGTGGCGGGGCGGTCAATGGCATCCGCTTCTTCCGACGACATGTTCACATTGAGTCCGATCCCGACAATAATTCCGGCCTTTGGAAATGTTTTCCGTTCGACCCGTTCGGAAAGGATGCCGCAGATCTTTTTTCCGTCAACGAGGACATCGTTCGGCCATTTGGGTGAGGCGGGGATCAACTGTGCATTTAAATATTCGTTGATCGCCAGTGCGGCGGCCATGGTGAGGGAGGGGACTTCCATCAGAGTGCAGGACGTTTCTATAAATAATGAAAAGCAGAGATTCGTGTCGGGAGCGGTCAGCCATTTGCGGTCTGCACGGCCTCGGCCGGCGGTCTGTTCGCGGGTTGCAAAAATGGTCCCATTTGAAATTTTCAATTCCCGATTAAAGTGCTCCTTCATATACGCGTTAGTTGATCCCAGCCGATCGTGCCACTCCACTTCAAAAGTCATTCGTTATTAGTCCTTTATTTAGATTGGGTTTTATTAGCGAGAACGCTAATAAAAAGGCCGTTTTTCACTAGGCATGGCAAGGCAAATTACGTATACATGCCGCTCATTTTACCAAAATCAAGGAGATGGAAAAGATGGAACTACTGACTCAAGGCGCAACATTGATGGTAATCGGTATGGCTACCGTCTTCGCGTTCCTCGTTCTGCTCATCGTCGCGATGAACTGTTCGGCGGGATTCTTCAAAAAATTCGCACACCTCTTTCCGGAAGAGACGGTTGCAGCTCCGAAGAAAGCGGCAGCTCCTTCAGATCCGACGGCGGAAATCGCTGTGGCACTCGCCGCAATTCGTGCAAAGCGTGGCTAACCCCTTTAATTTATAAAAAGTAACCAGGAGAAAAATCGTGGCTAAGAAAACAATCCATATCATGAACACCGCGTTCCGTGACGGCTTCCAGTCTGTATACGGTGCCCGCGTACTTACCGAAGACTTCCTTCCGGCCGTTAAGGCCTGTGTTGAAGCGGGGCAGACTCACTTCGAAGCCGGCGGCGGCGCACGCTTCCAGGCTCCGTTCTTCTACTGCAACGAGTCCGCATTCGACATGATGGACAAGTTCCGTGCAGCAGCCGGTCCGGATGCGGATCTGCAGACCCTCGCACGTGGTATCAACGTGGTGGGCCTGGACTCCCAGCCCCGCGACATGATCGACCTGCACGCAAGAATGTTTGCTAAGCACGGTATTACTACGATCCGTAACTTCGACGCCCTCAACGACGTCAACAACCTGATCGACTCCGGTAAATCCATTACGGACGCCGGCCTGAACCACGAAGTGGTGGTTACGATGATGGAACTGCCTCCCGGATGCGAAGGCGCTCACACGGTTGAGTTCTACCAGAAGACGCTGCAGGACATCCTCGACGCGAAGATCCCTTTCACCAGCGTCTGTTTTAAAGATGCTTCCGGTACTTCTGCTCCGAAGAAAGTATACGAAACCATCAAGATGGCGCGTAAGCTTCTGCCGGCTGACTGCAAAATTGCTTTCCACTCCCACGAAACGGCCGGTGTTGGTACCGTTGGTTACATTGCGGCAATTAAAGCCGGTGCTGACCAGGTTGACTGCTCCATGGCTCCGGCCTCCGGTGGAACCTGTCAGCCTGACGTCGCCACCCTGTGGCACGCCCTGCGCGGCGAAGATTTCGACCTCGATATCGATATCGACAAAATGATGAAAGCCGAGTCCGTCTTTAAAGACTGCATGGCTGACTACATGCTGCCGCCGGAAGCAAAAGCCGTTGAGCCGATGATTCCGTGGTCCCCGATGCCGGGTGGCGCGCTGACTGCCAACACGCAGATGATGCGCGACAACAATATGATGGATAAATACGAAGACTGCATCCACGCGATGGGCGAAGTGGTTCGCCGCGGTGGATTCGGAACGTCCGTAACTCCGGTTTCCCAGTTCTACTTCCAGCAGGCGTTCAACAACGTCATCTTCGGCCCATGGGAAAAGATTGCTGAAGGATACGGTAAAATGGTTCTCGGTTACTTCGGTAAGACTCCGGTCGCTCCCGATCCCGAAATCGTTAAAATTGCCGGTGAAAAGCTCGAGCTCGAGCCGACCACTGCCAATCCGGTTGACCTGAACGACGCCGATCCGAAGAAAGGGATCGCCCCGGCTAAAGCCATGCTGAAAGAAAACGGCCTCGAAGAAACCGACGAGAATATCTTCATCGCCGGTGCCTGTAAGCAGAAGGGTATCGACTTCCTGCTCGGTAAAATGGAAATCAACGGCGTGCGTAAAGGCGCTCTGACTCCGGCGGCTCCGGCTGCTGCAGCCAGCTCTGCTGGCGGCGACGGCGGTTACACCGTTTCTGTTAACGGCAAAAAGTTCGCGGTTGAAGTGAAAGGCGACAAAGCCACCATCAACGGAAAAGCATACGATATCGGCGTTGAAGACGGTGTTGAAACTTCCGGTACGGCGACCGTTGCTCACGAATCTGCGGATTCCGTGGAAGTGGTTGCTCCGATGAACGCGAAAGTGATCAAAGCATTGGTCAGCGTTGGCGATCACGTCAACGAAGGCGACGTACTCTTCATTGTTGAAGCCATGAAGATGGAAGTGGAAGTGAAAGCTGCTGCAGGCGGCACCGTTTCCTCCATCGCTGCTGAAGCCGGAGCGCAGGTTACTGCCGGTGAAGCAATGGCATCCATCAACTAAGAGCGCAACAGCGAACGGAGAATTCAATAATGAAGAAATTCATAACCATGAGCCTTCTTGCTGCTGCCTTCATTGGCGGCACCGCTCAGGTGCAGGCGGAAGAAGCCTGCTGCCCGGCGGATGCCACGAAAGTGGAAAGCGCTCACGACGAAAATCACATTTCAATTGCCAAGGGCTTCCAGAAGCTGGGTCGGGAAACCGGCATCTACCGCTTCTTTAACCCGCAGTCGAAAGAAGAGAAAGCCGCTGCTTATAAAGCTGCGTTGATCAAAACCGTTGAAGCGGAAGTTTCTGCCGGTCATTTCCACGGTGCCATGGAACAGATCCATAAAGCACACGGGGTGGACCAGGCGTTGCTTGACCAGCTGACGCATCAGGTTGAAGAAGCTGAAGCTGCGGGCTATGAAGCTCCGGCCTCCCTTCCTCCGGGTCTGGGTCAGTTCATCATGATCCTCGTGGGTCTGGGCCTGATCTTCCTGGCCATCAAGAAAGGCTTTGAGCCGCTCTTGCTGTTGCCGATCGGTTTCGGTGCCATCCTGACCAACATTCCGATGGCGGGTATTTCCGCCGGACCGATGCCGGGTCAGCCGGCCGGCTTCCTGTACTATTTCTACACCGTGGGTGTTGAGTCGGGTGTATTCCCGCTGCTCATCTTCATGGGTGTGGGCGCGATGACCGACTTCGGTCCGTTGCTGGCCAACCCTAAAACCGCTCTGCTCGGCGCTGCCGCTCAGTTCGGTATCTTCATTGCCCTGCTGGGTGCCATGGCGATGGGCGGTTTGTTCTCGCTGCAGGATGCGGCGGCCATCGGCATCATCGGTGGTGCGGACGGACCGACGGCCATCTTCCTGGCCTCGCGACTATCGCCAAACCTATTGGGAGCAATTGCCGTTGCGGCCTACTCCTACATGGCGCTGGTTCCGATCATTCAGCCGCCGATCATGCGCGCGCTGACGACCAAAGAAGAACGTGCCATCGAAATGAAACAGCTGCGTCACGTCACCAAAACCGAGAAGATTGTCTTCCCGTTGCTGGTACTCGTGCTCTGTTTGCTGCTGCTGCCTTCTGCGACTCCGCTGATCGGTATGCTCATGCTCGGTAACCTGATGAAAGAATCCACCGTTGTGGATCGTCTGTCCGACACCGCGCAGAACGCCCTCATCAACATTGTTACGATCATGCTCGGCCTCGCGGTAGGTTCCAAACTGGCGGCGGACAAGTTCCTGAACGTTCAGACGCTCGGCATCCTGGCGCTGGGTCTGGGTGCATTTGTAATCGGCACGGCTGCAGGTCTGCTGCTGGCTAAACTGATGAACAAGCTCAGCAAAGACAAAGTGAACCCGCTGATTGGTTCCGCCGGTGTATCTGCCGTTCCGATGGCCGCCCGGGTATCCAACAAAGTGGGTCTCGAAGCTAACCCGCAGAACTTCCTGCTCATGCACGCCATGGGCCCGAACGTTGCCGGTGTAATCGGTTCCGCTGTTGCGGCCGGTGTGCTCCTGGCACTCGTTGGCTAAAATTTCCAAACCTTGGAAATCAGAAGGGTCGCCGATTCGGCGGCCCTTTTTGTTTTCAGACCTTGGAACTTTTTGGCACGCTGTTGCGGTTGTTGGAACACAGGGGAGTAAAGGAGATCATCATGGTTGGATTTATGGCAGCTGCCGCGCTGGCGGTTTCTTCGCAGGTTACCGATGTTACGGTGTTCAGCGATCGCGCACAGGTAACCCGGACAGCTGAGATTCAGCTGGAGCAGGGGATGAATAAACTTGTTTTTGATGAACTGCCGGAGTCGATCGATTCCCGGGGAATTCAGGTTGAGGGCTCCGGGGCCGCAACGGTGCTGGATGTTCGCTTTAAAACGGAAAACTATAAAGACATCCCGAAAGAGGCCTGGAAGGAACTATATAGCCGGCAGGAGGAGTTGATGGACGAGGAGAGGGTCGTGCTGCAGCGAATGACCCGCCTCCAGGCATCGAAGAGTTTTCTGAAAGAGATCAGTGCAAAGGTAACCCACACGGCGGAGAAAGAGGGCGGAGCTGCATCGCTTGATCCGGGAAGCTGGGAGAGCATGCTTACGCTCTATACCTCCAAAAATGAAGAGTATGATGAGCAGCTTCTGGAGGCGGAGAGCGAGCTGAAAGAACTGCGGGCGACGTTGAAAAAAGTACAGGCCGATATCCGGGATGCCGGTGCAGATACGCGGAAGGTGCGCCGCATTGTTGAGGTGGATCTGGAATCTCCAAAGGTTGGAAAAGCAGAGCTGAAGCTGTCGTATATGGTGCGCGGTCCTAAATGGATCCCGACCTATGATCTCCGGGTAGACACGGCGTCACGCGAGGTCGATGTAAAATACTTTGCTTTGGTGCAGCAGAACACGGGAGAGGACTGGGGCGATGTTTCATTGAAACTGTCCACCGCAAATCCCGGTCTGGGCGGCCAGCACCCGGAACTGCAGCCCTGGCGTATCAAGATGATGCAGCCCCGCCGGAAGAGTCTTGGATCGTGGAGTGCACCCGATGGCGAAGTGTATTCGGTTGGATACAATGCTTATGAACCGGCGGCGGCTAATCGATATGGAGCGGATAAACTCTACGGAGACCCCCTGACCGCCGATATGCCTCTATCTGCTCCGGTCTTGTCTGATCGGGAATCCAGCGTTTCCCGCAAAGGCGCATCGGTGGTGTTCGAGGTGAAGGGCGATAGTGAAATCGCTTCCGATAATGTGGAACACCGGGTGGCGGTCACGACGGCTAAGTTGCCGTCCTCTTTTCGCTATTCGGCCATTCCGAAGGTCGATCCCCACGCTTATCTGAAGGCAAAAGCTGTTAATGGAAGTGACCATCCATTTCTCGAAGGCAAGGCCAATGTATTTCTTGATGGCAGTTTTGTGACCACGTCTAACATGGAACTGGTGGCGCCGGGTGAAGAGTTCTGGGTCTTCCTCGGTGCGGATGAAAGCATCAAGGTGGAGCATAAGCTGATTAAAAAGTTCCAGAGCAAGGAAGGCATGACCGGGAAGAGTATCCGGCACTCGTATGAATATCTGATTACGGTTAAGAATACCCATTCAATGGCCGAGGAAGTCATTGTCTGGGACCAGCTTCCAATCTCCGGTACGGAAGGCCTGAAGGTGAAGCTGCTGAAGCCTAAATATTCCAAGGATACGGATTCGCTGAAGATTGATGATGAAAAGCGTATCAGCTGGTTCCAGACGTTGGAACCCGGGCAGGAATGGGAAATTCCGTTCAGCTTTCATATTGAAGCTCCGAAGGGGATGAAGGTTGACGGTCTTTAATGAAAATTCCTTTCACCAAAATGCATGGCGCGGGCAACGACTTTATACTGGTCGACGACCGGGTGCTTACGTTCCCGCTGGAGGATAAAGCATTCATTGCTGAAATCTCCAATCGCCGCACGGGGATCGGTTGCGATGGCGTTCTGCTGATCCAGCCTTCCGAAACAGCCGACTTCCGCATGCGCTTTATGAATCCCGACGGCGGGGAAGTGGATATGTGCGGTAACGGCGGTCGCTGTATAGCCCGAATGGCTTATGATCTGGGTGCAGCTCCGGCCGTAATGACGATTGAAACGGGCGCCGGTTTGGTGAAAGCCGAAGTACTCGGTGACATGATCCGCCTGGAACTGACGGATCCGTCGGGGCTCAAGCTCGATCTGGATGCCGGACTTGCCTGGCCGGTCGATTTTGTGAACACGGGCGTGGAGCATGCGGTGGCCTGGCTGGATGATCTACAGTCTTTGGATCTTCCAATGGTTGGAAAACAGATCCGCGGGCATGCACTCTTTGCGCCGGCCGGAACCAATGCCAATTTTGCCAAAGTGGAGGCCGATGGAAGCCTGTCGGTGCGGACCTACGAGCGCGGCGTGGAGGCTGAAACACTGGCTTGCGGGACCGGCGCAACCGCCGTTGCGGTGATTGCTGCGGAAAAAGGGTGGGTGAACTTGCCTGTTACCGTGCATTGCGCCGGCGGCTTTGATTTGGTAATTGATTCAGTTCAGGGAACGACCACACTCACCGGTGGTGCAGTAAAAACTTTTGAAGGGACGGTCGAATATGGAAATCGGGTTTAGCCTAGGTTCCAATCTGTACAACCGAAAACGGTTGCTGATGCAGGCAAAGAATTTGCTGCTGTCGGCACCGCGTACGACGTTTGTCGACCAGTCGCCGATCTATGAAACCACACCGGTGGATGTGAAGCCGGAATATCAGGATATGGCTTATCTCAACTCTATTGTGGTCGTGGAGAGTGAGCTGCCGCTGGATAGCTGGCTGTCTTACATCGGGAAGATTGAATACAGCCTGGGCCGCGAACGAAATCCAACTGACCGCAATGCGCCGCGGCCGATTGATGTGGATATTATTTATGCCGGCGACCAGATCATCGATAGCGGCGGACTGGAAGTTCCGCACCCGCGGTGGGCCGAGCGCCGCTTTGTGGTGCAGCCGCTCTGCGATGTGCGCCCGGAAATGATTCTTCCGGAGGCCAGTAAGTCGGTCCTGCAGATCCTGAACGCGCTGCCGCCGGATCGCGGCCTTAGTATTTTTGACGAACGTTGGTAAACAGGATTTGAAATCATGAAATGGACGGCTGCAAAGCTCAGGGCCCTGAAGGGCGAACAGAAAATTTCCATGCTCACGGCGTACGATGCGCTGACCGCTTCGCTGGTGGATGATGCCGGCATTCCGGCCATTCTGGTGGGCGACTCGCTGGGTATGACGGTGTTGGGCTATGAGACCACCTTGCCGGTGAATATGGATGAAATGCTTCATCACACCAAGGCGGTCGCCCGTGGCACTCAGAACGCCATGGTGATTGCCGATATGCCGTTTATGTCGTATCAGCCGTCATTGTCGATGGGGCTGGAAAATGCCGGCCGCTTTCTGAAAGAAGCGCACGCCGATGCCGTGAAAATCGAGGGCGGAACGATCCGTGTTGAGCTGATCGAATCGCTGGTTAAAAACGGGATTCCGGTTCTCGGTCATATTGGACTTACACCGCAGAGTGTAAAAGAGATGGGCTATAAGGTGCAGGGAAAGTCCTCGGAACAGGCCCGTCAACTGATGGACGATGCCATGGCCATTGAGCAGGCCGGGGCTTTTGCCGTGGTGCTCGAATGTGTGCCGCCGGAGCTGGGTGAAATGATTTCCGGTGCGCTCTCGATTCCAACCATTGGAATCGGTGCGGGAGCCGGATGCGACGGCCAGGTGCTGGTCTTTACGGACATGCTGGGCATCAGCAATAAGCCGGTTCCGAAATTTGTGAAAAAATACGCCCACTTGAACGGAATCATTGCCGAAGCTTTGACTGCCTATAAATCTGAAGTCGAAGAGGGGACCTACCCCGGCGACGAGCACACGTATTAAAGGGATCGCCACAAAGAGGCACAAGAAGCACAAAGACATTTTCTGACAGGGTCTGCGTGCCTTTCGAGCCTGTTTCGTGGCAATGAGGCTTCATGCAAATAATCAAGTCACCTGAAGAGATGCAGCGACTTGCGCTGGATCTGAAGCGTAGCGGACAAACGATCGGTTTTGTTCCGACCATGGGCTTTCTGCACGACGGTCATCTGTCGCTGATGCGGTTGGCGCGGCCGAAGTGCGATGTCCTGGTGGTCAGCATTTTTGTCAACCCGACCCAGTTCGGGCCGAACGAAGATCTGGATGCCTACCCGCGCGATTTTGAGCGGGATGAGCAGCTATGCGCCGATGAGTCGGTGGATATGATTTTTTATCCAGAGCCTGGAAATATGTATGCTGCCGGCGCCAGTGTCTGGGTGGATGAAGAGTCGCTTTCGGGTGTGCTGTGCGGGGAATCCCGACCGGGACATTTTCGAGGGGTCTGCACGGTGGTGGCGAAGCTCTTTAATCTGGTTCAACCCGATCTGGCGGTGTTTGGTGAAAAGGATGCGCAGCAGCTAAGGATCATCGAGCGCATGGTGCGCGACCTGAATTTCCCTATCGAGATCGTACGCGGGCCGATTCTGCGCGAAGCCGATGGTCTGGCGATGAGTTCGCGGAATAAATACCTTTCAGCGGAGCAGCGCAAAAACGCGCTCTGTCTTCGCCGCTCGCTCGATGCGGTGTGCCTCAATTTTGAGCAGGGTGAGAAAAATGTTTCCAGTCTTCGGAAGACGATGGCGGAGCTGATTGATGCCGTTTCCGGTGCTGAAATTGATTACATCTCGTTTGTTGATGATGCGTCGCTGGAGCCGGTTGAAAGCGTTCAATTCAGCACTCTTGTTGCGCTAGCGGTTAAATTCGGTTCAACCCGCCTGATTGATAACACGATTCTGGTTCCGTAGTGACCTCCTGTGGAGGTGGTTGCAATAGGTTGTTATTTTTTTGAATGTTTTTGTTTGAAAGCCCTGAGCGCATCATTACATTGGTGTCCGCTTTTGAAACAAAAGGTGCGGTAGCCAAGCGGTTAGGCAGTGGATTGCAAATCCATCTAGATCGGTTCGACTCCGATCCGCACCTCCACTTTTATCAGGTCATTTAATCGGTTAGCTGGAGAATAATATGTCGGTTCCTCAAGATCTGTTCTACGCAAAGACCCACGAGTGGGTTGCCCTCGAAGATGGTATCGCAACGGTTGGAATTTCCGACTTCGCACAAAGCCAGCTCTCTGATCTCACATTTGTTGAGCTTCCGGAAGTTGGAACGGTTTTCGAGGCCGGTGATGAAGCCGCCGTGGTTGAATCCGTTAAAGCCGCCGCCGATGTGTACGCTCCGGTCGGCGGTGAAGTGATCGAAGTGAACATGGAACTCGAAGACACTCCCGAGCTGATCAATAAGGATTCGTTCGGCAAGGGCTGGATCTTTAAGATTAAAGTCGCCGATGAAGTTGAAGTCGACAATATGATGGATGCCGATTCCTACGAGGAACTCTGCCCGGTGGACTGATTTTTTCCAATCATTGGAAACCCGAGGAGGACTGTGGTCCTCCTTTTTTGTTTTATGTACGTATGAGGGATAAGGATGAATGCATGGTCTGTCTGTTTTAACGAACCGGTTCCTTATCAGCAGGGGCTGGATATACAACGCCGCCTGCTCAAGGCGCGGCAGGAGAATCTGATTCCGGATACAGTGCTGATTCTTCAGCACACTCCAACGGTTACGTTGGGAAACCGCGGGCGTGATAATTATCTGCTGAAGACGGAAGATGAATACCGCGAACTGGGCATTGAGCTGTTTCATGTTGAGCGGGGCGGCGATGTCACGTTCCACGGCCCCGGTCAATGGGTGCTCTATCCCATCCTCTATCTCGGAGGCAACGAAGCCGACTCGCACGGGTACCTTTCTAATCTGGAGGAGATTGCCATCCGTACGCTGGCCGATTCCGGTATTGACGGTTTTCGCCGCGAAGGAAAGTCCGGAGCATGGACCGATGCCGGAAAAATTGCGGCCATCGGCTTTCGTCTGAAAAGATGGGTCTCGTTCCACGGCATGAGCTTTAATGTGAGCAACGACCTAATGGGATTCAATACCATTGTCCCGTGCGGCCTGGTGGGCGAGCCGGTGGCTTCGCTACAGACTATTCTCGGCGATGCCTGTCCGGCGATGCCTGCTGTAAGCGAATCGTTGCTCAACCATTTTTCCTCAGTCTGTAACCGCAAGCTGGAACGGTTTACGGCGGATGGCAAACTGCCGGATGTGCTGAACGATTTAATTAAAGGTTAATAAGATGAGTGATATCCCGAACTGCCCGAAATGTGATTCAGAATATGCGTACGAAGATCAGGATATGTTGGTCTGCCCCGACTGCGGGCATGAGTGGGCGCCGGGTGAGGGTGCTGAAGCGCCTGATGACGGACTGGTTGTGCTGGATGCAAACGGAAATGCGCTGGCTGATGGCGATGCCGTTACGATTGTTAAAGGGCTCAAGGTCAAAGGCGCTCAGTCCGACCTGAAGGTCGGCACCAAGGTGAAGAGTATTCGCCTTTGCGCGGGCGATCACAACATCGATTGCAAGATCCCCGGTTTCGGTGCCATGAAACTGAAATCAGAGTTTGTAAAGAAGGCGTAATGGCCGCACTCTGAAGAAAGTGCGGTTTTGTGGGGCGGCATTGAATCCGGTATGTAATTCAGCGAACAGGGAAACAGGGTAAGGAAATGAAGCCAGAAGGTGAGTCTGCCAATTCGGTTGAAACAGAAGCCAGACGAAGTAGTCGGGATGAAACTCTTTCGTTTTTAAACAGCCTGCCTGAAGTTCATAAACCGAAGCCGAAGCCCGAACGCAGTCTGCTGGATGAGCATCTGGCTTTTTTAAGCAGTTTACCCGGAAGTGATTCACAACCTGCCGCTGTTGCTCCCGTTCCTGAGCCGGAACCGGTTATGGAAGTGACGAAGCATGCTGTTCCGGAAAACAGTCCGCCAAAGCAGAAAAAGGCCGGCCGGAAGGTGAAGAAGAGAAACCATCAGCAGCTGATGAAGGAAGAAAAGAACCGGCTTGAGAAGGAACGGGCCGAAGCCAAGCGAATTGAGATGCAGCAAAGGCGGCAGGAAGCCGAAGAGCGCGAAAGAAGGATTGCTCTGGAGCGGGAACAGGATCGACTGAATCAGCAGGCCATCCTGGAGGAAAAATCGAAGGCCGGACCGAAGCAGTCGCTTTTCAAAAAACTCGTTGGTGCGTAGCTGGCAGGTGAGGCTGATCTCCAAACCAGTACGTTCTGGCCATTAATAGACCATTTCCCATTTGCGGACCTCTTCCATCGTGTGATGCGCGGTGAGATCGATATGGATCGGGGTTAAGGAAACATAACCAGCTTCAATCACCCGGATGTCGGCATTTTCGTTGTCGTCCATCAGGTCGAGGTCGCCGTCGAGCCAGTAGTAGCGGTTGCCGCGCGGATCGCGGTGTTCGGAAAAACGTTCGATAAAGCGGGAGCACCCCATTGTGGAAGCTTTCATTCCTTTGAGTTTATCCAGTGGAATATTTGGAATGTTGACGTTCAGCAGCATGCCCGGTGCTAGAGGCGCTTCTGCATATTTTTTCACGATTTCAGTGGCAACGTAAGCGGCCGTCTCCCAATGCGGTTTATCGTAGGTGCAGAGCGAAAAGGCGATGGCGGGGATTCCAAGCACGGCGGCTTCGCTCGCAGCGGAGACGGTGCCGGAGTAGAGCACGCTGATACCGGTATTGGAACCGAAGTTGATTCCGCTCACCACAAGATCAGGCGGGTTGTCTTTATGCAGAAAGCTGACGGCCAGTTTCACGCAGTCGGCTGGAGTTCCATCCACGGCCGTTCCAAAGTGCCGTCCGTCTTTTTCAACGGGCATGGTGCGAATCGGATCAAAGATTGTGATGGCATGACCGGTGGCGCTGCGCTCGGTGTCGGGTGCCACGATGTGCAGATCGCCGATTCCCGCAAGGGCCTCGTGGAGTGCCTCAATGCCGGGCGCATGAATGCCGTCGTCGTTACAAAGGAGAATTTTCATCGTTCAACTATGCGGCGGCTCCGGTTAAACTTCAAGAATGGATGGTTGCATCCGGCGGCGGCTCTATTCATTCTAGTTCTATGAATTTGATTATTCTCCAGGCTTCGGAAGTCGATGAACACGGCCGTGTGATGCTGACGGACGAACGTGCACGTCATATCCGTAAGGTGTTGAAGCCGGAAGTCGGTAAACAACTGCGCGTGGGGTTGCTGAATGGTCCGTTGGGGACGGGTACGGTCCAGGCATTGGAAAATCAACGTGTAGAGCTGAATTGTTCCTTTGAGAACACACTTCCTCCGAAACCGAAAACCGATCTGTTGCTCGCTATGCCGCGACCGAAGGTACTGAAGCGCATGTGGGCACAGTTGGCGGCGCTCGGGGTGGGGCGGATAGTTCTGTTGCGCGCGGAAAAGGTGGAGCGCTACTATTTTGATAGCCATGTGATTGACCCGGCGTTCTATACTAAGCATCTGATTGAAGGGCTGCAGCAGGCGCGCTGCACGCATTTACCGAAGGTGCAGGTTGAACCCTTGTTTAAGCCCTATGTGGAGGATCGGTTGGCGCCTGAGTTTTCCAATCATTGGAAACTGCTGGCGGATCCCTCGGGCGAAAAACGCATCGGGGATTGCCCGCCTTTGGAACAGGACCGGCGTATCCTGCTGGCCATCGGGCCGGAGGGCGGTTGGACGCCCTATGAACTCGATCTGCTTAAGGAGCGGAATTTTGAATTGATTGGAATGGGAGATCGTATTCTACGAACGGATACGGCAACAATGGGGCTTCTTTCGGTTTTGAATGAGTTGTCAGGGAGTTGAGGATGAAGAATTTTATTAAGTGGATAGCCATTGGATTTGGAACCGGGCTGAGCCCGATCATGCCGGGGACGGTGGGCACATTGGTCGGTCTGCCGCTGACCTGGGGGCTGATGCAGGTTCCGGAGGTTGGAACGCAGATTATCATTTGTGTGGCGTTGACACTGCTGTCGATTCCCATCTGCGAAGTGGCGGAAAAGGTAATCGGCGGAAAAGATCCAGGGTGTATTGTGGCCGACGAATATCTCACCCTGCCGATTACCGTGATTGGTCTGACAAATCCGTGGGCCATACTGAGCGGTTTTGTGCTGCATCGTATTTTTGACATCACCAAGCCGCCGCCGATTAAGCAGTTGCAGCATATTCACGGTGGGTTTGGAATTACGATTGATGATTTTCTGGCCGCGTTGATTGCGCTGGGCCTGAATCATCTGATCTTTTACTTTGTGGGGTAAGCTTTGCCTGTAGCAAAAAAGCCGGAATCATTGCTGTTGAACAGCTGAGTCCGGCTTTTTTCTGTGATGCGTTGTTTCCGATTAGCGCGTTTCAACATGCTTGATGAGCGCCTGGAAATCTTCATCCTGGCGCAGGCGGTCGAATTCCGATTCATTCATCCAGTCCAGTGCCCGTTGCGGGTCGGAGAGCTGAGAGGCGCGTTGGAAAGCGGCAATGGCAGCTTTATCGTTTCCAAGTTTCATTTCCACTCGGGCCAGCAGGCTGTAGAGCGTAGCCTCATCGGATATTTCTTCGGTTAAAAGGCGAAGCTGTTCGCCGGCAAATTCCCAGTTGCCGATTTTTGTCAGATAGAGTGCAAAATTATGCCGGGTGTCCGTGTCGCGCGGGCGTTGGTCGAGATATTGCTCATAGGCCTTGATTGCGCCCTCTTCGTTGTCCGTTTTGCGGTAGAGCATGCCCAGGTTTCTCAGGGCTTCGGTATAGGCGGGTTTCAGTGCCAGCGCCCGAAGCAGGTATTCTTCGCCCCGGTCGTAAAGTTTTGCATTGATGCAGGCAGCGCCGAGGTTGTTGAGAATGTCGAATGTAAGGTCCACATCGGAAGCGCCGTCCATCAGTTTGAGGGCTTTGTCATATTGTTTGAGTTTGAAGTAGGCAATGCTGAGGGGCACTTTGACGCCTTCCAAGTCGGGGACGATTTCAAGGGCATTTTCGTAGTGTTCTGCCGCTTCGCTGTAGTTTTCGGTTTCAGAGGCCTGTTCAGCGAGGATGATGTTGAAGGCCGCTTTTTTCAGCCAATTTGAGTTAAACGGGCGTTCGCCCTCTTCGTTCCATTTGGGATCGGCATAGTCTCGGTTGAAGTCCATAACCCATTGGGCTTCGGTGGGGAGGGAGTAGCGGGGAATGTATTCCTGAGTGATGGGGGTAGGGGAGGTGCTCGCCTTCTGGATCTGGATGTATTCACGAACCACGACATAGACCAGACCGACTGCGAGGAGCAGAATGGTCATCCCCAGAACAAAACCAATAAACTGATGTCGCCGGACTTCACGTTTTCGTTCTTCGACAATCTCGTTGGCAACCTGTGGCGTATAGTCGTCCTTGAGTGTTTGGTCCGTTGCGTAAATGTCCTGCAAATGCTGGCGTTTTCCTGTTTCCATAAAATCGTGTTCCCATAGTTGGCGTAGAGATAAGGAATTCTCCATAAAGCCTTTGGTAATGCAATCCAAATATATGCAGAGCTTTGTCGGGAAGCGGTCCGTGAAGCAGGAAGAATTTCTGGGTTTTTAGTCCAATCCGTCGGGGGTTGGTGGTATAAACACGCGTTTTGAATTACTAGAAATCAGCGGGTTTCCAAACTTTGGAAGCTCCGGAACTAAGGAAATCTCATGTCGAGTACGATAGGAACACTTTATAAAGTCTCCACTTTCGGAGAATCGCATGGAAAAGCTGTTGGTGCCATTGTTGACGGATGTCCGGCCAACCTGGAACTGAGTGAAGCCGATATTCAGCCGCAGCTCACGCGCCGCCGCCCGGGGCAGAGCGATATGACCACCGCCCGCGACGAAGCTGACAAGGTGATTATTCTTTCGGGGGTTGAAAACGGAAAAACGCTCGGAACGCCGATTGGTTTGATGGTGAATAACAAGGACCAGCGTCCCGGCGATTACGGCGAAATGAGTAATGTTCCGCGCCCTTCGCACGCCGATTTTACGTATCAGATGAAATATGGAAACCGTGCCGCCAGCGGTGGCGGCCGCTCCAGTGCCCGCGAAACAATTGGCCGTGTTGCGGCCGGAGCCATTGCTGAAAAATGGTTGTTTGAGCAGTTCGGAACCAGAATTATTTCGTGGGTCAGCTCGGTGGGCGATATTGATGCTCGCGATATGAGTGCGGAAGGTCTGACCCGCGAACAGGTCGATTCCAATATTATTCGCTGCCCGGATGAAGCAGCGGCCGAGAAAATGATTGATGTGGTTAAAAAGGCCAGCTTTCGTAAAGATTCGGTCGGCGGAGTGCTGACCTGCGTTGCGGAAAATGTTCCGGTGGGTCTGGGTGAACCGGTGTTTGAACGTATGGAGGCGAAACTGGGGCAGGCGATGCTTTCGATTCCGGCCACCAAAGGGTTTGAACTCGGCTCCGGTTTTGCCGGAGCCCGCATGTATGGTTCACAGCACAATGACCCGTTTGAGCTGAAAGCGGACGGGCGGCTGGGAACGGCCACGAATTTCAGCGGCGGTGTGCAGGGCGGGATTTCCAACGGTGAGCCGATTGTGTTCCGCATTGCCTTTAAGCCGCCGGCCACGATCGGTATGGCGCAGGAAACCTCCACCTTCGACGGAGAGTCAACCGTGCTGGAAGCAAAAGGTCGCCACGATCCGTGTGTGGTGCCGCGTGCTATTCCGATTGTGGAAACCATGACGGCGCTGACGCTGATGGATTTTGTTCTAAGACAATCCTACAGGAACTCTTAAACAGAAGATCGCAAAGTGCGCAAAGGTGTCATGGAAGTAAACATCTGGCTGAGCGAACTTTGCGTCCTTCTGTTAAATCCCCGGTAGTTTCGGATTTTATATGAGCGATGCGCCAAATTATAGCAACGTGTCCGGACCGCGGTCGTTCCATGTAATGACCAAGCCGATCGGACCCCTGTGTAATCTCGATTGCAAATATTGTTTCTACCTTGAGAAAGAGAAGCTCTTTCCTAAGGAAGAAAACTATAAAATGAGCGATGAGGTGCTGGAGACTTATATCCGGAAATATATTCAAACCCAGCACACGCCGGAAATCAGCTTTGCCTGGCAGGGCGGTGAGCCGACGTTGATGGGGCTGGACTTTTTCCGAAAGGTGGTTGCTCTGCAGCGCAGGTATGCCGGGGGGCGGCCGGTTCACAACTCGTTTCAGACCAACGGTACGAAACTGGATGACAAATGGTGCGAATTTTTTGCGCGCGAAAAGTTTCTGGTCGGCCTGAGTATTGACGGACCAGAGCATATTCATAATCGATATCGCGTTGATAAAGGTAATGCCGGTTCATTCGATCGCGTTTTCCAGGCCTTGGAAATGCTGAAAAAGTGGAGGGTGGAGTTCAATACGCTCACCTGCGTGACCCGCCAGAGCCCGCAAGAGGCGGTGGAAATCTACTCTTTCCTTAAAAAGCAGGGCGTGACCTTTATGCAGTTTATTCCGATTGTGGAGCGCGCGGGCGACCGGGCTGCGCATGCAATTGGGCTGGAACTGGCGGTTCCGCCGGATCTGCGGGCAGAGGAAAATCCGGATGCGATGATGCCCTGGGCGGTGTCGTCTGAAGGGTTTGGTCAATTCCTGTGCAATGTCTTTGATGAGTGGATCAAGGAAGACATAGGTCGCATTTTTGTCAATATTTTTGATGTGGCGCTGGGGGCGTGGAGCGGTCTGGAGCCGAATCTGTGTACCTTTTCCAGACGTTGTGGTCAGGCTGTGGCGATGGAGCACGATGGCGGAATCTATTCCTGCGATCACTATGTGTATCCCGATTATTTCCTCGGTAACATTATGGAAAAGTCGCTCGAGGAGATGATTTATTCTAAAGAACAGGTGAAATTCGGGAAGGATAAATGGGATGCTTTGCCGAACTATTGCCGGGAGTGCGAATTTTTGTTTGCCTGCAACGGGGAGTGCCCAAAGCACCGGTTTATAAAAACACCCGATGGTGAACCGGGGTTGAACTATCTGTGCGCAGGCTATAAAACGTTCTTTAAACACATTGATCCGACGATGAAGGAAATGGCGGCGCTTGTCCAAAAAGGGCGGCCGGCGGCAGACATTATGAGTGGTGGAACGAAAGAGTCGGTTCCAATGTCTGGAAAGGTCGGCCCCGTTAGCCGGAATGCCCTGTGCCCGTGTGGTAGCGGGAAAAAATTTAAGAAGTGCTGTGGAAAGTAATTTATGAGCGAAGAAGTGACAACGGAAGTTGAAGAGCAGAAAGATCCGATCCTGGTGAACGGGGAAGAAGTGAGCGACGGACTGATTCAGCAGGAGCTGCAGATGTTGCGCGAACGCTATTCTCAGGAAATGTCCTATACGGAAATGGATGAGAAGCAGCAGAAAATTGAATCCGATGCCCGCGAAAATGCGGTTGAGCGCGTCTTGCTGATGCAGAAAGCCCGCACGGAAATTGCCGCCGTTCGCCCGGAAGAAATTGAAGCACGATTCCATGCTTTGAAGGAACAGCATGGCGGGGAAGAGGAATTCAGTAAGCGTTTTGAGCTGACCGAAGACGATGTGGCAAAGATTAAGGCTGACATTGAAGACGGTGTTCGGCTGGAAAAATATTTTGACGAGCTCTGTGAAAAGGCGGAGCGACCGGGCGAAGCCGATTCGCGTGCCTATTACGAAACGCATGTGGAAGAGTTTAAGATCCCGGAAACCGTGCATGCGGCTCATATTGTGCAGCATCCTTCTCCGGAACTTCCTTTGGAAAAGGTGTATGCGGAGCTGCTGAATGTGCGGGAACGGCTGAAATCCGGTGAAGATTTTGATGAGTTGGCTGCTGAATATTCCCACTGTAACGACGGTGGACATGATCTGGGATTTTTTGCCCGGGGGCAGATGGTCCCGGCATTTGAAGAGGTAGCTTTTAAAACGAAGGTCGGGGAGTTCAGCGATGTGTTTCAGACCGAGTTCGGTTACCATGTTCTGATTGTGCGCGAGCGTAGAGATGAAGCCATTCGGCCATATGAAGAAGTGCGCTATGATATTGAGAGCATGATTTTTGACGAGCGTAAGAATGAGGTCATCGGCGCTGTGGCGGATGAGCTTCGTTCAACTGCCGATATCCAGAACCTCGAAGTGGTGGAAGGCTGATTATGCTGAGCAGTTGTTTCCAGGTTGCATTTATTGGTCCGGGAGGTCCGGAATTTCTGGTCGTGATGGTGGTGCTGATTATGGTTTTCGGTGCCAAGGATGCTCCGAAAATCTTCCGGAAAATCAATGAAATGATGAATTCGGTCCGGAATACGGCTGACAGTTTTAAGCGTGAGATCATGTATGGCGACCTGAATGCCGATTCTTCTACGGATGACCCTGATACGTATTCAGTTGATGATGAAGAATATGACTACGATGAATATCATGACGATGATTACGACTACAACACGGATGAGGAAGATGAAGAACGGGAATATTCCGACGATACGTTCCGGAACCTGGAAAAGGATTTAGAAGAAGCAAGTGTTAAACCGGTTGCAGCAGAAAGCGCTGACGTTCCGATGGAGCAAAGCGAACCGGAAACCGGCGACGAAGAGGACGGTCATGCTGAAAAAGCTTAAGTCGCTGACAGGTAAGTTTCGGTACGACGATAGTGAGATGCCTTTTCTGGAGCATCTTGAAGAGTTCCGTAAGACCATTATCCGTGTATTCATTGCGCTGGCTGCTGGCATGGTGATCTGTCTTCCTTTTGCAGATCACCTGATTCAGGTGCTGCGGGCGCCGGCGGAACAGTACATTGAAAAAAGTGCGGAGGAAGTGCTTAACCAGTCCTCTGTGCAACTAAGGATTGAAGCAGATGCTCTTTCAACCAATGCGTTGATTACGGCTGAGGACGGGAAGCAGTATTATGACGTTGCTGCCGATGTGATTCTTCCCGACGCTGGAAAAAAGATGAAGAGCGGCGTGATCCGCCTTCAGTTTTCCGAGCCGGCGGCAGCAATCAAAATGTGGCTGACGGTTACGTTTTTCGGTGGTCTCTTGCTGAGCCTGCCTTTTGTAGTCTTTTTTATCGGGCTGTTTGTGATGCCCGGCGTTCGGGATGTGGAACGTAAACTGATGTCCCGGATTTCCATTTTTTCGGGCGGGCTTTTTCTCGCCGGCATCTACATGGGCTATAAGGTAACCCTGCCGCTGGCGTTGGGGTTAATGCTTAAGATCGGTGGTCAGCTGGGTGGCGAATCAATCTGGTTCTATAACAAGTATATCGGGTTTGCGCTGCAACTGCTGCTCGGATTCGGTGTGGCCTTCCAGTTGCCGGTCATTATTCTTATTCTTGGAAAGATGGGGTTGGTAAGCTCTCAGAGTCTCCGTGTGGGGCGCCCTTATGTGGTTGTCGGTATTTTTGTGTTGGCCATGGTGCTGACTCCACCGGATGTGATGACCCAGGTTCTGATGGCGGCTCCCTTGATTTTGCTTTATGAGTTCTGTATATGGTTCCTTCACTTCAGTGGAAACCGGGAATTACCTCCCAAGGAAGAGGAGGACGACGCGGATCAAACGCCGGACGATCCCGGACCGGAAGAACCGGATGTGAATATCAGTACTGATCCAACGCTGGATCCGGCCAATGAGCCGGAGAATGATGAAAATGAAAAACCAAAAGATTTAACCGAGGAATAGCAAAATGCATACATTAGCCATTGGCATGCCGGGAGGCCCGGAGCTGTTAGTAATTCTCTTTATCGTACTGTTGCTGTTCGGAGCAAAAAAGCTGCCGGAACTGTCCCGCTCGCTAGGCAAGAGTCTGGGCGAATTCAAAAAGGGCCAGCAGGAAGGTGGCGAACCGGATGCGCTCGAAGACGAGGTCGAAAAGAAAGAGATTTCAAAGACCGCTGAAGAGAACAAAGACTAGGAGTGACTGATGAGTCGTGAAACGTGAATCTTCCTTTTGCGGGAAGGCACGACAAACGGCTCGCGACTCACTAAACGCCCATGAGCGAACGCGCACGAGAAGAGCTCTCTCCGGAAGAGCAGAAAGAAAATACCAAAGCGGTCATAGCACATGTGCTTCCGTTTGCTATGTGGCTGACCATGATGGTCTGGTTCAGCGACTATAACGCCCGAACCATCGGAGGGCTGATCCTGCTGGCCGTTTTCCGTCCCTGGCGTTGGTATCCCAAACTGAACCTGAAAAATATCCCGTTGGCTATCGGTGTCGGATTCTTCATTTTTGCCGTCTGGGTGGGATTCGAAGCGCCGATTGTACAGGAAAAGGCGCCGGCCGTTACCGAGTGGTATGATCGACTTTTTGTTGATCTGATGAAACCCTTCAAAACCCGGGAGCTTTATGAAATTCCGCTCGCGGCGGAATCTCAGGAAGTGCAGGAAGCGTTTGCACTTGGCGATGAATCCGCCCGAACGCGGTTGCCGTATGAAGTGATTGAAGAGGGGGAGCATATCGGCCTGCATGAATATAATCCCAAAGTTACCGGTTGGCTGGCCTTCTGGGTGCACATGTTCGGCTCTTCGGTCATTATTGCTATTATTGAAGAGTTCTTTTACCGCGGTTTTCTATATCGCTGGATGCAGGGCAGTCCGTTTTTTAAACTGGATGCCGGTGTGCTGCACTGGCCGATGCTGTTGCTGATCTCGCTCTTTTTCAGTGTGTCTCATTTTGAATACGGTGCCGCAATAATCTGCGGAATTACCTACGGCCTGTTATACATAAAAACAAGGGACATATGGGCTTCCATCATCGCGCATGGAACGACTAACTTTGTGCTCGGGCTCTATGTTTTGAAGTATGGGCAATATCACTTCTGGTAGCCGATAGTCCAATCGCTGGAAAGAACGTGTTTTTTACCCAAAAACCGCTTGCAAAGGGTAGGGGGCTCATCTATCTTCCTGCCTCACTTTTAGCGCGGAAAGATGACTGAGTGGCTGAAGGTGCTGGACTGCTAATCCGGTGTACTGCTTACGTGGTACCGAGGGTTCGAATCCCTCTCTTTCCGCCATTTTACTTTTTCCCTAGGAATCTACACGGTTCCTAGGGAAAAAGGCGTTTTGCTCCATATTTATGCTCCAAAAAAGGAGTAGGTATGGTAATTACTATCACTATGCGAAACGTCAGACTACGTAACGGCATCTTCGAATTCAGAATGGCAGTCCCTGCCGATTGCCAAGACTCGGTAGGCCAAAAAGAGATCACTCAGTCACTACAAACCGGTGACGAGGCTCAAGCCAAAGTGCTGTCAGAAGACCTTCGGGCTGATTGGAAGGCAAAATTCAAGAAGATCAGAGCTGAAGAAGTTGAACAGCCCGTAACGTTGGCCAAAGAGCTTGTCGATTATGTGGTATAAGTTCTCTCTACTGGCAATATCTGCCTTTTTCCTGTTTACAGTTTCTGCCGGTGCTGCAGAGCGACCGAATGTCATCCTGATTGTCTGCGACGACCTGAATGATTATGTGGAACCGTTTGGGGATCATCCGCAGATCCAGACCCCGAATATCAAACGTCTGGCTGAGAGTGGCGTGTCGTTCAAACAGGCCCATTGCACGATTCCGATTTGTAATCCGTCCCGGTCCAGCTTTCTGACGGGGCTCTATCCTCATACGTCCCAATGCTATGGGTTTGACAATTGGGACGGCTATGAAGTTCTCAAAAACTCCCGTACGATCATGGATCATTTCAGGCAGCATGGATACCACTCGCTTGGAACCGGAAAGATGATGCATAACCGCGGCAAAAAGGAGTGGAGCGAATTCGGCTATGCCTCCGATTATGGCCCGTTTGCCTTCAACGGCGAAAAAACGGCCGCTCACCCTTGGAATAAGGCGCCTTTCCGCGATGACTTCGGAGCGATTGATGGATCGTTCGGTCCGTTGTTTAAGATTACAGATGAGCGGTCACCGGTCACCGGTGAAGTATTCACCTGGCGGACAGGGAACTGGGCTAAACAGCGGGATTTTCGTTATGTTTCCGAAACTGATCGGGATGCGACCGGAGATGAGCTGAATGGACGGTGGGCGGTGGAACACCTGAAGGCGTATGCAAAGAACCCGAAGGGGAAACCGTTCTTTATGGGCGTTGGTTTCCTGCGTCCGCATACGCCACTTATTGTGCCGCAAAAATACTTTGACCGTTTTCCGCTCGAATCGCTCGAACTTCCGCTCATCAAAGAGGGTGATGCAGATGATACGTTTAAGCACACAGTTACTTCGGACGAAGACGACCGGAGCGCGGATCGGGGCAATCAAATCTACGACAGTCTAGTCGCCTCCTTCGACGGAGATCGCGAACTGGCCCTGAAAAAGTTTACCCAGGCCTATCTTGCCTCTGTGGCATCGGTGGATGATCTGGTTGGCGACATTCTCGACGTGGTGGATGCTACATCCCTGAAGGATAATACTGTTATCATTCTGACCAGCGATCACGGCTGGGGGATGGGCGAGAAAGATTACCTGTATAAAAATTCCCTGTGGCAGGAGAGTACCCGCGTTCCGTTGGTGATCCGTGCGCCGGGCGTTGCCAAAGCCGGTGGGGCAACGGAGCTGCCCGTCTCGCTGATTGACCTGTTTCCCACGCTGATTGATCTGTGCGGTCTTCCTTCGGATACGGTGAAAAATGATAAAGGCCGCCCGTTGGATGGACACAGCCTGAAGCCCTTGCTTATAGATCCAATGTCTGAAACGTGGGTTGGTCCGGATGCAGCCCTGACGGCGCTGTATAAATGGGATAATTATTATGACCCGGCCGAGCAGAGCTATTCACTGCGCTTCAAGGACTGGCGCTACATCCGCTATTCAAATGGCAAAGAGGAGCTGTATCACACCGCGCAGGATCCGTACGAGTGGACCAATCTCGCCCTGAAGCCGGAGTTTGCGGAACAGCTGCAGGCATTCCGTTCCGACCTCATGGGCCGAATTCCCAAATCGATTCCGCGACCCGTATCCAACAAATCCGATGGTGAAAAATGGAAAGACACCTACTTTGAAAAACATCCGGAGGCGGACGCCAACAAAGATGGAACACTGACCTGGCCGGAATATAGGGCTCACAAAGAGGCCGGCAACACAAAGAAAGTGAAGAGCAAATGAAAAAACTGACAGGTATTTTGGTCTTGTTACTCGCTGTTTCCGGTTATGCCAAAGCAGGCGAAATGCAATCGTTGGATGGGGAATGGGAGATTGCCTTCGATCACGAAGATGCCGGACGCCGGGAGCAATGGCACAGGTCGAAGGTTTTCCGAACATTGGAAGGTCGGCGAGAGATCTCGGTTCCGAGCTGCTGGGAAACGATTGAAAAAGATTATGAAGGTGCGGCCTATTACCGCCGCAGGTTCAGCGTTTCCAGTGATTGGAAAGGAAAGGTGGTTCGCCTCCAGTTCGATGCCGTTAACTTTATTGCCGAGGTATGGCTCAATGGCGTGGCCATCGGTACACACGAGGGCGGCTTTACACCGTTTGAATTCCGCGTCGACGATCTGCTGAAATTCGACGAAGTCAACCTGCTCACCCTCCGAGTTGCCGGTCCGATTCTGATGACCGACAAGCGGATCGACGGTATCGGAAAATTTGAGACCACCCAGTGGCGCGGCGCCATCACCGGCGGCATCTGGCAACCGGTGCGACTCGTTGCCTCGGGCGAAGTGGTGGTGGATGATGTTTTCATCCAACCCCGGATTTCCGACCGCTCCGCCTCGTTCAGTCTGGATTTGGAAAATACCGGCACCGGGCCCCGGACCGCCGATGTTGCCGTATTGGTTCAGTCAAATGGAAAAACCGTTGCTGAATATTTCCAGACCCTGGAACTTTTGCCGGGGGATAACGAACACCGTCTTAAACTGAACATTCCGGCCGCCGTTTACTGGTCGCCGGAAAATCCACACCTCTACATCGCGGAAGTCAGCGTGAAGCTGGACGGAAAAGTTTCCAATGTCTGGAAAACGCGCTTTGGCATGCGCGAGTTCACCATCCGCGACGGTCGGTTTATGCTTAACAACGAACCGTTCTATCTGAAAGCGACCTTCTTTGAAGGGCTCTATCCGGTCGGGTTGGCGTATCCCGATAGTCGCGAAATGGCGATCCGCGAAATCACATTGGCGCAGGAGGCCGGATTCAACATGATCCGCCCGTGGCGCAAACCGCCGCCGCCGATGTGGCTCGACCTGTGCGATGAAATGGGCGTGCTGACCGTCGGCAGCCTGGTGGTTGAGTGCATGGACTTTCCGTATGAATCGGCCAGCCTGCCGCGCTGGGTGGAAAACGAAGTACGCGAAAGCATCCTGCGTGACCGCAACCGAGCCTGCGTGGTGCAGTGGGAGCTGTTCAATGAACTCAAACGGCCGGTGCTGAAACGCCTGATGCATCCGATGTCGATGCTGGCGCGCCAGCTTGATCCGACGCGCCTGATACTCGATGAGTCGGGCGGTTGGGCGCACGGTGCGAGCATGTACCTGCCGTATCAGACGGAGCCGATGAAATTTAATGATATTCACAGCTATCCGGGTCCGCAGGTCAGCGAGGAGGTTCACACCAAGCTGCTGCTGACCGGAACGAAAACCCATGAGCAGATGCGGAAGATGGGGCTGAAAGGCCGGCTGCCTGGCCGGAATGTGAAGCCGGGACTGCTGTCTTTTTTCTCCGAGCTGGGCTATGGAAGCCTGCCGGATCTGGTCGATAACAACCGTCGCTTTGCTGAAGAGGGCAATCCGCTCGCCCCTCCGACGGTCTACCACAAACGCCTGGCAGACAACTATCGGGCCGCGCTCAAAGAGAGTGGCTTTGATCGAATCTATCCCGATCTACAGCAGTTCTGTCTTGATGAACAGGTGATTCATGGCCGCGCCAATAAGCTGCAGGTGGAGGCGGTGCGTTGTAATCCGAAGGTGATTGGCTATTGTGTCCATGCATTGACCGGTGGCGACTGGATTATGGGCGCCGGGCTCATTGATTTGTGGCGCAATCCGAAAACCTATGTCTACAAAGGCACCCAGACGGCCAACCGGCCCCGCATTGCCCCGATCCGCGTTTTTCCGCGCAACGTGTATGGAGGCGAGGAAACGAAGATCCAGATTACCGGAGTGAATGAACTCGATGCGGTAAACGGCCGGATTAAAATCGACGTGATGGGGGAGGACGGCAAGATCGTCTTTTCCAATAAATCTAAAATCACGATGCAGCAGGGGATCGCTCCACTGTTTGAGCATCAGTTCGACACCAGTGGATTGAAGGGCACTTTCACCGTAAAGGTTCAGATTTCCGAGAAGGGTAAAGGGATTGTTGCGGTGAATGAATATGCGTTTGACGTATTTGCTCCTGAACAGCTCACAGTTCCGGCGCAGCACATTGCCATTTATGACCCCTGGAATGACCTGAAACCGTTTCTGAAGAATCAGGGAATCGCTTTTGAAACATTTACGACGAAAACGGATCCAGCCGTTCCTGTTTTCGTTTCCCGGACCACAGCGAAGACCAAACAGGAAAAGGCCCGCTATGCAGAACTGGCTGACTTTGCGAAATGCGGTGGAACTGTTGTGTATTTGGGTGGCGGTGGTGAACGGTATGGATGGGGCAAGCCGGTCGATGTGCCGGACTATCTCCCGGTAAAGTGCGGCACTAAACTGGCGCGCGGTACCTGGGCACCCATTACGCATCTTGTTCACGATCACCCGATCTTTAAAGGGCTTCCTGTGAATGGCATGGCCGGCTCTATCTATGAAAATGTATGGGCGGAACTGAGCCTGATGGGTACAGGCGGCGAAATGGCGGCCGGCTGTATCGGCTTCGACTGGTTCCCGGAACTGGATAAGGATCGGCGCCATTATTATGGCCCGGGCGATACCTGGTATGGCAGCGACGTGGCCGTTGTGCCGGTCGGTGCAGGCCGGGTCGTCCTGTCGCAGCTGCGGTTGGTGGACTTTCTCGGAAAGGATCCTGTGGCCGATATCATACTTTACAACTTGATTAACTATGCCGCATCTGCGGAATAATTGTTTAAGGCTGATCCTTAGAACAGAATCCCCAGGGTTGGACGCTGAAATTTCCAAATACTGCGTGTTGGTCGCTGAATAGCCCTTATCACTATACCCTTTAAGCAACGGTTGATGGTTCAGATCGAAAGAGCGTTCGGTTCGGTATGTGTAAACTGACCATACAGGAACAAAGAATTAGCATTGGACGGGGCAACCAGGAAGTGATCGGGTTCACAATGCTGAAGAGTATTCGGCACAGAGCTATATCCCGATTGATCTGCAACGGGTCCCGCAGCCGGTGATTAATCGAAATCACGACCTGTAGATTTCGACAGATGCCAGCACCATGGGGCTTTTGTAGATTAGGCACCTTGGTGAAAAAGTTTTAAGAGACGCTTCATTGCATTGGTTGGAAAAACGGCGATTTATAATCTCGGAAGACCTAGTGATACCTCCAGTATCGGAACGTGCGATATTATAGTACTATCTGTTTAATTGTATGGAGAAGGAATGAAGGTTTTATGTAAATGTATCACTGCGCTTGGTTTGTTGAGTCTATTCTCAGCATCTGTTCATGCGGGCGAACACAACCGAAGTCCGTTGGAGGACCGCCATCCATTAAAACTGGATATGGAGGAAAAACAGCTTCTTGTGGAGCAGGCTGTGCCGGATTCCGGTGAACCGGTGACTGCAAAAATCCGCCCGGGAGAGGGGCTCTGGGACTGTTCTTCCAAACTATGGATCCTGCTGGATATCGAAAATAAAGGAACGACACCTGTTTTTGTCCGGGGCGAGACTTCTTCAAAGAACGTAAGTTCCTGGGCAAAAAACAAGGGCGGCGTGCTGGTTCCTCCTCATGAAATGAACACCCTGCCTATATTAATTGTCCGCGGCGAAGTAGATGAGCGAACGGCTGAACTGGAAGGGCTTTTTAATCGCATGCGCGGCTATCCGGGCGGGCATCAGCAGACGGGGTGGAAAATTGCAGATGCTTCTGCGGTGAATGCGGTTAAGCTTGAGTTTTTTACGGATGGTTCCGCGGTAAAATGTTTCCTGAAGAATCTGCGTGCAGCAGGGGATTTCGAACTTCCTTCCAATCAGGAACTGACAACAAGATATAGGCCGGCCACCGATGCCTACGGACAGAACCGGAATCAGGAGTGGAAGTTTAAGATTCGAACGGATGCTGACTTTGCTGACCGGCTTGCCTCGGAAGAAGCCTGGTTGGATAAGTTCCAAACGTTGGAAAAGCGCAGTACTTTCGGTGGCTGGACCGGCGGATTTCGGGCGAAGGGAAACGGTCACTTCCAGACGTTGGAACAAGATGGAAAATGGTGGCTGATTGATCCGGAAGGCTGGCCGTTCTGGTCGGTCGGGGCAACCGGGTTCAATCATAACCTGGGAAAGACTGTGACGCCCGGGGCGGGGAAATGGAATCCGCGCCGTTCCAATCTGATTAAGAAATTCGGAGAGGATTGGGAAATAAACAGTGCCGTATTTACGCACCGCCGTTTGAAAGCCTGGGGGATGAATACGCTGGGGAACTGGAGTACGCCGGCGTTTTACTTGATGAAAAAAACACCCTACACGGTGGCGTGTCATTTCAAGCGGCCATCCATCCATGAACCTGACAGTAAAGCGCACAGCTCGCTGCCGGATGTGTTTCATCCGGAATACCGGGCAATGACCTTTGCCGCGGTGGCCCGGTTTAAACAGGAAGCGAGTGATCCCTGGTGCATTGGATATTTTATTGATAACGAACTGCCGTTTTCCAAGGCAGCTACGCCGGCTCAGAAGGTGCTGCTCTCAGATAATCGCTGTGAAAGCCGTCAGGAATTCATTCGTCGTCTCAAGACTAAGTATGAAAGCATTGAAAAACTTAACACGGCGTGGAAATCGGACTTTTCCGGTTGGGAGGTGCTGGCACCTGTTACCGGTAATTGGTCCGAAAAGCGCGGTGCTGATATGCTGGAATTCAGTGAGGCGTGGTACCATAGATATTTTGAAACCTGCCGGGCCGCCATGCGGGAGCATGCGCCGAAAAAACTGTACCTCGGCAGTCGCATTAACCATACCGGCAACCATAGTGCGCTATCCATCTGTGCGGAATATGCAGATGTGGTCAGCATCAATTTTTATGACTATACACCGGACCGGTTTAAGGCACCGGATGGGTTTAATGCCCCCATCATGATTGGAGAGTTTCATTTCGGAACCCTGAATGAGCGGGGTATGTGGGGCAGTGGACTCTGTTCGGGAATGGATATACAGCATGCATCTGATCTTTTTTCGAACTATGTGACTGAAGCACTTAAAAACCCTTTGTTAGTAGGTGCGCATTGGTTTAAGTTTTCCGATCAGCCCCTGACTGGACGTTCGGATGGAGAGAATTACCGCATTGGTTTTGTTGATGTAACCGATACACCCTATCCGGAAATGGTTAAAGCCTGCCGGTCGGTTGCCGAAACGATGTATACCCTTCGGGTTGAATCAGATTTTTAGAAACAAGGACTCAGAATGAATAGACGAAACTTTGCTGCCTTATGTTGTGCTGCCGTTGGGAGCGCCTATGCCGGAACATCGCGCAAACTTCCGGCCAAACCCAATGTGGTGATCATCTATGGCGACGATGTAGGTTTTGGCGATGTCGGGGCCTATGGATCAAAACTGATCCCGACGCCGCATATCGACCGGTTGGCCCGGGAGGGATTGCGCTTTACCGATGGTCATTGTTCCGCGGCAACCTGCACGCCATCCCGTTTTTCTCTGCTCACCGGCGTGCACGGATTCCGGGCAGGGGCAAGGGTGTTGCCGCCGGATGCCCCGTTGATCATCCCGACCGATGGACTGACCCTGCCGAAACTGTTCAAGAAAGCCGGCTATCAAACAGGCGTTATTGGGAAATGGCATTTGGGCATCGGTGATGGAGAAAAACCGGTCGACTGGAATGGTGTGGTGAAGCCGGGGCCGTTGGAAATCGGATTTGATTCCTCCTTCCTGTTGCCGTCTACCAATGACCGCGTTCCTTGTGTGTATGTTGACGATCACCATGTGGTTAATCTGGATTCGAAAGATCCGTTGTTCGTCGGGAAAAGTAAGAAAGCGGTGGACCGTCTCGGCAGTACCGCCTATCCGGACGGCCGGAAAAACCGCGAGGCGATGACCTACTATCAAAGTACCCACGGGCATAATGACAGTGTCATTAACGGCATTGGACGTATGGGGTATATGGCCGGCGGAAAATCAGCCCTCTGGGATGATGAAACGATTGCGGATACCTTTGTGGATAAAGCGAAGGCGTATATTTCCAAACATCGGAACGAACCGTTCTTCCTCTATTTTGCTTCGCAGGATATTCATGTGCCGAGGGCACCGCACCCGCGTTTCCAGGGAAGTACCGAATTGGGCTACCGTGGCGATGCCATGGTGCAGTTTGACTGGGTTACGGGGCAGATTATGCAGGCTTTGGAAGAAAATGGCATTGCGGATAATACGATTGTTGTGTTTTCCAGCGATAACGGACCCGTGTATGACGATGGCTATGATGATGGGACGACCGTCATGTGTTCCAACGAAGAACTGGACCGGGGGCACGATGGATCCGGTGTTTGGCGGGGCGGAAAATACCAGATTTATGAAGGAGGCACCCGGGTGCCTTTTATCGTCCGTTGGCCGGATCAGGTTAAACCGGGGACATCAGACGCACTGGTCAATCAGATTGATTTGCTCGGTTCCTTTGCTGAGTTGCTGAAAGTGCCGCTTCAAAACGGCGAGGCGCGCGACAGTCGGAACGCGTTGTCGGCTTTCATGGGCAAGGATCCTGTGGGGCAGGAATACATGATCGAAGAATCATTCGGTCTGGCGTTGAGACACGGCGAGTGGAAATATATCGCCGCTGCCAAGCCGACCTGGCCCCCGAACCGGCCGCCGATAAAACCGGCCTTGTATAATTTAAAAGATGATCCCGGAGAAGGCATGAACCTGATTCAGGAGCATCCCGAGCGGGCACAGAAGATGGCAGACAAACTTGCTGAATTGGTTCAGATGAACGGAATTCGTTAACGGATATTCCAGGATTATATTATGAAAAACTTGAAGATGTTGATGTTTTTGGGGCTGGCAGCAAGTGCTGTGGCCGTTGAGTGGAACGATCTGAATGTTCTGGAGATAAACCGGGAGAAACCCCGGGCAACCATGATGGTGTTCCCCAGTGCAATATCAGCTAAGGAGTATGATCGAACAACCTCGCGCTATTTTCAATCGCTCAATGGCGACTGGAAATTTAACTGGGTTCGTTCGCCTAAGGATCGACCGCTTGATTTCTTTAACCCTGCTTTTGACGATTCAGACTGGGGGGAGATTCCGGTGCCGTCCAACTGGGAGATGGAGGGGCATGGCCTTAAAATCTATACCAATATCAAGTATCCTTTTAAAATGGATCCGCCCAATGCTCCTGCCGATTGGAATCCAGTTGGTTCCTATCGCCGTGAATTCAAAGTTTCCAAAGGTTGGAAGGATCGGGAAACCTACATCGTATTTGATGGGGTGCAGTCGGCCTTCTATCTTTGGGTTAACGGGGAGAGGGTCGGTTATTCCCAGGGCAGCCGCACGCCCGCAGAATTCAACATCACACCCTATCTGAAGTCTGGGAAGAATACGCTGGCTGTTGAAGTCTATCGCTGGTGCGATGGTTCCTATCTTGAAGATCAGGATTTCTGGCGCCTTTCGGGTATCTATCGCGATGTCTATTTGTGGAGCACGGCAAAATCGCATATTCGCGACTTTACCGTAGTTACAGATCTGGACGATGAATACAAAGATGCCGTCCTGAAGGTGAATGCTGACATCCTTAACCCCGTGGGCACCGTGGATGTCACACTGCTGGACCCGGCTGGTAGAGAAATCGCCAGTGCAAATGCGGTAAGCGCATCGAAGGTATCTTTAGAAATTCCGGTGAAGGCACCTGCTAAGTGGACTGCTGAAACTCCTTCGCTCTATACCGCATTGATTTCGCTGAAGGATGCGAATGGAAAAATCATTGAGGTGATTCCGCAGCGCGTTGGTTTCCGCGAGGCAGCGATTATTGATTCCCGTTTCTGTATCAACGGCGTGCCTGTTTTGATTAAGGGGGCAAACCGCCATGAACATCATGCTGATACGGGGCATGTGGTGGATCGGGAATCTATGATTCGCGATATTCAGTTGCTGAAGGAAAATAACTTTAACGCGGTGCGTACCTGTCATTATCCCAACATGCCGATGTGGTATGACCTGTGTGATGAATACGGAATTCTGCTCTGGGATGAAGCCAATATTGAATCGCACGGAGTGGGATACAAACCGGATGAAACGCTGGCGAACAAACCGGAATGGAAGGCTGCGCATCTGGACCGGATTGAACGGATGGTTGAACGCGATAAAAACCATGCGTCGGTCATTACCTGGTCTATGGGGAATGAAGCCGGTGATGGTGTTTGCTATGCCGCCTGCTACAAATGGATAAAGGAAAATGATCCGACCCGGCCTGTTCACTATGAACGTACGGAAGCAAAAAATGGTCGTCCGAATACCGACATTTGTAATTCCATGTATTCACCATCAGGAAAAATAAGAGCCTATACGAAAGGTTCGGACAAGCGCCCCTATATCATCTGCGAATACATGCATGCGATGGGGAACTCCAATGGCGGTGCGAAGGAATATTGGGATCTGTTCTACGAAGACAATACGGCGCAGGGAGGTTTTGTCTGGGACTGGATGGACCAGGGCTTGCGTACACCGGTTCCCGCTGAATTTAAGCAGCATATCGGCACCGGACCGGTGAAAGATACCTTCTTTGCCTATGGCGGATATTTTGAAGATCCGGCAGGGGTGCCGCACGATGGAAACTTTTGTATGAACGGTTTGATTGATTCGGAACAGATTCCGCATCCGGCTCTCTATGCGCACAAGTATCTGCAACGCAATGTGCACGTAACCGCGGTTGATCTCTCTACCGGCAGGGTGACGGTTAAAAACTGGTTCGATCATTCGGTGTTATCAGATGCGGTTTCCGGACATTGGAAAATTGAAGCCGACGGCGAGCTCATGGCCAAAGGGGATCTGGATGATTTGAATATTGAGCCCCATGCAGAAAAAATTGTGACACTAGATCTGCCGAAGATCACGCCGGAAGCAGGAAAAGAATATCTGCTGACGTTCGAGTTCCGGGCCGGAAAAAAATATAGCGCGCTGGTTAAAAAGGGATCCGTGCTGGCATGGGATCAATTTAAACTCCCGATTCAAAAGCCTGCGGAGTTACCGGTGGCTGAAGGGCTGGTCAACGTGAAGGAATCCAAAACGTCCATCGAGGTCCAGGGTGATGACTTCAAGGTGAGTTTCGATAAGGCGAGTGGAACGATGATGGCCTATCAGTTCAAGGGGCGTGACTTGATTGTTTCCGGCGGCCGCCCGGAACTCTCTCGAGCTCAAAACGATAATGAAAGGCGTCAGAAGGTTAAGCCTGCAAAAGTGTTGGATATTGCCGGGGCACATGCGGTGGTTGAACACGTGACGGTGAAAAAGTCGGAACAAGCTGTTCAGGTGACGGTGCATAAAAAAATGCAGGATCTGAACGCGGAATTTTCTGTAGCATATACTGTTCTGCCTGATGCGGCCGTGTTGGTGGAGGCGGAGTTCGATTTCTCCAAAACCCCGAAACAGAAACGACCACCGCTTCGTGTAGGTATGGAGTGGCAGGTTCCGGGCGCGATGGATCAGTTGGAATGGTTTGGCCGTCGTGGTGAAACCTATGCGGGCCGCGCTTTTGAACCGATTGGTATTTTCGAAGGAACCGTTGATGGTGAATGGACGGACTATTCCCGCCCGCAGGAAAATGGAAATAAAACGGATGTCCGTTGGCTGGCTATGACGGACCGCAAAGGGAAAGGGCTGCTGCTTCGTGCGGAAGGGGTGCCTCTCGGTGTGGGGACTCGTTTTTACAGTCAGGAAACGATGCGTTCATCAGACTACAGTTTCGAAATGAACCGATCCGCACATATCTTTGTAAACATTGATGCTGCGCAGAGCGGAGTGGGGGGTATTAATTCATGGTCAGCGCCGCCATTGAATAAACATCGTTTGAACAGCGCCCGCTACAGCTATGCGTACCGCTTGGAACCAATCAATTAATGGGTGCCTTGCGCCAGCTTGGAGGCCGCTCTTTTACATAAATGGCAGAAAAAGCGTGGCTGGTTAAAATACGTTATCAGCCTTAATGTTGCACTGGACGACGGGAAGCAATCCTTCCTTTTCAGAAACATATGCGTTAAATTATTGGTTGTGATTTCAAACGTACGCAGATTTTATAGAGACGGCCCTCCTTGGATCATAGGCGGGCTGTTGGTTCTTTCTTTGGCTGCTCCGGCCGAAGTAGTGGATCCGTGCTTTCCCGAGCAAGCCGCCGGCCTGAATACGGCTGAAGGTCCGATGATGTCGCGCTGGTTGCCGGTTCGTATTCTGCAACTGGAAGACGAGCGCGCTGAACTCCTTGAAACCATCGCAAGCTTACCGCAGCATAATCCGAAACCTTTGCCTGATCACATGGGGTATCATTCTGTCCCGAGGGATGAGGCAGCTGCTGGAGAGCAGCAAGACACATTCATCCATGTTGAATTCAGTTTCGACCCTCAACTGGCTGCCATCGCGTTGGCACCGGCATTGGTTTCTGAAAGAGAGGGAAGCTACGCCTTCCCGAAACGATTTAAAATCGATGTGCTAGACCGGGGAACGGGATGGGTTGGTGGCCTGGCGGAGGAAGGGGGGCGTTGGGTTATTCCGCCTCCTCCCTATGAATGGGTGGAAGTCGTGAACTGGATGGATGAGGATTTTCCGGATCCGGGCCCTTATCCGGTCTATTTTAACCTTGGAGATATCGGGGTTCATCAACTTCGCCTAACGATATCTCAGGCAGAGAATGATTTTTATCATGCTCTAGGGGATATGTATTTATTTCGTCAGAAAGACAACTCAGATCTGACCGGTGATAACATGATGGTCTGGGGCAAAAATATTGAAATCACAGCATCGGATTCATTGACGAAACCTCCGTTGTGGGATTTAACCTATTTGTATGATGGCTTCGTAGGATTGGGTATTCCCTTGAGTGAAGAAATTTCCGATGCAGAAGATTTTATGGTGTCGTGGAAACACTCGGATAGTAAGCAGACTCCCGTTCAGATTGTGTTGGATCTCGGTCGAATACGGCGGGTTGGCCGGGTTCAGCTTTGGCCGGCAGAAGCCCCGCACGGGATGGCAATTCCACAGTTTGGTTTTCCTGGAAAGGTTACGATGGAGCTTTCTACGAACCCTGAGTTCAGCGATGCCGAAATGTTTATGGAGGATGGTATCCGTGAGCGTTTGCACAACGAAAACCTGCTGAATATTGTGACGGGCGCCCATAGAATTCGATATGTCCGCTTAACGCTGGAGGATCTGGCAAATTATAAAGGAGAAACCGTTCTGGGAATCGGTGAGATTCGGGTTGCGGAATTCGACGAAGTCTGGTCGATCAATGCAGCCGTAACGGCGGAGGGGATGCCTCGGGCTGGCATGGAGCAATTGCCCCGTTTGGTGGATGGATTCAGCCGAAAGCGTCGAATCCTTCGTGAGGCGGAGTGGATCCGGGGACTCGCATTACGCCGCCCGCTCGATCGCCGCCTCGTCATCGTGGAGCAGGAACTGGAACTCGCTCGTGAAGCCTGGAGCGGATTTAAGTTGCGGGCAAGTATTTGGGGGGGCGGTTTAATTGGTTTCGGTTTGCTCGGTGCTATGGTGCTGCAGCGTTTGCAACGGCGGAAAATTCTAAAAAGCCTGAAGACGAGAATCACACGGGATCTGCATGATGAAGTCGGGAGTAACCTGGGAAGCATCACGCTTGCGGCCAGACGCATGGAGAAGACGGGGGCAACGGAGGAGGATCTTACCGACCTTTCTTTAATGACTCGGGAGGCGTCGGCCTCGTTGCGCGATGTGGTCTGGGTGGTGGATCAGGCCATTATCCGGTTACCCGTGTTGCTGCAGAAACTTGCGGAACGTGCAGAACGCGTACTCTGCGATGTCGAACTACATATAGAGTTGGTTGCGGACTGTCCCGATCGGATTGTTCCGTTAACATTCAAGCGTCATGTCATTATGTTTTTTAAAGAAGCGATGCATAATTGTGCGAGGCATTCGAGGGCGACGCAGGTCTGGTTGACCCTGTCCGCTGACGCTGATCAGCTTGAAATATCGATCAAGGATAATGGGTGCGGATTTGACGCAGCTTCATTGAACGACGGTTGGGGCGTGGACAGCATGCGAAAACGGGCGAGTGAATTGGGAGGGGAAATGTATTTGGAATCCGGGTTGGGAAAGGGAACCAGGATTGTCTTGACCGTTCCGCTAAGCTCCTTGCGTAACAAAACCGATCATCAGTACAAAACATCGAATTAATATTATGATACCGATCAATATATGGCTAGTGGAAGATGATGCGGGATATCGGCGTAACTTAAAGTTATCGCTGGAACTTGAGGACAAAATCACCGTGGGCCGCGTTTTTCCTTCGTGCCTTGAATTTTTCGATGCCTTGGAAAAGGATTCCGCTCCCGATGTGGTACTGATGGATCTAGGATTGCCCGGTATGAGCGGGCTTGAGGCCATTCGAATAATGTCATCAGAAGCTCCGGATGTTGCGGTGATGGTATTAACGGTTTTCAAAGACAAAGAAAAAGTGATCGAAGCGCTGGATGCAGGAGCTGCGGGCTACTTGCTCAAGGAATCTGATGGGTCGGAAATCGTCAAAGGCCTGCGCGAAGTTTTCTTCGGTGGCTCCGCATTGAGTCCCGCCATAGCCCGGATTGTGGTGGAAGAGCTTCGCAGGCCGGCCCCCGATGATGAGTTTAATTTATCCACACGTGAGATCGAAGTGCTGGAAAAGCTGGCCGACGGTTTGGCCGTTAAAGAAATCGCTCATGTACTGGGTATCAGTGTCGGCACAACAGGGTTTCACCTCACCAATATCTATAAAAAACTTCAGGTTCAGTCCCAGACCGGTGCTGTCGCCAAAGCCCTGCGAGCTGGTATTATCTGACCCCGCTGAGCATTCCGCATCCTCCAGTTGCAGGACGTTCGACCCGTCTTGTCCTACCTAGAGATTTCACCAGTAGACGCTATACATACCGATCAGCATAATACAGATCAATTGTAGAAGATTGTGAGTATTGCTGATGAATATATGGATCGTGGAAGATGATGCAGGGTACCGCCGGAATTTACGGATGTCGCTTGAACTCGAAGACGATATTCTGGTGGGAAATGTATTTCCTTCCTGCGTAGAGTTGTTCGGGACGCTCGAAAGAGAGCCCCCGCCCGATGTGGTGCTGATGGATATGGGGCTGCCCGGTATGAGCGGCATCGAGGCCATCCGCAAACTGTCGCTGGAGTTACCCGACCTTGCGGTCATTGTTCTGACGGTGTTCAAGGATAAGCGGAAAGTACAGGAGGCTATGGATGCGGGGGCAACGGGCTATCTGCTGAAAGAGTCCGAATGCCTGGAAATTATTGATGTCTTGCAAGAGCTTTTTACGAAGGTTTCCTCCTAGATTCAACAAGGTGCTGCAGCATAACTATGAACGGGGCTTCTGAGAACTGATGAAGCGGACGGACCCGACGGTCTACACGAAGTGATTGAGTTGAAGATCAGGTAGGCTGATGACCAATCTGATTTCCCCCTGGAGGATCCTCTAGTAGTTCCTTAAGGCGTATTGCGATAGCATCGTTGAGAGCTTGTACGTATAGATTGGGAGAGGTTGCATTGAATAACAGAGTATCGATGGGATTTATATTTGCGTCGTTCATTGCAACGACCGTGTTGGGCGCCATCGAGCATAAACCTAATGTGTTGTTCATTGCAGTCGATGATTTAAAGCCGTGGCTGGGCTGTTATGATCATCCTGTGGTCAAGACGCCGAATATCGATCGTCTGGCGAAGGCGGGTACCGTGTTTCGCAATACCTATTGCCAGGTGGCTCTTTGCGGTCCGAGCCGGATGAGTGTGCTCACCGGACTTCGACCCGATACAACCGGTATCTACAGCATGGGTACAGGCTGGGAGGAACAGCAGGTAGCTGCTGCCCGCAAACGGGTGCCCGGGCTGAAGACCATTCCGGAATACTTTAAGGAAAACGGTTATACAGCGCTTGGGTTCGGCAAGGTGTTTGATTCGCGTAATACGGACAAATTTCAGGATCGGAAGAGCTGGAGTCATGATGGCGGTGTACAGTGGGAATGGGACGAAGCTCTCTATCCCGTCAAACCGGTTGGAGGGGGGTATCAGAATCCCGCGACGCGGAAAATTATCGAAGACGCCCTGGCGGAAGTAAAACGCCGGAAACTCAACAAGCGTAACCGGAATGAATATTTGTCGACCATAAAAGGGGCCCGGCCGGTTTGTGAATCGATGGATCTTCCGGACGAAGCCTATGCAGAAGGGAATGTCATGACAGCCCCTGCACTGAAGGTGATCCGGGAGCATGGTAAAAGCGGGAAACCGTTTTTTCTGGCGGTCGGCTACTACAAGCCGCATCTCCCGTTCGTGGCGCCAAAGAAATACTGGGACCTCTATTCGCCAGGGGATTTCAAGGTTGAGCCGGTGCAGATGTATCCAAAAGACAGGGTTGCCTGTGCCGAAACGGACTACATTGAAGCGCGTGGATTTTATCCGGTTCCGGAGCAGGGGCCGATCCCGGAAGCATTGCAGCGCCACATGCTGCACGGATATGCCGCCTGCGTTTCCTATGTTGATGCTCAGATTGGAAAATTGTTCCAGGCATTGGAAGATGCGGGGCTCGCAGAGAATACCATTATCTGCCTTTGGGGGGATCACGGCTTTCATCTGGGCGACAAGCAGGTGTGGGGTAAGCATACCAACTATGAGCAGGCGACCCTAGCTCCGTTGATCATTTCAGATCCATCTATTCCTGGCGGCGTGGTTGAAAACGAAGCAATGACCGAACTGATCGATCTTTTCCCAACCCTTTGCGAGTTGGCCGGGCTGGATGCGCCGCCGCGATTGGATGGAGAGAGTCTGGTCGGTCTGATGCGCGGCGAACAAGCTGGCGGCAACCTGGTTGCGGTAAGTCAATATATGCGTTTGAAGGTAGAGGAGGGGCCTGTGATGGGCTGGGCCATCCGGACGCTAGGATATCGCTATGTTGAATGGCGACGGATTTTGAATTGCGACGGTCGCATTGCCTCCACGGGTGATGTGGTTGGGCGCGAACTATACGACTATAAAGTCGATCCGAACGAGTCGCGGAATCTGGCCGCCTCAATCGAACACCGGGGCGTACTTTCAGAGATGATTGCAGAATTTGATGAAGCGCTGCCGGATCTGGCGCAACGGGAATAAAAATGAGCAATGGGTATACATGTATTCTGAACAGCATGGTTCTTTTGATGACCATGCAACTTGTAAACGCGAACCAACGGCCAAATATTGTTGTGGTTCTGGCCGATGATCTCGGGCCGGGGGACATCGGCTTTTATCACCGTGAGCGTACGGGTGAAAAAGAGTTGATCCCGACGCCCAACATCGATCGTCTGATTTCGGAGGGTATGCGATTCGACGATGCGCATTCCGCCGCGCCGCTTTGTGCGCCAAGTCGATTCGGAATGCTGACGGGGAGTTATTCCTATCGGAATTATAAACCCTATGGTGTGTGGGGAGTCTGGGAAAAAACGGGTGTCTATCCCCAGTTTACCACCAGTGCCCGGATTGCGAAAAGTGCGGGGTATGCAACGGCCTTTTTCGGTAAGTCGGGCATGGGCGGTGATTTTAAGGTTATAGATTCTGAAACGAAATTTGCATGGAAAGACCGGTATAAAAAATATGATCTGGCCAGGCGCACGAATGGTCCGAATCAATGGGGCTTTGATTATTCATTTGAACTGCCTGCCGGAATCCAGAATATGCCGTTTGCCTTTTATGAAAACGGAGAATGGATTCCCCTGAAGCCGGACTCCGACTGGAAACTGATCGGACCGAAACAGAATGCGTATGACGTTTCTCGTAAACATAACGACCTGACGCAGATCGGGGATTCAAACTGGGATCCGACGCTGGCCGGGCCGATGCTTGCGGATAAGGCGCGGGCGTATATCAAGCGGCAGACCCGAACATCTCTTGAACAACCGTTCTTTATGTATTATTGCACGCAGGCAGTCCACATACCGCATACTCCGCCTGCAGAGTTGGCCGGAGTGAAAATTGCCGGCACCACCCCGGGGCCGCACGGCGATATGGTCAAAGAACTCGATGCCCAGGTGGGCGTGCTGATCCAGGCTTTGGAAATAGCAGGCGTCTACGACAATACCCTGTTTATCTTTACCTCCGACAACGGCGGGCTCGCAGCGGATCCTGAAGCCGAAGAACTTGGTCACGATCCGACCAACGGATGGAACGGCCTGAAAGGTGCCGTGCGGGAAGGCGGGCATCGCATTCCGTTTATAGCCGTCTGGCCGGGCATAATTGAGCCGGATACCCGATCAAAGGAAACGATCAGTGGGCTGGATGTGGTGGCAACCATAGCAGCGGTAACGGGACAGGAAATTTCACGCGATCAAGTGATGGACTCGGTCAATCTGATGCCACTGCTCACGCAGGAAAAGGGTGCCAGGGGACATACGGTGCTCGTTCACTATTCTCAAACAGGAAAAGCAGCGCTTCGGCAGGGCGACTGGAAACTGCATGTCTATGGAAAAAATCTTAAAAACCTACAGCCGAAACAACTCTTCAATCTGAAAGATAATCCGACGGAGGATGAGGCGAAGAACCTGCTGAATAATCCGGAATACTCCATTCTTGCAGAGCGGATGCTCAAGTTGCTTCAGCAGTGTGTCAACAAGCCGACGGCTGGCTTATAAAAAGACTCTTGTTCATGATGGCCTCCATCTTGGGTGCAGCGATGAACCTGAATAGAAACGATGGAAACCGGGTTCATGCGCAGCTTTTTTACGATACGGAATCGGGCCTCATTTTAATCAATAGCTGTCGGTTGAAATGCAGATCCTAGTGTTTGGGGTTATGTTCGATAATTATCGAAAAAAAGAAAATTCAGCCCGGGTATAGTTCACCTAGAGATTTCTCTAGGTATACGAAACTTTCGGGTGGAGGTATCTTAATAGGGTATAAATCGGAAAAGGTTACCCGTGCCCTGTATGGGGGGTGAAGTTTCCGGAATAAGATTGCCGGTTATCGGCAATTTAAAGGAACAAATAGGAGAGTTGAGATGAAGAGAGGTTTATTGGCAATATTAACAGCTGTTATTGTGGCCGGTGTCGGGACCGCCCAGGCGGCAATCGTTACCAATGTGGTAGAGGATTTTAGCACGTTCGATCGAGTGGAGCTTCTATGGAACAGTGGTGATCCCCAGAATGCCGATGAAATTCTCGGAGGATTGGGTGATAATCGCTGGCTGACTGCCCTGAATGCTGCGGTTTACACGAATACTTTTGGAAAGCTGCTGATTAAGAGCAGTAACGATAAGAGCCGTGTGGCGCTCTATACCATTACGGCCGATCAGTTCAGTGGACCCAATCCCAATGCCCAGTTGGATTTCTTTCTACAGAATCTACAGAATAGTGGCAAACTGGAGGTTGCGGTTTTCAGTATCCAGAATCCGGGCACAGTAGGTAATGCGGTCGAATATGATGTGCTTGGCGGCCCGAACCATACTTTTGTCACTGATGGATCCGGCGTAGGCCTTCAGGCTGTCGGTTCTGCTTCGGTGAGCATGCTGATCAGTACCAATATTGGCGGACTGGCCAATAATGATCCCATCGAGGGCGCCTACACGATTCCGTTTGCATACAACGGAGCGGACGATATTGTGATTGGATTCAACTGTATTGGATTATCCTCTGCCCATAAAGTTGCGACCATCGATGATGTGATCGTGACAACCGACGACAGCGTCGCGTTCCCCGCTGTGGTGGCTCTGGATCCCGCCGAAGAGCTTACAATGACATTTGAAAGCACATCGGTTGTAACCGGAACCGTTGCTGTTTCCTATACAGCAGGAAACCCTCCGGCAAACGTGGAAATTACCTCGGTTTCTATACTCAGCCAGACCCATGCCGGTGCCTTTGAAAATGCAACGGCTCTTCCATTGACGATCAGTGCGCCGACCCCGGCATCGGAAGATGTCTCCATTGGATTTGATAATGGTATCGCCGGCCTGGCCGCCACCGAGACCGCCACAGGCGTCGTTGAAATCGTGTGGAACGAAGTCGGATCAGCAACCAGTAATACGTCTAGTGTTCCGGTCAGTGCGACCCGTCTTATCGGAGCTGACAACATTATTGCCGCATTCGACCAAACCTTTACCACCGCCGACCGTAAGTTTCCCGGTGTGGATGCCGTGATTTCCGGCGGTTTGGGGTTGAATGTAAATTATGGCTCCATCGACACGTCCTACGGTGCGGTTCTCGGAGAGGCACCTACAGCCAAGAATGCCATGGGTGCATCGGTTAACAGCCCCACGGTTGTCGTATCCATCACCAATACCACCCCGGACACCGAAGTCTTCTTTGATTCGCTCAATTTTGATATCGGTCGCCGTTGGACCAAAGCTCCGAACCGGGTTGTTGTTTCGATTGCCGGTGACATCGATAACAATGCGTCTGTCACCAACCATTATGGATTCAATGAAATTACCGGTACAGGGCCCTATTTGGATGATTTCGATGACTTTGATATCGACCTTACCGGTTTGAGTGATCGCAGCCTCACCTACGGTCAGAGCGCTTCGTTCACCCTAACCGTTTCTGATCCGATGGATCTAACCAACCCGGATTCCGTCCTTGCAATAGATAACATTGCGCTGCTTGGAGCCGTGATTTCGCCTACGCTGTTCGTAATTGACCCGGAGGACGAACTGGCACTGAATGTGGATGATCCTGCAGGTGTGGTTACGGGCGCGGTTGCTGTATCTTATATTGAAGCCAGCTCCATGCCGACGAACGTAACCGTTACTGCGGTTAATATCGTGAGTCAGTCCCATGCCGGCGCATTTTCCAGTGCATCAACCAACCTGCCGTTGATGCTGACCAGTCCTGTGGTCAGCGAAAATGTGCTGGTTGAATTCAACAATGCAACTGCCGGCCTGGCGGCCGGACAGACCGCTACGGGTACTATGGAAATTATCTGGAACGAAGTCGGATCGGCTTCCAGCTCCACGTCCAGTCTGCCGGTCAGTGCTATGTACCTGGATGTGAATCCGGGCAACACGATCGCGCTATTCGAAGAAAACTGGGCGGGGCCGACCTTCCAGCTCGGCGGTTTGGCGGCCTCCCTTTCCGGCTACCATGGCTTGAACGGCTCCCAGGGTTCCACTGATGGCACCTTCGGTTCGTTGGCCGGTGAGGCCCGGACGGATGGCGGTGCCGTTCAGGCCTCGCTCACCTATCCGGTCATCAGCTTGGCGATCACTAATACGACTGGATACGACTGCACCTTCGATTCGCTCCATTTCGATGCCGCGAAGATGTGGAACAAGGGGCTGAACAGTCTCTCCGTCTCCCTGGCAGGTGATGTGACGGCCGTGCCTGTTCTCACCAACATCGCACAACTGATCCAGTTCCCCGGAACCGCCGGCGACTACGATGACTTCGACATCGACCTGACCGGTCTGGCCGACCGTACCTTGGCGCACGGTGAAGCCGCTCTGATCGAATTCACGTTCTACAATGGCGATCCCTCCAACTCCAATGCCGTGAGCGTGGTGGACAACATTGCCCTGCTCGGTTCCGGCGTGAACGGTGCCGTGATGACGAAGGTGCCCGGTGGCCGGGTCAGCATGGGTGTTTCCAGCTACACGGAAACCATCAGTGAACTGATTCAAATGGTCTACACCGAAGGTGATGCCGAAACCAATGTAGTCATCACAGGTGTAACATTTGCCCAAGAAACGCATCCGGGTGCGTTCAGTTATTCCGGATCACTTCCGCTGGAGCTTGGCGTTCCTGTAGTTACCAACGATATCGTTACGCTGGTGTTTGACAATACCGTGGCGAATGTTGCGGCCGGCGACTATGCCCGTGCGGTTATGCAAATTGACTGGAATGAAAAAGGAGTGGGAACGCGTACGTTCGAATTCGAAGTTTACGCGACTCGCGCCGCAGACGTTCCGACCAACGGGATCATCGCCCTGATGGACACCGAATTCCTGACGGCCGATGCTGCCGTGGACGGTGTGCTGGCCCGGATGGGCGGCGAGGGATCTCTTCAGTATGCCGAGCTGGGCTCCGCCGATGGAACCTATGGTTCGCTCGCAACACCTGCCGCTCCGACCGGTATTTCACGCTGGAGATTCAGCGGTGATGAACAGGTGGCCACGCTGACTGTTACAAACGGCACAGTGGGTGATATTGAGCTGTCGACGCTGAACTTTGATATCGGCCGCTGGTATCCAGCTGGCTCGGATGAGTTTACGTTGTCGGTTTCCGGCGATGTAACAGACACGCCGGTTCTGCTGGTCAGCAGTCTATCCGTCATGGGCTTCCAGAATTACGATTTCGATGACCATGATGTCGATCTGACCACGCTGGCGGACCACATCCTGTCGGCCGGTGAATCGGTGACGTTCACCTTTACCCTGACGCCGAAGGCGGGGGCCGAAGATTACAACACCTGGATCGATAACATCGCACTGATGGGAACCTTCGACCAGTTCGGCGGGTGGGCCAGCTCGCATGGCGTGCCGGAAGGACAAAATGGCCCTGCCGACAACCCGGACGGCGACGGTAAGAATAACCTGATGGAATATGCAACCAACGGAGATCCAATGACTCCGGATTCCATTGGAGAAACCTGGCAGGCTGAAGAGGGAGGAACCAACTGGTTCTATTATGTTCATGAAGAGCGAACCGATGATGCAAGCCTGACCTTCTCGCTCGGTGCGCGCGGCAACCTGCTCTTCCCGCCCGACTGGAGCGGCGATGAACTGGAAGAGGTCGGTGAGTCTGTTTCGTCCGGCGGATTCAAATCCGTCACCAACCGCACGGATATGGGCAATGCGGAATTCATCCGTCTGAAGGTGGATCAAAACTAGAGCCGCAATGGGTTAGGGCGGTTCGTCGAACCGTCCGAACTCAAGCAGAGTTGTTTCTCAGAGGGGCGCTTTCATCGAAAGCGCCCTGTCTGTTGACAAGGACATGAATACGCATGAAAAAGAAAGTTGCCATTATAGCGGTCTGCATCCTGGGCTCGATCCAATGCGTTTTCGCACAGTCTGCATTCCAACCCTATAATACGCAGGGTGAAAATCTGATTCATGTCACCACGGCCGACTTCGATGCCGTCGGCGCGAAGGATTATGTGGTCGGAATGAGCATTGAAGGCAAGGTGATGGCCTATCATCCTGCATCCGCCACGAACCGGCTGTGGGAATATCAGACGCCTTGTTCATTCAATATCATGATCGATGCGGGCGATGCCGTCACTGACAGTCCCGGCGACGAGGTGCTGATTCCGGGGACGGACGGGCATGTACGGATTCTTTCCTCCGCGGGCGTTTTGCTGGAAGACTGGGCGCTGAGTGCCGGCGTGCTCTATTGCGTGGATGTCGGCGTTACAAGCGGTGGCGCGACCCGCATTATTGCCGGAGGTGTGGATGGACGCATTTACATTCTTGATGAAACCGGTTCGGTTCTCGCGAACAGTCGCCCGCAATCCTGGGGCGTTATCCGGCGCGTGGTGGCGGGGAACTATGACGGCGCGGGTGGCGACGAAGTCATCGCATTTTACGACAACAACGCCTTTTCCGGCGGAAACTATTTTGAAATCATTGATCTCGATACGCTGTATCGGCCAACCTACTGGGAGGCGCCGGGTTTGAATACCAACGATGTGCAGCAGACCCTGGGGTGGACGGATAAGCAGCTGCCGTATGCCTATGATATGGATGACGATGGCGACGATGAACTCGTTGGCCATTGGGGCGTACTGCACCCGGAAAACGGCGCCGGTACGCAGTCAATTTCTTCGCTGCTCACCTGGGGCGAGCGGTTGCGGAAAAAGAATGAATACATCGATGTGTATGAAGACACGACGACGGGGAAATATTTGCTGCAGCAGGGCATTCCCGGAAACTTCCGGGACTGGAGTGCCTGGCCGGGGCCGGAAATGCTTACCATCTACGGCGATGACCTCTATCTGCTGGATTATGATCTAACAGAGAATGCTAATTTCCGGTTTCGCGTGAAGGACTATGGCTATGCCCACACGCTTTATCATTTTACCGATGGTGCACGGCTGGAGGATCGGAATGGCGGTCTGGATAAGATTGTGCTCGCCGGGCCGGCTAACGGCGATGACCATTTTTATGTGGTCAACCTGAATGGAAACCAGTGGAAGGCGGATGCCAAGGCGATTGACGGCAACGGCGTCCTTGGCAAGGTTCGGGATTCGTTAGATGAACTGGAGTCGGATATGGAAGGTTTTTCCGGAACCGTCGCGGAAGCCGGAGATCCCATCTGGTATGTCGACTCTTTTGCCGGCTATCTGGGAACCTGGGACAAAACCGACCTTCCCCTTGTTGCGGAACGTGCGGATGAGGTCGTGGCGGCCATGGTCGAATGGAATGAAGAATTGTTCGGCGCGGGGGTTGAACCGCAACGCATCTATTTAACCGCCAGCCTCAGCCCGGCGGCGAACGGCACCACGGTTCAGCATGCCGCCACCAATGGGTTGGAAAATGTTGCGGCCGCCCTGGCACAACGCGGTGCTCACTTCTGCCTGATTATCGGAAAAGGCGAAAATCTCTATGTTGGGCCCGCCCATTTGGCCGACATCTTTGAAGCCTCTATTCACAACGGCCATTGCTACATGATGGCGCGTACCAAGGAGCTTTCCGAGGCGCATGATATTGATGCCTACAAGCCACACATGGATGCGGTGATAACTCGGGCCGCCACGCTGGGTGTTGCACCGCCGAAGGTTATGATCTGCACCAAAGGTGCAATCTTTTCGATTATGCCGCCTTCGCAGGCCTCGACCTATTTTCCGGCCTACAAGGATGTCTTCGTTCCCGGAGTGGAAAATTCGAATGTCAGCGATCTGGACTGGAGCTTTGCGGAACGAGCCGGTCTGTGGCTCAATGGCGACGTCGAAAGCTGGGGTTGCAATTCCATCGGCGATAATTTGACGCCGAACCGCATAACCGAATTCGGCGGCATGCGGAATGGACACGTGGTCCTGCGGCATCTGCTCTCCCAGTATGTCCTCGGTGCGGATGTTTTTCGGATTACCTCGATCCAGGGCAAGGAAAACCCGCTGTTCCTGCGCGACGGCACCGGCCCCGAATACAGCAGCGCCTACCGGCAGGGCATCTTTAACTTTCTTAAACTGGTTGAGGCGGGGATTTATCCCAACACCCCGCATCGAAGTCAGCTCAAGGGGATTTCACCTGTGGCGGCTGCGTTGTACCAACCGAACTACACCCGCCTTCAGGAGCTAACTTACAACCATAATTATAAGGACTACTATGCTCCATCCACGAACAACGTAATCAATAATCTGGCCTGTTGGTCTGCGTACTCAGATGTGCCGGATACCGACTTGACCGCCATCATGCTGAACAATACGCGACGCTGGGACAATCTGCTTCCGACCTCGCCGAGCGGGTTTGTGCCCGTGATTCCTTATTCGAACCGCGCCGGACTGGAGGCGAATGCCTGGTGCAACCGTGCTTTCCAGACCGATGGCGACAGCTGGGATGAATTCGGAAACCTTGCAACCGCACGCGATACCATTTCGGAGGAGCTGATTACCCAGCGCACCAATATGCAGTTTTATATTGACGGGGAATGCTTTTGGCAGGCCACTGAAAATAAAAATGATCCCGACACCTTGTTTGTGGCGCTCATGGATTCAAATACCCTTACACCGACGGACCGTAGCGTCCAACTTACACAAGGAGCGGCGACCGGAGCCTGGCTGGTGTATGATCAGTTCGGATCACAAACTGAACCACTGGCTTCGCTCAATGATTCCGGCGACGGGATTTCGCTGGATATTCCTGCGGGATCCGCTCGTTTCCTTATGCTCAAAAGGCTCAAGCCGATTACGTCCCCGGTGATGGGAATTGCATGGGATGGCAATACCGATCCGGCTCTGGCGATTACTGGTATCGATGGTGTCATCACGCCCAGTGGTCAGGGGATTCGGTTAGCGGCCTCGTCCTCTGATGGTACGTTCGGAAATAAATTCGGCGGGGCGGAAACGGATGTCAACGGTTCCTTCGAGGTGCGCGGCGTGGAGCATAGTGTTGCCAAGAGCCGCATCAGCGTGGCCATCACCAACAATGTAGGAGCCAGTATTCAGCTCGAATCGATGGTGTTCGACTATTGCCGTTGGTTCGACCTGTCGCCCACCAATATTTCTGTCAGCTATCTGTCGGGCGATCTGGCGGTTGCGGACAACACCCCGCTGGCAACGATCTCCGGTACCAATATACTGGGATGGGTGGGTGATTATGACGACTTTGCTGTCGCATTGACCAATCTCCCCGACTTTACATTGGCGAACAGCGAGCATGCCGTCTTTCGATTGGAGGGCTCTAACGCTGCGGGGCTATACTCTGGCGGTGGCATCGATAATATAGGTATTGTCGTGGCCGGCCTGGCGACGTATGACGCATGGGCGGCGAGTTTTGGCCTCCAGTCTTCCAATGCCTGGAAAGCCGCCGACCTCGAACCCGACGGCATCAATAACTGGACTGAATATATTTTCGGCGGGAATCCGACTAACATCGATGCCTCAGCCATTCTTCCAACGGTTGGAGTCGAGGGAAGTTGGGTCGAATATGCCTACCGCCGCCGGAGCGATTATCTCGCCCGAGGACTGGACTATACCGTCGAGACCACGACGAATCTTGTTTCCAACCATTGGAACTCCAATGGCGTACTCGACGCCGGTTCCGGCTCCATCAATTCAGAGATGGACGCTGTTACCAACCGCGTTTCCACCGAAGAGCTTCCGGAACAATTTATCCGGTTGAGGGTATGGTAGATGCGGCAGGGAAACAGTGTGATATCCCGTTCCTCGCCTGAAATTTTCCAATGCTCGGAAACGCTACGTCTGTTTTGCTTTATTACCTAGAGATTCCTCTAGATGACAAAGAGGATTGAAGCCGATAGGTTAGTTAGGTGGTTGCTTGAAAAGCGGTTGGAGCAGGGGCTTTCCTGATCGGATATGGGGGTGAGTCAGTTGGTCTGCCACAATGTGGAAAAACTGAAAACAGGGGATAAGGATGAAAAAATCAGCAATTGGTCTGGCGGCAATACTGGTCGCAATCGCAGCGAGCAGTTATTCAGCGGTGGTAACCAACTGGGTCGCCGATGCGGGATTCGAGACAGCGACATTGTGGAGCTACCCCAATGAAGATACCGATCCATGGTTTGCTTCAGGAGAAGGAGCGAACAATAAGGGGTGGGTTTCGCGGGAACTGACCATCGTCAAAAGCGAAGACCAGGCGCTCAAGTTTTCAACCTGGGCCGGTAATGCGGCGGCAATTCAGAACCTGGGGCTGATTCTGGATTCAAACACGGTTTATGAAATCAGTTTTGCCATGCGGCTGGACAATCTATCGACCAACCCCAGTCATACTAATGACACCATTATAGGTGTTGCGCTAGGCAGCAGCCCGACTCTCGGAGGGGCCTATTCCTGGACTGGAAAGTCAATCTACGAGCTGGCACCTTCCACAACGGGGGTCTGGGAGACGATCACGCTGATCGTTGACGGGGCGGATGCGACTCTGGTTGACAACCATGGTGAATATCTCCAGCTCACGCTTAAAAAGTTCAACAATGCCAAGAATTCTGAATATAATGCCTATGTTGATGATGTTTCATTCGGGGAATACACGACCGAACCGGCCCCGGAAGATCTGCTGCTGGGCTTTTACAGTTCCAGATTGGCGAATCCCGACTTTCAGGCGTCCGGCATCGGGGGAGTTCTCTATACCAGCACGGCGGATGGAATTGGTGTCGATACTGCGGCGGGGTCTTCTGACGGCACATACGGTACGCTTGCCGGGGCCGAAATTCTGCCGACGGGGTACAAGGTTCACATGGGTAACACGAATAAGAACAGCCAGGTGGATGTGCAGATCCAGAACAATACCGGCAGTCCGCTCCGGCTTGATACGCTCAGTTTCGACTATGGCCGCTGGTATGCCGAAGGGCCGCAGGATGTAACCGTTCACTATGCCTATGGAGACCTGTCCGGCATCACCAACCTGACGGAGGTGTTTTCTGCCACCGGTTTGAATGTGACCGGCAAGTTCGGCGATTACAATGATTTGAATGTTCCTATGACCAACCTCAGCGATCGGGTGTTGGCCGATGGTGAAAAGGCCACGTTCCGCCTTTCTGTCGGTAACTCTGTCGGCATCTGGGACAAAGGCGCATTCGATAACATAGCGTTCTTCGGGGAAGTCATTAGTGCATCCTACGAGACTTGGGTAACCGACTATCCCTCTATGAGCGGAAGCCCGGATGCCGATCCGGATTATGACTTCGATGGCGACGGCTGGGACAACCTGATGGAGTATGCGCTGGGCGGCAGTCCGGTGAACGGCACGATCAATGGAAATATTCCTGTTCAGAAGACTGCGGGAGCTGCCATCGAATATGTTTTTGCCAAGCGTACGGATGATACGACGCTGACTTATTGGCTAGAGGTTTCGGACGATCTGGTCGGCAATGTGTGGACCAACCATGGGTACTCCGTAGTTGCAACCAATGTAACTGAGGGTACGTTTGATTTTGTCACCAACTCCATTCCGATCGACGATGCCGCAAAGTTTATCCGGCTGGTTATTGAGCAATAGCGATGGGAAACAAGCGCACCGATAAGCTGTGGCCGGGCATGATGCCCGGCCCGGTTTTTACCTGAAATACAAAAGAGATCATTACTGTATGAACCATAAGCGTTGGAACCAAAGAGGTATTGTGCTGAAGATGGAATTGACAGGAGCGCTGTTTTTATATGCGGCCGCCTCTCATGCCACAGTGCAAACGATGTCGGTCGATGTGAATGGTTTTCGGAATGTCCTGGCCGATCCGGGCTTTGAAACCCTGAACGGGAATGAACCGTCTAAGAGTACCGGTCCGTGGTTCACGTCCGGCGAAAGGGAGGATGGACAGTTGAGGGTATCCGCCAACAGGTCGTACACGGGCCGCCAGTCCGTTGTGTTTGCGAATTATTGGGAGCGGGGAGCTGTGGTTCAGAATCTGGGCATTCAGGTCAATCCATCCAAACACTACCGGTTTTCGGTCATGATGCGGCTCGATGAACCCACTGCAGATACTTCGCTAACGAACACGCCTGCACTGCATGCCACGATATACACAAGCCCGGCCGAGGACGGTATTTATACCTACCGGAAAGGTTTTTTCTGGAATATGACGGCAAGCCCCGGCGGTGGGTGGGAAAAGGTGGCGGGAACCATAAACGGAGCTGATCTGAGCGCCTATTCCGGCGAGTACATTCAGGTTCGGATCATCAAGGCCAGCGAAAAGGCAACCCACCGTATCTTCATTGACAACGCATCGGTCACCGAGTCGGATTCGGCAGAAGCTCCGCAAACGGTTGCTCGCTACCTGGTTGGTGGAAATGTTGTCTACTCAAAGGATGAAGGTCCCGACTGGGTCGAAAAAAATAAAGTCGATGTGCTCAAACGCGCCGGCTTGAGCAACCTGCGTTATCCCGGCGGGCATGTGGTCTCCTTCTGGGATTGGGAATTTCCCTATCATAGTGCCTATGCCAATTTCTGGGATCCAGCGTACATCGCCAGTCTCACGGAATCCAAAAAAGCTGAGTTGATGGCCGAGAACGAACACCGGCTGTTGCTCGATCAATATCTCGACCTTTGCCGGGAAACCGGCGCAGCTCCGGTGATCGGGATTAATCTGTTCCAGGGCTACCGTTATGACCGGGATCAGGACTCGATCGACAAGGCGGTACGGTTGGTGGATTACGTAAAAGACCAAATCGACGGTCCCCGATATTACTATCTGGATAACGAGGTCGGACACCAGCCGACACAGAACAACCATGTTCCCATCGACGACTATATTCCGCTCATACCGGACTACTCCACGGCCATTAAAGCCGCAGACCCGCTGGGAAAAATTGTGGTAAATATCATGGGGCGTGTCCGGGTGGAGGACATCATTCGTGATGTTGGCGACCATGTGGATCTCATCGATCATCACTGGTATTATAATAACAGGACCTATGGGCAGTTCTGGCTCGAAGACTGGCGTGTGGACGGGGGTAGGAGTGATCGCGCGAGGAATCTAGATTCGTTCAACCAATGGATTGAAACCTATAACAAGCCGCATATCAAAGTCGGCCTGCTCGAGTGGAATATCGGGCCTTCGGAAGGCGAAGAGGGTTCCACGCCGGGCAACGTGTTTTATCAGGGACTGGTGCAGGCAGACATGCTGATGTTCATGATCGGATACAACGTTGAAATGGCGAGTATCTGGCCCTTAACGTGGGACAGCAACTTCCGCAATCTCATCGATGGCCCCGCTCACAACGTATCGCCTACGGTGCATATTCACCGCGCGTTTTCGAAAGCTGCCGGGGGAACGATTCTGAATCTAACCGAGCCCGATACGGGAGAGCAGCTGAAAAGCCTCGCCGTTAAATCGGCGGATGAGGCCTTCATTGATCTCTATTTTTTAAACAAATCAACCGAGGTGATCGAGTTGGACCTGGAGTTGCCCGTGCCCGTCGTGGAGACGCTGGTGATGACCTTCGCGCAGGGGGCATCTTCAAATGAAGTTAATGTGACCGAGCAGCACTATGCCGAAGACTTTGGGGTACTGGGGGTTAGTCTGGACGACACCAGTTTTACCCATATTCGCTGCCGGATTTCGGACAGTCCCACGAGCTATGAACTGTTTGCCGATGATTTTGAAACTGCTATCGATGCGGGCAACGTGGCTTCCGCTCCTTATCCGGTCGGCAGCTGGCATCATCAGGGAACCGAAGCGTGGCAAACCGAAGGTTCGGCTGCGTCGGTCGATATCGGCGAGTTGAACGGAGTTGCCGGCCAGGAGTTGAGACTAGGCTGGGGCTACGACGAGGTGGTCGCGCTCTATTCAACGCCGACCCCGATTCACACGAGCCAGAGCTATACCTTCTGCGGGCGATGGGAGATTGGTAATGTCGTCGATGAACCGCGCGGCTTCATCGCGGGCATCGCCGAGTTTTCGGCCGACGACGGCTCGCTGGTTCAGCGGTTAACGTCTGACTCGCTGGTGTTCGGCAATACCAACGCACCCGCAATCGGCGAAAAGGGAACCTTCGAGGTGACGCTCAGTTCGGCCGAACTGGCCGCAGCCGGAACCGCGCCGGGAAATCGGATCGGTGTCTTCTTTCATCACAACAATGGGGACGACCAGCTTTACGGCGACTCAAATTCACTGAGAAACGATGTCTATTATATCGATAATGTATCCCTCGAAGTCAGTGGAGCGATTACGTTGCTGGATCAATGGATGGTCTCCAACAAAGTAGCAAACGCGTTGGCGGACTCAGACGGGGATGGAGTGAATAACCAAAACGAATATTGGTTCGGCGGCAACCCAACTATCGATGATGCGATCACGATTCTTCCTCGGTCAGGAACCGAAGGGAGCTGGTTTGAATATGTCTACCGCCGCCGTAGTGATTATAAAATACAGGGATTGAACTACACCGTCGAAACCACCACCAACCTGATATCCAATGATTGGAACTCCAATGGGATCATTAATGAAGGATTTGGTTCCGTTGAGTCCGAAACCGATTCCGTCACCAACCGCATCTCTACAGACGAGCAGCCGGAACAGTTTATCCGGCTACGGGTGAGATAGGGGTAGGGCGTGATCGCCGGGCGCGCCGTGGAGCATGTGGTTGTTTGGGTCATGACGATTGCGGCGCAGCCGCTTTGGAGTGCGGTGACAGCGTCACCGCTTTCTAACGCTTCGCAATGGTTTATGTTGCGTTCATTCTGACAGGATTATTGAATCTCCGCAACAAAGGCATCGACGGTGTCCGGGCCTTGCAGGTATCCGAGCGAGACGAGGAAGGCGTCCATCTTTTTGACGGTGTCGGTGAAGGCCTGGATCTTCGTCGCTTTATAATTAAAGAAGCCGTGGCCCTGGCCTTCGTAGGGGACGAGCTCGACGGCGTTTCCTTTTCTTTTCGCTTCCCGGGTGAACAGTTCGACGCTGTCAAAGGGCACGGTTTTATCGTTCGTGCCATGGAAAATGATGGTGGGCGGAATTTGAGTGCCGATGTTGTGATAGGGCGATAACTGGTGAGGTGGTACGCCCATTCGGTTTTCCATGCCGGCGAGTTTTTTGGGATCTTTGGCTTTGTATCCTTCCACCGGCGCGAGGACGAGGGCGGGATTAAAGAGCACGAGCGCGTTGGGCAGGGCGCTAACGGAGGTGTCGTCGCTAGGTTCATCAAAAGCATTGATGGTTCCGAGCGCGCCGGCCAGGTGACCGCCGGCCGAACCGCCACCGGCGGCAATCCGGTCGGGATCGATGCCGAGGCGTTCGGTATTCTTGCGCACCCAGCGGATCGCGGACTTCGCGTCGCTGAAGCAGGAGACGGCCTTTACGCCGTGGCGGCTTTTCACGCGGTATTCGACGCTGATGGCCACCATGCCGCGGGTGGCGAGATAGGCGCACTGGTTTTCAAACTGTTTTGGGGAACCGCCGTTCCATCCGCCGCCGAAGAAAAAGACGATGGCCGGGCGCTTGTCGCCGGCTTTGAGATCTTTGGGCTCGAAGATATGAAGCGGCAGTTTTACATCATCAATGGTTTTATAGATTTCCGCGCGGGAGCCAGGCAGGGGTTTGGGTACTTCTCTGGTTTTCTGCGCGGAAACCGATTCCGCCAGCAAAATCGCCAGCCCGCAGATGATTCCAATAATCCTGAATTTCATGCCATACCTCACTTGTGATAATGCCTAATAAAAACTGATTTTTCTGTTGTCGTTTAACACCGTTGCTCCGTGGTGATGAACTGCTTATAACGACTGTATAGAATAGAAGAATCCACCACGCTTCGCAACTGTGTTGGGCGGGACATTTTCCGGCACCGGTTTATTGAGTCCGACCTGTCTCCTGCGCGTTCCACCTAGTGATTTCTCCAGTAGTGATTCCAGGTGGATTAGGATACGCTCTGTCTTACAAATTGGAATTTAAGAGTCGAGTGCGCGTACAGGCTGCCATGCCGGCGAAATGGAAATGTGCGAATGCTGAAAACGAAGGTATGTGGGGAACTATGAAAAACTTCTTAATAGCAACGGTCCTGTTGGTTGCATCGACCGCATCCGCAGGACGGGAAACGCTTAATTTTAATGAAGGCTGGAGCTTTGCCCGATTCGGTGCGATGCCGGATGGAACGGAATTGGCTGAACCCAAGGGGTTGGAAAAGGCTTCCGTTAATGACTCCGGGTGGCGGATTCTGGATGTGCCGCACGATTGGGGCATCGAGGGGCCATTCCGTGCGGAGCTGCCGAACCGGACGGGCAAGCTGCCATGGGCAGGCATCGGTTGGTACCGCAAGACCTTCGACGCCCCGGCATCCGATGCCGGCAAAAAGGTCTTCATTGATTTCGACGGGGCGATGTCCGACACGAAAGTGTGGCTGAATGGTGAACATGTCGGGGAATGGCCGTACGGCTATTCCTCGTTCCGACTGGAACTTTCCAAGCATTGGAAAGCCGGCGAGAAAAACACGATTGCCGTGCGGCTCGACAACAAACCGGAATCCTCGCGCTGGTATCCGGGCGGCGGCATCTATCGTAACGTGCGCCTGGTGAAGACGGATCCGGTGCATGTTGCACACTGGGGCGTCTTCGTTACCACGCCGGTGGTGTCGTCCGATTGCGCGACCATACGCGTGCAGACTGAGATTGTGGGGCCGTACGACAAGGTGGTTCATGAAATTATCGAAACCGGTAAAAAGGGGCAGGGCGCCAAGTGCCATCTCTCCATCGATTTTCCCAAACGCTGGGATTTGGATTCCCCCAATCTCTATACGCTCAGGACCACGGTGTTTCGCGGCGGGAAAACAGTGGACGAGGTCGAGACCAGGTTTGGCGTTCGCACCATTTCGTATACTGCCGAAGGTTTTTTCCTGAATGGTAAAAAGGTATTCATGAAAGGGGTATGCCTGCACCATGATCTGGGGCCGTTGGGTTCAGCCATCAATACCCGCGCACTGGAGCGCCAGATCGAAATTCTGCAGGAGATGGGGTGTAATGCCATTCGTACTTCGCATAACCCGCCCGCACCTGAACTGCTCGAGCTCTGCGACCGCATGGGCATGCTGGTGCAGGTGGAGGCATTCGACTGCTGGAAACAGGGTAAGGCTCCTAACGATTATTCGCGCCATTTTCCGGAATGGCATGAAAAAGATCTGCGCGCCATGATCAAGCGGGACCGGAATCATCCATGCGTGGTGATGTGGAGCACCGGAAATGAGATCCGCGAGCAGGGCAACAAGGCGGGCCATCTGATTTCTCAGCGGTTGACCGATATTGCGCACGACGAGGATCCGACCCGACTCGTGACAGCGGGATGCAATAATTCCAAGGCCGGGTTCAACGGATTTGAAAAGACCGTCGATCTGTTTGGCTACAACTATAAGGCCAAGGAAAACGCCCGGTACTACAGGCAGTTCCTGAACCAGCGGCCTGATATTCCGCTGTACGGAAGTGAAACCGCGTCGTGCGTCAGTTCGCGAGGGGAATACTTTTTCCCGGTTATCGATGAAAAAGGAAAAGGTAGTGGGGGGCGCTTTCATGTGAGTAGCTATGACCTGTTTGCTCCGCCCTGGGCCTATAAGCCGGATGTGGAGTTCCAGGCATTGGATACCTATCCGAAAATCTTCGGCGAGTTTGTCTGGACCGGCTTCGACTACATCGGCGAACCAACGCCCTATAATCAGGATAAAACCAACCTGCTCAATTTTACGGATCCCGAAGAGCGAAAGCGCATGGCGGAAGAGTTGAAAAAGCTGGGCAGTAACATTCCGCCGCGCAGCTCCTACTTCGGCATCGTCGACCTCTGTGGCTTTAAAAAGGATCGATTCTACATCTATCAGGCGCGCTGGCGTCCCGAGCTGCCGATGGCGCATATCCTGCCGCACTGGAACTGGCCGGAACGCATCGGCAAAGTGACGCCGGTGCATGTCTATACCTCCGGCGACGAAGCCGAACTCTTCCTCAACGGAAAATCACTTGGGCGAAAAATGAAGGGCGAATATGAATATCGCCTGCGCTGGGATGATGTGATTTATCAACCGGGTGAATTGAGAGTGGTGGCCTATAAAGACGGAAAGCGCTGGGCGGAGGATATCGTGAAAACCACGGGTGATGCTGCTCAAGTGGAACTTCGTGCGGACCGGTCTGTCATTTCGGCCGATGGTCTGGACCTTTCCTTTATCACCGTTCAGGTTTCCGAAAAAGACGGTCTACTCGTTCCTCGTTCGCACAACACGGTGAAATTCACGATTGAAGGACCCGGAGAAATCATTGCAGTGGGTAATGGCGATCCAACCAGTCATGAATCGTTCCAGTCCTTGGAACGGAAGGTCTTTAATGGGTTGGCATTGGTTGTGGTCCGATCCATCAAGGGAGAGACCGGAACCATTAAACTGATCGCCAAATCGAACGGTCTGCGGGCATCTGAAGTTATGCTGGAGTCAAAATGAAACTGAAATGGATCATGATTTTCTTGCTGGTTGCGCTGTCCATTCAGGCAGAGAAGCCGTGGCGCTTTCTGCTGTTGGCAGACTGGCATTCGGCCGAAAAATATACGCAGGGCAAAAAGAATCCCTCATGGCTGGCAGAAGCTATTGCTGAAGATGTGGCAACAGTTCAAATGCTCAAGACGAACTATGGCGGTGAGCTGATCCTGATGCCGGGCGATAGCAACGGCGGGCATTGGGATACCCCGAAGTTTATCAAAAACAACTTCCCGGGAGCCACTGCGGAAGAGTCGGTGCTGGAAGCCGGGCGACTCTGTTATTCGGGCATGATTGATACTTTTCGTGAGGGCGGTTATTCAAAACTGATTATGGCGGTGGGCGACCATGAAATGGGCGATAATCCCTGGCCGGCAGGTTCGGATGTTTCGCGCTGCCAGCCGCAGTTCCGCACAGCCTTTGCAAAGGAGTTTAATCGGAATCCGGATGGCGGTCGTTTTCTATATGAAAACCCGATTGGCAAAGCCGCGTCGCGGCCGTTGGGCACGAAGTATGAAGAGACGTCCTATGCGTGCCGTCATAAAAACGTACTGTTCATTACGGTGGATGCATTTTATCAGGAAGACCCCGATGTGAAAATCGGAGCGGAAGGATCCGTAACCGGAACAGTAACGGGGCCCCATCTCCAATGGTTGGAAAACGTATTGTCTGAAGCCCGCAAAGATGAAGGCATTAAACACATTCTGGTGCAGTCGCATTTGCCGGTCATCTATCCGGTGCGCAAAGTCAACAGCAGCGGTATGTTGATGGATGACGGTGTCGACAATCCATTCTGGAAACTGCTGCGGAAATATAAGGTGGATATCTATTTTGCCGGTGAGGTGCATGCCAACACGGTAACCAAAGATCCGAAGTCGGATCTGGTCCAGCTCGTGACTCGGGGCAACTTTTTCAATAACTTCCAGACCCTGGATATTAAGGACGATCGGATTGACGTGGTGTGTTATGAGCAGAAGGTCGGCACCAAAAGCTCGGAGGGCGACTATGCCGTTTCAGGCAAGCTGATAATTGATAAGTCGGGCCGTTCGACCACGATTGACGGAGCCGGGGAGCTGGCCTTACTGGATGTGCATTCGCGCCTTTTTCATTTTACGTTCGAAGAAGAGGTGCCGTTATTCAGTAATCCGATCATGGGGCTGTCTGGTCGCGGGAAAAAAGAAAATGCTAAAACGCTGCGCGGCGTGAAATGCACGAGCCTTTTTCCAAACCTTGGAAGTTTCGGAAAGCACTACAGTGCGCTGACCGCCAACGTGGAACTGATGAATGGTCCGCACGGAAAAGCCGGGCAGTTTAATCAAAACAGTCGGATGGGCGTCTTTGCTATGGGACCGCATCATAGCGGCCATGCGGTTTCGTATGCCCTGTGGGTTCAGTCGACCTCATCCGAAAACCAGCTGCTGATTAATTCGGGAACGATTTGGGGGCAGGAGCTGAAGAATTTCTTTAACCTGCACCTGAATGACGGTGTGCCTGAAGTGATGGTTTCAAAAAGTCAATGGCTGGCTGCAGAAGGGATCAGGCTGAACGATGGTGAATGGCATCATCTCGCAGCGGTTATGCCTAAAGACAGCTGCCTGCTTTCCGAGGTGCAGATTTTTGTGGATGGTAAACCAGTGAAAACCCGTTTGAACGGGAATGATCTTAACCTGCATTTCAATCAGGCCGTCCGACTCGGCTTTGGCGGACTGAATTACACGAGTAAAACTTTTAATGCCTTGCCGGTTCAACCGTTTGTTGGCTCCATGGATGAAATCTCCATCTGGGCCCGGTCGCTGGAGTCGGATGAAGTGCTCGAATTATCATCAGTGCTGACCAAATAAACAGCCGCTAAACGTTCTCTATACAACCGGCTTTATCAGGAGCTTCTTATGAAACGACGGAATTTTTCACAGTGGGCCTGCGCGGCGGGGCTCGCATCGATTAGTTCTTCCTCGTTGGCGGGTCGGGCAGAGCAACCGAACCTGCTGATCATCCATACGGATGAGCATAACTTCCGCACGCTGGGTTGCTACCGCGACCTGATGAGCGACGATCAATCCTATGTGTGGGGCGAGGGTGTGAAGGTGGATACGCCGCACATCGATTCTCTGGCACGAGATGGAGCCATTGCCACCAGCTACTATGCGGCATCGCCGGTCTGCACGCCTTCGCGGGCCTCGCTGGTGTCGGGGCTGTATCCGGTGCATACCGGGTCTCCTTCCAATGATATGCCGATGCATGACGATCTGGTGACCTTTGCTGAAGTGCTCAAGAACGAAGGTTACGCAACCTCCTATGTCGGTAAGTGGCATCTGGATGGTGATGCAAAACCTGGTTTTAAGCCGGCCCGCAAATTCGGCTTCGCGGATAACCGCTATATGATCAATCGCGGACATTGGAAGGGACTTGACCACGATGAAAACGGAAAGCCGATCGTGATCGGTTTGGTTCCGAAAAAAGAATCCTCCACCTTTAAAGTCGGCGATGCGAATGAAGAAAATTTCACGACCGACTTCCTCGTGGATCGCACGCTTGAGATTATTGAACGCGATAAGACCAAACCCTTTTGTGTGATGCTCTCCATTCCTGATCCCCATGGCCCCAACCAAGTGCGGAAACCGTACGATACCATGTTTGCCGACATGCATTTCCAGAATCCGCGCACCATGGATGCCATGACGGAAGAGTCGGCGCCGGGGTGGGTCTCCATTAAAGGCAGGAACTCGGCCGAGGGTGGGCTCAAGCAGGAGCAGATGCAGTGGTATTTCGGCATGGTGAAGTGCATCGACGACAATGTTGGAAGAATTCTGAACTATCTGGAGAGCCAGGGGCTGGATGAAAACACGATTGTGGTCTTTTCCTCCGACCATGGCGATCTGATGGGCGAGCACCGAAAGCACAACAAGGGGAACCCCTACGAAGCTTCCGCAAAGATTCCGTTCCTGATCCGCTGGCCCGGTCATATTCCCTCCGGCAAGGTGGTGCGCTCGGCGCAGTGCAATGTCGATTTTGCGCCGATGGCGCTCTCCATGATGGGCGTCACCAACGGACTTCCGGTATTTCATGGAAAGGATACGTCGGCCGAATATCTCAGTCCGCGAAAAGAGGAACAAGACGACCGCATTGTTTATCTCTCCCATGCGGGGAGTAAGTGGGTGGCGGCAGTCAGCCGACGCTACAAACTCGTTTTGTCGGTCAATGATGATCCGTGGCTGTTCGACCTGGAGAAGGATCCGGACGAACTCAACAATTTCTACACCAACCCGGAATACAAACAGGTGGCTGAAAAAATGCAGGCCGGGCTGGTGGCCCAGATGGAGCGCTTCAAGGAACCGGCGCTGGAAAAAGGCGGACTGATTTATGAATCCGGTGGAGCCGGAGCTCAGAATGCAGAAGCGGGTTTCCCGTCAAGTGAAGGCTGTCTGGTAGATAGCGGCAACCACACGGCACAAGGTAGAACCGGGGCTTGGAGTCGCGCAGTCACGGTTCCGGCAAATCGATTTGAGCCCAACAGTTCCTATGAGATGGAGATTGAGTGGGAGTCGAAGGGGCTCGATGAAGGTGCCGCGTTTTTTGCCAACTTCCTCGACCCCCAAAACAAGAGGGGCAAGCAAACCGAAACCTGGACGGGCGCCGCCGGCGAAAGTGGTATTGTCAGAAAAACGATCAAGACCACAAATACTGCCGGATGGACATTGCACGTCGGGGTGCGCGATGGCGGCGAACTGCTGGTAAAACGCATTCGGGTGCGAAAAAGAGATTGATTTAACGGGAAAGATAAGGGCTGGGGCACGTGCAATTTCGTCTGAAAAGGATCACCATGGGGATAGCGGTTGGAGTTGTTCTGACGGCATCCGGTGAGCCGTTGATGGTACGGGATCGCGCTAATCCGGTAATTTCGATCAACCCGGCTTGTGCCTGGCGATCCATTCATATTGCGAATGCCGCGGTGCTGTCCCCGGAAGAATCACCGGATGGCCGGTGGCGGTTATACATCCGCGGATCGGGGCGCTTCCCGGAAGAAGATCCGGATCCCGCCCGGAACTATCATGACAGTATTGGACTCTTTACTCAGGAGGCGGAGACTTTTTCGCCGCGTGGTCCCTGGGTACCTTACAGCGGGAATCCGCTGCTGAAGCACGGGCCGGTAGGGAGCTATAACGACAAACATTTGCTGGATTGCACTCCCTTTCACGGAATGCGGAACGGAAAACCTGCTCTGTTCATGCTGTACAAAGGTGTTTCATATAAAAAAGGCGGCTGTCTTGCAGGGGCCGTTTCTTTGGACGGCGGAAAGCGGTTTGAGCATTTTTCGGCCAATCCGTTGAAGACGCGATGCGGCCCTGCCGATGCGGTCTTCCATCAAGGGCGTTATTATATATTCTTCGGGGATACAAAGTATGATCCGGTTTTGAGGAAACCTACGGAAAAACTCAAACTCTATGTGGCGGTCGTCGAGGATCCGGAAGAATTTGTGTCCGCGGAGTCTAAGCTGGCCCTGGATACCGGGGCCCCGGGGGACTTTGACAGCGAGTCGGTACATGGCGGTCGGATTTTTCGACTGAATCAGCGCTGGTATATGGTCTATCAATGCAGCTCAAAACATATGGATTATCCGGATCGATTTCATGTGGCCTGGTCCGATGATCTGCTGGAGTGGCATAAGGTTAAAAGTTCGCGGCCCTTCTTTACGCGGGGTGAAGCCGGAGCCTGGGATGAGGGGGCCATTTGGTACGGCGAGGTTTTTGAGCACGATAATTACCTCCATATGTATTACGAGGGATGGGGCAGCGGTAAGGCGGGGGGCGCAAGAAATAAACCCTATTTTAAAGGCGGCCGTTCGCAGACGGGACTTGCGAGTGTTTCGGTCAATGAATTTCTGAAATGGTGCGGTCATACGAATGACCGGAAGATGTAGATTGAAAGGATGAATTATGGGTAGCAAAGGATTATTGAGTTTGTTGTTAATGGGGGGGGCTACTGCAATGGCTTCCGTAAAACCGAATATGGTCGTGATCATGTGTGATGATTTAGGTTATGCCGATGTCGGGTTTAATGGCTGCAAGGATATCCCGACACCGAACATTGATCGTATTGCGGAAAACGGGGTGCGGTGCACCAGTGGCTATGCGCCGTATTCGGTGTGCGGTCCGAGCCGGGCCGGATTCATCACCGGTCGTTATGGACAGCGCTTCGGTTTTGAACGCAATCCGCAGCATCGGGTGGATGATCCGAATATGGGCGTGCCGAGAAGTGAACGTATGTTTGCTGAGGTTCTTAAACCGGTAGGCTACACATCGGGCATCGTCGGAAAGTGGCATCTCGGAGCGCACGAAACCCTGCATCCATTGGCACGGAGTTTTGACTTTTTCTACGGTCACCTCGGCGGCGGACATCGCTATTTGCCGGAAGACCTGACGATCAAGGGCCACGGAAAAAATGAAGAAGAAAGTTATCGGACCAAGATTCTGCGAAATCATGAAATGGTGGAGACGCAGAACTATTTGACGGATGAATTTTCGGATGCGGCCGTAGAGTTCGTAGAAATGACCAAGGATAAGCCTTTTTTCCTGTTCCTCTCCTACAATGCACCGCACCTGCCGCTGCAGGCCACCGAAAAATATTTATCGCGATTCCCGAATTTGAAAGGAAAACGCAAGGTCTACGCCGCGATGGTCAGCGCGGTGGATGACGGCGTAGGGCTGCTGCTCAACAAGCTGGACGAGCTGGAACTGATGGATGATACGATTGTGGTATTTCTTTCGGACAACGGCGGGCCGGAACCGAAGAATGCTTCGGACAACGGGGCCTTACGCGGCGCAAAAGGTGATTCGTGGGAAGGCGGTTTCCGCGTTCCTTATGCGGTGCAGTGGAAGGGCAGATTGCCGGCTGGAACCGAATATCATAAACCGGTCAGTTCGCTGGATATTCTGGCAACGATTGCGGAGCTGGCCGATGCGCCCAAAGATCCCAAACGTCCGCTGGACGGGATCAATCTGATTCCTTATCTGTCAGGAAAAAAAACCGGCATGCCGCATGAGGCCATCTATCTACGCAAGTTTGACGGGCAGAAATATACGGTGCGCTGTGGAGACTTTAAGTTGCATACGCAATGGGACGGGGACTCTCCGCAACTTTATAATCTGGAAGAGGATATCGGAGAGCAGACCAATATTGCCGATCAGCATCCGGAAAAAGTTCAACAGCTGGAGCAACTGCGCAAGCAGTGGAACACCGGGCTGGTTGAACCTCGTTTCCTCGGTTTAATCCATACCCCGGAATGGCAGGCGAAAATCAAGAAGCAGCAGGCGGCAAGAAAGAAAAATGGAACCAAGGAGTGGGATTGGTTTGCTGCCCTCGACCGGGATAAGGATGGACTCGTAACCGAAGAAGAGTGGATCGGGCGGGCCATGATGGAAGCCAAACGCAAAGGGCGCGATACCACGCTTGAAAAACAGAAGGAATTCTTTTCCGGTCGTGATCTGGATGGTAGCGGCACGATTACCCGGGAAGAACTGGAAGAGAGTACAAAAAAATGATGAAGCAATTCGTATTGGCACTTATCTTTATGGCTGTGGCCGCCTCAGGCGGGCAGCGACCGAATATTTTGTTTATCGCGATCGACGATATGAACGACTGGACGGGGTTTCTGGGCGGGCATCCGCAGGCGCAGACGCCGAATATGGACAAGCTGGCCCAAAAGGGTATCAACTTTACCAACGCCCACTGTTCCGCACCGGGGTGTTCCCCGAGTCGGAACGCCTTGCTCTACGGTGTGGAGCCGTTCAAGTCAGGGCTGTATGCCTTCTACGATCAGGGTGGATTTTCGGATAAAGTGCTGGAAGGCTATACCTCGCTGCCGGAATTTTTAAAGAACAACGGCTACTCGACCTATGGGGCGGGCAAGATCCACCATCGCCGCGTGCCTACGGATACCGAGTGGACCGAGTTTTACGAAAAGGAAAAGACCAATCCGCTCAAGTTCGATGATGTCGAGGGCTACCGACAGGGCAAATCGGGCAAGATGCGCTTTTCGCCGACGTTGAATCCGCTGGAGGATCATACCGACTTTAAAAACGCGTCGTTCGGCGTCGAGGTGCTGAGCCGCGAGCACGAAAGGCCGTTTTTCCTCGCCGTGGGCATCATTCGCCCCCATCTGCCGTTCACCTGCCCGAAGCAGTTCTTCGATCTCTATCCCAAGGAGGTCAAGCCTCCGCGCATTAAGATCGATGACCATGCTGATATTCCAGCCGTTGGAAAGGCGATGGCCAAGGTGAGCGACGATCGGAAGTTCAAACAGGATGAGGCATGGAACAAGGTGCGCCGCGCGTATCTGGCCTGCATCAGCTGGGCGGACTACAACATCGGGCGGGTGCTCGATGCACTGGAGGCGAGCCCCTATGCCGACAACACGGTGGTGGTGCTGTGGTCGGACCATGGTTATGGCATGGGTGAGAAGAAGCATTTTCGCAAGTTTGCATTGTGGGAGGAAACCACCCGTGTGCCGTTCATTATCTGGGATGCACGAGAAGGAAAACCGATAGCTGGTCGTGAGGTGAAAGACGGCGTTTCTCTCATCAATGTCTATCGTACCCTGGCGGAACTATCCGGATTAGACGCTCCGGACTACGTGGATGGCTTTAGCCTGGTTCCGCAGTTGAAGGATCCATCGGCTCCGGTTAAGGGGCAGGCCATCTGCTCGTGGGGCCGTGGCAACTATACCGTCCGCACGCGCGATTGGCGCTACACCCGCTACTATGACGGCGGTGAAGAGCTCTATGACCATGCGAAGGATCCCGACGAATGGACCAACCTTGCCAAAAATCCGGAGTATGCCGATGTAAAGAAGCGTCTGGCTGCAAAGCTTCCAGTCAGGGAAGTGCCGATTGTAATGGAAGGTCTGGAGGGTTGGAGCATTCCGTACAGCGCCGACAAGCCGCTGGATAAAACCGCGAAGAAAAAGAAGAAGTAATCATGAAGAAATTAACTGCAGTTCTCTGGATCGGTTTGCTCTCGCTCAGTACGTTGGGCGGGGAAGCTCGCAATGACTGGGAAACCCCGGCGATTACCCAAGTGAACAAAGAACCACGCCATGCCACATTGATGCCGTTTGCTTCGATGGAGCAGGCTTCATTGGATAAAATCCAATCCCCGTTTTTCCAGAGCCTGAATGGGGCGTGGAAATTTAACTGGGTGCCGGTGCCGGAAAAGCGGCCGATGGACTTTTTCAAGCCGGACTTCGATGTCTCGGCATGGGATGAAATCGAGGTGCCGTCCTGCTGGCAGATGAAAGGTTACGGCACGCCCATCTACACCAACATTGAATATCCTTTCGACAAGAACCCTCCCTTGATTGAGGGCGACAACGGCAATGCGGTCGGATCGTACTGCCGCACGTTTTCGGTTTCCAATGATTGGAAAGACCGGCAGGTCTTTATCCACTTTGATGGCGTTGATTCGGCATTCTACATCTGGGTGAACGGAAAAAAAGTGGGCTACAGTCAGGGGAGCCGCACGCCGGCTGAGTTTAACCTGACCCCGTATCTGAAGGCCGGTGAAAACCAGTTGGCGGTCCAGGTGTTCCGTTGGTGCGATGGCTCCTATCTTGAAGACCAGGACGGCTGGCGCATGGCCGGAATCTTTCGGGATGTCTATCTTTTCTCAACGCCCCAAACCCATATCCGTGATTTTTTTGTGACTACCGATCTGGATGCTGAATATCGCCATGCGGTGCTGAAGACGGCGGTTGCGCTAAAGAACTATGGTAGAACCGCCGGCAAGACCGAGGTTGAAGTGGTGTTGTGCGATGCGGATAAGACGGTCATCGGTTCGGCGGTTGCAACCATCCAATCATTGGAAGGCGGAAAAGAGGAAATGGTGCGGTTGGAAATTCCGGTAAAGAACCCGGCCAAGTGGACGCATGAGACGCCAAACCTTTATTCGGTGTATGTTGTTCAGAAGCGCGATGGGGAAACCGTCGAATCCGTCATGTGCCGCACCGGGTTCCGCAAAGTGGAAATCAAGGACAGTCAGGTGCTGCTAAATGGCCAGCCCGTGCTGATCAAGGGCGTCAACCGGGTGGAGCACGATCCTATCCACGGTAAAACCGTGCCGTTTGAAAATCTTGAACTCGACCTCAAGCTCATGAAGCAGCACAACATTAATTGCGTGCGCACGGCGCACTATCCGCACGATCCTGCTTTATATGACCTGTGCGATGAGTGGGGCCTGCTGGTTATTGATGAAGCCAATGTGGAATCGCACGGCATGCGCTATGGCCCGGAGTCGCTGGCCAAACAACCGGAGTGGAAAGACCAGCACGTCGAGCGCGCCATGAACATGGTCGAGCGCGATAAAAACCATCCGAGTGTCATTATGTGGTCGCACGGCAACGAGGCGGGCAACGGGGATAACATTGTGGCCATGGACAACTTTTGCCATCAGCGCGATCCGACCCGTCCGACACATTATCATTTTCAGGAAGGTCCGCGCTCGTGCGATGTGATGGGCGGCGGCGCAATTGGGAAAAAGCAGAACCGTTACCTGACGATCAGTTTGCTGGAGAAGCAGGCGAAGTACGAAAAGGATCTTCGCCCGTATCTGTTGAACGAATATGCACATGCGATGGGCAACTCGGTCGGCAACCTTTCTGAGTATGTCGATGTATTCGAAAAACATCAAAAGCTGATCGGGGGCTGCATCTGGGATTGGATCGACCAGGGACTGCTCAAGCAAGGCTCCGACGGGAAACCATTCTGGGCCTATGGCGGTGATTTCGGGGATATGCCGAACGATGGCAACTTCTGTCTGAACGGCCTCGTTTTCCCGGATCGCAGCATCAATGCAAAGACCCTGGAAACCCGGAAGGCCTATCAGGATTTCCGTTTTACTCGCTCGGGTGGTTCGATTGAGATTTTTAACAAATTTTATTTTCAGGATTCTGCGGGATTTGACTTTTTCTGGGCGTTGAAGGAAAACGGCCGTCCGGTCGATTCTGGCAAGTTGGATGTTGCGCCTGTGGGGCCACGTCAGGCCGTATCCGTTGCTCTTCCTGTCAATAGATCCCGGTTTGATCCGAAAAAGGAATATACGATTGATTTAGAGGTCCGTCTTGTTCAGCGCACCGCATGGGCTGAGCAGGGGTATGTAATCGCATCGGAGCAGTTTGTACTGCAACCCTGGAATTTTAATACTGCGGTTGCATCGAGTGTAGCGGGGATTCCGGACGTATCTGAAAACGAAGAGCGTGTGGCGATCAAAGGTGAAAGCTTTTGCGTGGTGTTTAATCGTAAAAAGGGAGCGTTGGAAAGCTATGTGGTTTCGGGCGAGGAACTGTTGACGCAGGGGCCGGAATTCAGTGCGGTCCGGGCCACAATTGATAATGAACGGCGTACACGAAACCAGTTAGAGCTGTTTGCTGATTTGACGGAAACGATAATCGGTTTCGAAGTCGGTACAGAGAATGGATCGATTACCGTTACTATGGATAAAAAGCTGGAAGGCGTTTCCCGTCCCCAGGAAATTCCCGCGTGGAAGAAACCGGCAACGAAACCGCAGAAGGGCGGACCTGCCGGTTTTAATCTGACGGAAACTTACACGGTATCCGGTGATGGAAGCATTCAGCTGACGTCGAATGTTGAGCCTTTCGGTACGGTGCCGGATCTGCACCGCATTGGTTACGAACTGATGACGCCCGCCGGGTTTGAACAGTTTTCCTGGTATGGTCGTGGGCCGCATGAATCGTATGTGGATCGTCAGTCCGGCGCGTATCTGGGGGAGTATCAGGGCACCGTCGACGCACAGTTTGTTAACTATCCGGTACCGCAGGAAAACGGGAATAAAACCGATGTGCGTTGGGCGACGCTGAAGAATGAAGAGGGGGCCGGGATGAAGATTCTCGGCCGGCAGCCGCTCTCTGTATCGGCCCGACACTATTCCACCGAAAATCTTGAAGCGGCAAAACATCCGTATGATTTGGAAAAGCTGAAAGAGACCGTTTTGAATATTGATTATCGTCAGGGGCCGCTCGGGAATGCCAGTTGTGGAGCCGGACCGTTGGATGAATATAAAATTAAACGCGAGCCGGTTCGTTTCAGTTTCAGCATTACGGGGTTTGGCGCAGATAGCGCTCAGTGATTTTTCGTGAACAAGGAATGCATACGATGAATAAAATAGTACACAAGTTGATTGTTTCAGGGGTCTTGATGGCGTCCGCGACTTTTGCCGCGCAGGATCGGCCGAATATTGTTTGGCTGACAACGGAAGACAATTCCGCGAACTGGTACCGGCTCTATAATCCCGAGCATGGTGTTGCGATGCCGAATGTAGAGTGCCTGGCAAAGGATGGCCTGGTGTTTAACAACGCCTATTCGTGCGCGCCGGTCTGTTCTGCAGCCCGGAGTACCATTATATCCGGTTGTTATGGTCCGCGTACCGGTGCGCAGTATCATCGCAGGCAGGTGCCGGTCGCCATGCCGGATGGGTTGAAAATGTTTCCATACTACCTGCGGCAGGCGGGCTACTACACCTCCAACAATAAGAAAGAAGATTACAATTACCTTCCGTCGGATAGGCAAGGGGTGTGGGATATGTCGTCTGGCAAAGCATCTTTCCGAAAACGCCGGCCCGGTCAGCCCTTTTTCCATGTGCAGAATTTTACCCGAACCCATGAAAGTCAGCTGTTCGGTGAGTTGCCGAAAGGTAAGAAGTATGCAGTCGATCCTGCTGAGGTAGAACTCTTTCCCTATCATCCCGACACGAAGCTGTTTCGCGAGAAATATGCGCAGTACCTGACGCTCAACGCGATGGCCGATGCCGAAATGGGACGAATCATTAAACAGCTCGAAGAAGATGGGTTGATGGACGATACGTTCATTTTTCACTATGGCGACCACGGGGGCGTGCTTCCGGGCGGCAAGGGCTACGCGCACAATGATGGCCTGCAGGTTGCGATGGTCGTCTATGTGCCGGAAAACTGGAAACATCTGGTGCCTGCGGAACGGGGATCTCGTGTGGATGGCGTTGTGGAATTTGTGGATCTTTCCGCGACGGTATTGAATCTGGCCGGAGTTGAAATTCCCGCAGGAATCAATGGCAAACCTTTCCTTGGAAAAGGCGTTAAACTGACGGAATTGAACAAGCGTGATTCCGCTTTCGGTTATGCAGAACGGTTCGACGAAAAATACGATATGGTGCGGTTTCTCCGTAAAGGAAAATACAGCTATTGGCGTAACTATCAGCCCTTCAACTTTGATGGGCTGCACAACTTCTATCGCTACAAACAACCCGCGTTCCGCGAGTGGCGCGATCTCGCCAACGCAGGCGAGCTGAATGAAGCGCAATCCGCCTTCTACAAGGCCCGCGCGCCGGAGCAACTTTTCGACCTTTCCTCCGACCCTCATGAAATCAACAATCTTGCCGATGATCCGGCATATGCCGACATACTGATGGATCTGCGCCTTGCGCTGCAGAAAAAGGTGAAATCGCTTCCCGATGTCGGATTTTTCCCTGAATCGACTTTTCTTTCGGAAAGTGGAGGACAGGGAGCCACTTTCGGCCTGAAAAACAAAAAGCGGATTTCCAAAATGGTTGATATTGCGGATTTGCAGCTGACGCCATTTCCTGAAGCGCAGGCGCGAATCGCGAAAGCGCTGCGTTCATCGGATGCCACTGAACGGTATTGGGGCGCAATCACGTGTTCCGCATTTGGAGAGCAGGCAATGCCTTTTGTTGACGACTTAAAGCGGCTGGCTGCGGAAGATCCAGACCGATTGGTACGAACCCGCGCTGCGGAATTTATCGGGCTGACCGGCGCCGCTGACCCCGTACCGTATCTCTTCGATACGCTTGCAGAATGTGATGACCCGATTGAAGTTAACCTGATTCTTAATACGGTTGTGCTGCTCCGGGACAGTGGTATTGAAATCGATATGTCGAAAGCGGAAGGGGCGGCCTGGACCCAGCTGGGAGGCCTGGTTCCGCACCGGATCGGATACCTCAATGGCGGCACGGGCGAGCTGCCGAAAAAGAAAAAAGGAAAGTAACCCGAACATGAATCCGTATCTAAAAGCAGGTGTCTCAATCATTCTCCTCTCCTGTGCCGTGTATGCAGGGGGTAAGCCGAATGTGGTACTGATTGTCTGCGACGATCTGAATGATTATATGACAGGAATTCCCAGGCAGTCCGGACATCCGCAGGCGATTACGCCGAACATGGATAGGTTGGCCACATCCGGCGTGGCCTTCCGGCGGGCCTATTCAAACAATCCGGTGTGCGCACCTTCGCGTTCGAGTTTTCTGACGGGGATCTACGGCCACACCTCCGGAAATCTGTTCTGGAGCAAATGGTTCCAGAATCCGGTTCTGAAGAATTCGCGCAGCCTGATGGATCACTTTAAGCAGAACGGCTATTTTGTGGTCGGCTCGGGCAAGATGATGCATCACGGCAAGCCCGACGAGTGGAGCGAGTTTAAACACAAAGCCGACTATGGGCCGATGGCCTATGACGGAGAAAATCGGATGGCACATCCTTCCGTGCCGAAACCGTTTTGGAATATCGGTTCGGTAGATGGATCCTGGGGCGCGCTGGAGGACATTCCCTATGCCGGCGAAGGAAAGGCCGGCAGTGGCTGGATCTACGGTGATTGGAACAAGACCCGTCCGTACAATCCGGAGACCGACCTGACGCCGGACGAACGCAATGCGGCCTGGGCGGCCGAAAAGATCAGGACGTTGTCCCGGAAGAATAATGATCAGCCATTTTTCCTGGGCGTCGGATTTATTCGCCCGCACACACCGCTGCATGTCTCACAGAAATATTATGATATGTATCCGCTGGATGAATTGGAACTGCCGGAAATTAAACCCGGCGATGCGGACGATACGCACTACCGGAACCTGTTTGATCCAAAACAGAAGGGGTTGCACTATTACCGCACATTGGTGGAATCCTACGGCGGCGATGAAGAGAGGGCGGTTAAAGTATTCACTCAGGCCTATCTCGCCTGCGTGACGGCGGTGGATGAGTGCATCGGGCAGGTGGTGGATGCCATCGATAACAGTCCGTTTAAAGACAACACCATTATTGTTGTTACTGCTGATCATGGTTGGCAGATGGGCCAGAAGGATTATCTGTTTAAAAATTCACCGTGGGAAGAAAGTACCCGCGTGCCGTTTGTGGTGCGCGCTCCGGGCGTTGCCAAAGCCGGGCAGGTTGCGGAGCACCCGGTATCGCTCATCGATCTTTATCCCACGCTGGTTGATCTTTGCGGTTTGCCGAAAGAGACGCGTAAGAATGCTCAGGGGGCATCGCTGGATGGATACAGCGTGCGACCCTTCCTGGAAAATCCAAAGGCTGGAAAATGGAACGGTCCGGAGGGCGCACTTTCGATGATTTATGTAGGCGATGCGAAAAAATCCTATTCTAAAGAAGAGAAAAATGACATGGCCAATCAGCACTGGTCGTACCGCACAGAACGTTGGCGCTATATTCATTACAGCGATGGAACGGAGGAACTTTATGACCATGAAAATGATCCGCGCGAATGGACGAATCTTGAAAATTCACCGGAACATGCCGCTGTTAAAAAAATGTTGAATAAGCAGATGTTTGACCTTATCGGCCCCATGAAAAAATTCCCGGTTGACGGCGGAAACCCCGCAGCAGGTTCAAAGCCTGCATCCAAATGGGACTGGTTCGGAACGCTCGACCGCGATAAGGATGGAAAAGTGACTGAAGCCGAATGGCTTCAGTGGTCGAGTCATTCCGCTCAGAAAAAAGGCCGCAAATATAGTGGAAAAAAGGCACGGCAGGAATTCAAACGTCACGATGCAAACAACGATGGTCTAATCACTCGGGCCGAGCTTGACGCGAGTATAAAATGAAATGACTGATTTCGGTACATTCATACTGTTACCGATATCGAACCAGTCTTTTGCTGGTTCGACTCCACCTTAGTGTGCCATTACCCTTTCTTTTTTGGCACGATGCTCTGTCCTGTTTTCTCCAAGAGATAGCGTCTTACGTTTGTATCTTGACCAATAAAGGAGAGTGGGAGTATGGAAATTAGAAACATCATCGCCGGGGCTGTTTTGTTGTGCGGGTTGTCGGTATCGGCCGTAGCGAAGCCGAATATTATTTTAATGATGGCCGACGATCTCGGTTATGGGGATACGGGCTTTAATGGAAACACCCTTATCAAAACACCGAACCTGGACCAGATGGCGAAGGATGGCATCACACTTTCGCATTTCTATTCGGGCAACTCGGTCTGTTCTCCGACGAGGGGAACCTGCCTGACCGGTCGGCATCATCACCGCTACGGCATCTGGACGGCTAACCAGGGACACTTGCCGGCGCAGGAAATTACGCTGGCCAAAATGCTTAAAGAGCAGGGCTACACCACCGGCCATTTCGGGAAGTGGCATCTCGGGACACTGGATAAAAGGATTTCTTCTAAAGGGAAAGGTCGTAAGCCGGAATTAAACTATGCGCCGCCGTGGTTGCGCGATTACGACCGGTCATTCGTAACGGAGTCGGCTGTGACCACCTGGAATCCGGGGGTCGGTAAACGCGCAAAGAACAATGCGTTCTATGACGACGGTAAAGCAGTTGATCCGAACGATCCAAAACTGCAGGGCGGTGCAGCACGCGTGGTGGTCGATCAGGCTGTGCCTTTCATGGAAAAGGCTGTGAGTGAAGGAAAGCCTTTCCTTTCAGTTGTCTGGTTTCATGCCCCGCACGAGGATATCGCGGCTGGACCGGAATATCTTAAAATGTATGAGGGGCATGGCGAAGCCGCCCATTATTACGGGTGCATCACGGAGCTCGATGAGCAGGTCGGCCGGATCCGTCAGACGCTCGACAAGCTGGGAGTGGCGGGCAACACGCTGATCTTTTTCTGTTCCGACAACGGGCCGGAAGGCAAGGCGCCTGGCGGACGCCGGCAGGGGGTTACGAACGGCTTGCGCGGACGGAAGCGTGCTTTGTATGACGGCGGCGTGCGGGTCCCGGCGCTGGCCTGTTGGCCCGGTAAGCTCAAGGCTGGTGCGGAAGTGACCGCATCGCTGTCGACGCTCGACTATTTTCCAACCATTGGAAACGTGGTCGGCTATCAGATGCCGGATGCGCGTCCGATTGACGGGCAGGATGTCTGGCCGATCCTGACGGGCGAGGAACAGGTCCGAGAAAAAGGGATTCCGTTTGCGCGTGGCGGTCAGTATTCGATGGTTAAAGGTCCCTACAAACTGTTGCTGCCCGAGGGCGAGCTATATGACCTTTCCAAAGATTGGAGCGAAGAAAACAATGTGGCCGCGGCGCACCCGGAAACCGTTGAGCGCATGAGCAAGGAGCTGAATGAGATGATGGCCAGCTTTAAAAAGAGCCATACCGGTGCGGATTATCAGGATGCAGCCTATACACCGGTCGATCCCTGGAGAGGACCTGGCTCTGAAAAGAAACCGAAGAATAAAAAGAAGTAATCAGATCTCGGCCAGTCGTGTTGCTATCCTTCGCGACGAGCTGTTTTCGTAAAGGTTTCGGGCGGAATGCCGTAGACGCGCTTGAAGACGCGGGAAAAGTGATAGGGATCGGAAAAGCCGACCTCTTCACCCACCTGCTTGATTAAAAGGTCGCCGCTGCTCAGCAGATCGGCGGCCTTGCTCATTTTCAGGCGGGTGAGCAGGTGCAAAGGCGATTCCTCGGCAAAGCGTTTGAAGAGACGTGAGAGATAGGCCTGATCCACAAAGCAGGCTTCGGCAACATTTCCAATGTTTGGAACTTCGAGATAGTTTCGCTCAATATATTGACGGCAGCGCATATAAGTCTGCCAGGCGGGAGAAAAAGCGGCTTCCGGTTCCATGGCAAAGTCGTCGGCCTGCAGAATGAGCTGCCGAAGCAGGAGGGCGCACAGTGCGTTCCGGTTCCGGCTTTCATTATTTCCGGTGGTGATCAGGTTTTCAAAGATGCTCCGGATGCGGAACGGACGGGAAACGAAGAGGGGCTGACCGCCGGAAAATGCGGTGCTTTTCATCAACTTAACCAGCGAGCTTCCCGAGAAGTCCACGAAGTGTTTCAGCATGGGATTTTCCGCATCGGTCTCAATGATGTGTTTGGTGCGCGGTCCGTAGCAATAGATGGCGCCGGGACGCAGTGGATAGGGTTGACCGTTCATAGTGAGTGTGCCGCGGCCGGAAGAAACAAACTCGATGGAGAAGAACCGGAAGCTGTTTCGTTCAATGCGGTAGCTGGGTGAACACTGTTCACGTCCACCGCACACCACGACTTCCTGGTCATCTCGTTCAGGAGTCAAATTTAGATAGTAATATTCCCCCGAGGTAACTTGGGTTGAAATGAATGGAGCCTTGTCTTTACTCATTGTTTTTCCATATTAAGCCGTAATTGGATTAATCATGGTGTCTGCTATTAATTGGTGAGTAAAGACAAATATATCCATGCAGGGAGTTGTTGTGGTTTTCTGCAGGCCGTGCTCTTGGGTCGTTTTACGAGCGGATTATGATGGTCTTCAGGGACAGCGATCAACTGGCTGACCGCCGTAGGGCGGTGTATAAGTGGAGTGGACCGGATTGGTTTTAATAGTGCTCAGATGGACAACTTCCGTGGAGCATTGCTAAATGATGATCCAGCCCGTATAAATAAGATGCGCTTCCGAGTCGTGTATGTTCCAGGGTATTTCCACGGTGAATGTTCAGATTTAGATCGCGCTTGCAGAAGGACCATGATGACGATTAAAAAAAATGTGTTAATTTATGTGTTGGTATTGCTCGGTGCAACGAGTGCATTTTCTGGGGAGGATACACTTAACCTGAAAGCCCGAATGGAATTTCCGGAGGAATCGTTCGCCGCATTGGGAAAGCGGCATGCGGTTCCTTATATTTTTGCTGACAGGGATTGGTATCAGTGGGGCTGCGGGGTGATCAAGGGCGGTGACGGGAAGTTTCATATGTTCTATGCCCGTTGGCCTCAGGCCTATGGGCACAGTGCCTGGCTGACTCATTCCGAGATTGCTCATGCGGTTTCGGAACGGCCGGAAGGGCCGTATGCGTATGTTGATACAACGCTCTCACGGGTGGGTGGAGAGTGGGATGCGATCCAGGCGCATAATCCCAAAATTATGAAGTTCGGAAATAAATATTATCTCTACTATATCGCCACACAATTCGATGCCGAAAAAAAGCCCGCTACCCAGGACGAATTGATTGAAATCGCCCGGCGGGGCGGAAAAGGTCCGCGTTGGAATGAGCTTCGAAACAATCAGCGTATAGGGGTAGCGGTATCAGACTCCCTCTGCGGGCCCTGGAAACGCTGCGCTACGCCTCTGATTGAACCTGCGGGGCCTATCAAAAATATTACTGTGAATCCCACGGTCTGCCAGGGTGGCAATGGTCGGTTCTATATGATGCTCAAGGGGGATACAGCCGGAACGGACAAGTGGCATCGCAGTCAGGCGATTGCCATTGCTGATACGCCTGAAGGACCGTTTGTCATTCAGCCGAAGGCCGCGATTTCGGATTTCGATACCGAGGATGCAGATATCTGGTTCGACGCGAATCGGGAGCGTTTTTATGCGCTATTTCATATGCATAAAAATATCGGCTTGATCACTTGTGAAGATGGGATGAATTGGCAGAAAGCTAAGTCGTTCAAGGTGACCCCGGATAAGGTCTTCTTCAAAACCGGCATCGGGGAAAAATATTCCGTTAAACGGGTTGAGCGCCCGTTTCTGTTGCGAGACGACCGGGGAAGTCCCGTGCTGCTGTTTGCAGCTGTGTTGGATGGTCAGGTTTCCTACAATATCTCCCTCGGGTTTGAATGACACCGCCTCTGGGGGAATTCGGGGCTGGGCGTTGATTTGCAAATCAGATAGATGGAAACGTTAAGATATGTGCAAATGTGATGTTTGTGGTTCTTTGCGGGTGGGCAGGACCCGTTGTGCTTTACAGAATTAAAACAGGATGATTATGCCGATGAATACTGAATGCAGCATAGAAGTAACTTTGATTCGCGGTGTTCCTGATGAGCGATTCTGGAAGGGGATCTGTTCTCATGATTTTTCATACAGCACGGATGCTTCCGGAACCCCTGCTGAAAAAACACACGTGCGATTTGCATGGAATGCTCAGGGACTGTTTGTGCACGCGGAGCTGGAGGATTCATATATCGTGGCGAAGAGCCGAGAAGATGAGCAGCTTCATTTCGAAACGGGAGATGTTTTTGAACTTTTTGTGAAACCGCCGGATGAAGACTATTGCTGGGAGATGTACGCCACACCGTACGCAAATAAATCGACTCTCTTTTTTCCTCGCGACCGATCGGGAATGAATGTGCAGAACTTTCTACATGACCATTCATTCCGCGGATTGGAAGTCTCGGCACGAATAGAGGATCGGGGTTGGGTTGCAGACATGTTTGTCCCGGTAGAACAGTTGACTGCATTGGGGGGCGACTGGGCCGAGGGCGCTGCCTGGTCAGTACTTTGCGGGCGGTACAATTTTAATAATGATGAGCTGGATAACCCGGAACTGAGCATGTGGCCGGCTGTGTCTAAAACTAATTATCATTTAACGAACGAGTATGCCCGGCTGCAGCTTTGCACGTAATGACCCGGGGAGATGGATCCGTTTCGATGGGGCAGCAGGAGATGCGCTGAAAGAAGCGGTCTTTGCTCTTAATTACACCATAGTACGCCGCAATTGGGTAATTATGGTGTTTGGTATTAATGTAAGAGGGTAGAGAGCGTATGAAAAAAATGACCTTGGTGCTGATAGGCTGTCTGTCCGGAATCACCCATGCCGCCATCCCGTCGGATGTGCTGGACCTGGAATCCTGGAAGCTGACGGTTCCCTATGCCAAGGAGGGGATGACGAAGCCGTTGGAAATTCATCAGCCCGATCTCGCGGACTTCGCGAATCCATCCTGCTTTTTCGTTCATTCATCGGGCGAGGGTGTCGTGTTCCGGGCACACTGTACGGAAACCACCACAAAGAACAGCAACTATCCGCGCTGCGAACTCCGCGAGATGACCGGCCGAAAAAGTCCCAACCACTATAAGTACAAAGAGAAAGCTTCCTGGGGAACAGCGGATGGCGGTTTGCATCGCATGGAAGCGGAGTTGGCGATTACAGCGCTTCCTCCCGTTAAGCCGCATGTGGTCTGCGCGCAGATTCACGACGCAAACGATGACCTTATGATGATCCGGTTGGAAGGACGAAAGTTGTTTGTCGAGCGGAATAAAATTGGTGATGTGATGCTGGATGGGGATTACGAGCTCGGTACTCGGTTTGCCCTGAAGATCGAGGCTGTGGACGGGCATGTCCGGGTCTCCTATAACGGAGTGCAAAAGATGGACTGGGAAAAGACCAGAAACCGCTGTTATTTCAAGGCCGGTTGCTACACCCAGTCGAACTCAGCCAAGGGTGATTTGCCAACGTCGTATGGCGAGGTCGTGATCTATACGCTCAAGATTGAGCACGCGGTCCGGAATATGAAGAAGTGATGGGGGAGTGATTTCTGGGGTCAAATTTAGATAGTAAGGTGAGTTCTGATTCCGCCTGCATATATGCGGGTTCTTTCTGCATTGTGTGTTAATGGTGCTAATGAAAGATTTCTCTGTATTTTTGTTATTAGAGTTGCTGAGTCAAAAATGTCCATCACATGGTCAAGTCGGTGCATTGGCGTTCCGCTGAGTAATCGCTAACTTATGTTCTTCATTCGTGTGGTGTAGGCACTGCACAACGGTTTAAGAGAAGTGTTAACTAACCAGAGAAGGAGGGCATCATGTCCGAAGAATTGAAAACCACGTTTGTCATGGCAGAAGACGGCGTTGACCCAAACATTGTTCCGAAGAAAACCCTGAACAACGGCGAAAAGATGCCGGCAGTCGGTATGGGCACCTTTGGTTCCGATCGCTTTACCAATGTGCAGATAGCAAACGCAGTGGTCGGTGCGGCCGAATATGGCCAGCGCGCGTTTGACTGTGCTTCCGTTTATGGAAACGAAAAAGAGATCGGTGTGGCCCTGAAAGTGATTCAGGACGGCGGCGTTCCCCGCGAAGAGCTCTACATTACTTCCAAGGTTTGGAACGACATGCATGGTGACGGTCAGGTGATTGCTTCCTGCAAGCAGTCCCTCGAAGACCTGCAGCTCGATTACCTCGACCTCTTCCTCGTTCACTGGCCGTTCCCGAACTTCCACGCCAAAGGTTGCTCTGTGGATTCCCGCAGCCCGGATGCCAAGCCGTACATTCACGAAAACTTCATGAAAGTATGGGCGCAGATGGAAGAGCTGGTCGAAATGGGCCTCGTGAAAACGATCGGTACCTCCAACATGACGCAGGCCAAGATGGAACTGCTGTTGCGTGATGCGAAGATCAAGCCGGCCGTTACTGAGATGGAACTGCATCCGCACTTCCAGCAGGAAGAGCTCTACAACTACTACGTGAAGAACGAAGTACAGCCGATTGCCTTCTGTCCGATCGGATCCCCGACCCGCCCGGACCGCGACAAAACGGAAACCGACACGGTTGATATCGAAGATCCGGTCGTTAAGAAAATCGCGGCACGTCTTGGTGTTCACCCGGCCGTGGTCTGCATCAAGTGGGCCATTCAGCGGGGTCAGATTCCGATTCCTTTCTCTGTGTTCGAGCCGGAATACCGCAGCAACCTCAAGTGTGCGCTGCCGGACTACATGACGATCACCGATGAAGAAATGGCCGAACTGGCAACGATCGATAAGAAGTGCCGTCTGATTAAAGGCCAGGTATTTCTCTGGAAAGATGGTCAGACCTGGGAAGACCTTTGGGACGAAGACGGTGTGATTGCTGACTAGGTTTCCAACTATTGGAAAAATGAGAGCCCGGCTTCGGCCGGGTTCTTTCCAGTATACAATAGAGGGGTCTGTTGTTTTATCAGGAGAGAGAAAGAGATGAGTGAAGGAAAGAAAGTTCCTGTAGTGCCTGCGGCCCTCTTGGGATCGTTTATTCTCGTGACGACGCTGTTTTCGCTGTGGGGATTTGCCAATGATATTACCAATCCGCTGGTAGCGGCTTTTAAATCTATTTTTGACAATCTGACGAATGCGCAGAGCAGTACCATTCAGTTTGCCTTCTACGGCGGCTATGCAACGATGGCCATTCCGGCCGCGCTGTTTATTCAGAAATATTCCTATAAAGCCGGCATTCTGCTGGGGCTCGCGCTGTATGCAACCGGTGCTTTGCTCTTTATTCCTGCGGCGAACACCATGCAGTTTTTTTGGTTCCCGGTCTCGCTTTACATCCTGACCTTCGGTCTCGCATTTCTTGAAACCACCGCAAACCCGTTTATTCTTTCCATGGGGCCGGAAGAGACGGCCACACAACGTTTGAACCTGGCCCAGGCCTTCAATCCGATCGGTTCGCTGACCGGAATGGTTGTGGCCTCGAAATTGATTCTGGCAAAACTCTCTACGACCCAGTTCCGTAATGCCGAGCTGGCCGCGCATCCGGAATACGACACCATGCCTGCGGGTGAGGTGAATGCGAAAATCGCAGAAGCCTATGAAGTTTTCAAAGCCGCTCAGCCCGATGTGTTTTCTGCCAACCAGATTTCCGACGTCGCGATTATTCGTAATCCTTACGCCATTCTCGGAGTGGTGGTTCTGATTATGTTCGTCATCTTTGCTTTCAAGAAAATGCCGGTGACACCTCATGGAGACGTTCATCCATGGGAAAGTGCCAAGCGGCTGTTCAAAAACAAATGCTGGACCGAAGGCGTGCTGGCTCAGACCTTCTATGTGGCTGCACAGATCACCTGCTGGACGTTCATCATTCAGTATGCCATGGAAAACGTGCCGGGTATGACCATGTCCAGGGCGCAGAACTTTAATATTGCGGCAATGTTAATTTTTCTAATCAGCCGTTTTATCTGCACCTTTCTGCTGAAATTCCTGACGCCGAGCAAGCTGCTCATGCAGCTGGCCGCTCTGGCTGCCGTGCTGATGCTGGCGACAATTTTCCTGCAGAACTTTGCGGGTCTGATCTGCCTGGTTGCCATTTCCGGCTGCATGTCTTTGATGTTCCCGACCATTTACGGGATTGCCCTCGACGGCACCGGCGATGATGCAAAAATCGGTTCAGCCGGTTTGGTGTTCGCGATTGTCGGCGGCGCACTGATGCCGCTGGCGATGGGATTCGTAATGGATGGCGACGGGATCGGCATGCTCAACGCCGTCAGCCTGTCCTTCTTCATGCCGTTCGTTTGTTTTGTAGCCATTGCAATCTTCGGCTACCGTACTTTTAAAATTCATCACCCGAATAAAGCCTAACAAGGAGAAAAATTATGCTTAAAGGAATTGATCCAATTGTAAGCCCGGAACTGCTGAAAGTTCTCGCTGAAATGGGACACGGCGACGAAATCGTTCTGTCCGACGCCCACTTCCCGGGACACACCTTCTGCCCGAAAAACGTCATGCGCGGCGACGGCCTGCAGATTCCGGATCTGCTCGAAGGCATCATCCCGCTGTTCGAACTCGACAGCTACGATGATCCGCTGATCATGATGTCTGCCGTTGAAGGCGACGAGCTGGACCCGCAGGTGGAAGCCGACTATCTGGCTGCGATCCGCAAAAATGCGCCGGACGCACCGGGCGTGACCCGCATCGGCCGTTTCGAATTCTATGACCGTGCTGAAAAGGCCTACGCCTGCATCGTCACCGGCACCACCGCCAAATACGGCAACATCATCCTCAAGAAGGGTGTAACGCCGGTTGGCTAAATAGCTGATAAGTGAAACGTGAGGCGTGATTGCTTCACGTTTCACGACTCACTTTTCACGTTCCCCATGAAAACGATCTACTTCATCCGACACGCGCAGAGCGAAGCGAACCTGAAGGATATTCTGGCCTCGCGGAAGGATTTTCCTTTAACCGAAAAGGGCGCCGCCGATGCGGAAGCTATTGCGGCTGAGTTCAAGTCCATCGCCGCGCTCGACCGTATTGTCTGCTCGCCGTTATTGCGCGCACAGCAGACGGCCGAACCGATTGCCAAAGCATTCGGGCTGGAGGTGGAGACGGATGAACGGATTATTGAGCAGGAGCTGGGCGTTTTTGCCGGTATGACCTATGCCGAGCTCGAAGAGCGGCCCGACTATATGCACGAACGTTCCAAACGTTGGAACTGGGTGCCGGCCGGCGGAGGCGAATCCTACGAAATGATCGCCCGACGGCTGGAGCCGTTTTTTCAATCATTGGAAAGCATGGAAGGGGAGAACATCCTGTTTGTCACCCATGCGGTCACCCTGCGCCTGATTAAAGCGCACCTGGAGCAGACCCTTCCTGAATATCCCTACGAGATCGCCAAAAACGGCGAGATCTGGAAAATCAATTTTACAGGCTTTGGAAATACCCACGAGGTGGAATCCATCTTTCTGGGAGATGCAAAGAACGCCGTCTCCCGTGCATAAGAGTCAATAAACAGAAGTCCGCAAAGGGCGCGAAGAACAGTTCCTTTGCGAACTTTGCGATCTTGGTGTGAAAAATAACCAAGTAGAGAAAAGGTGAAAAAATGGCTGAATATATTTTGAGTATCGACGTTGGAACATCGAGCACGAAGACGGTGCTGTTCGATACGGACTTCAACGTAGTGGCCACCGCCCGCAAAAAATATGACACGCACTATCCGGAAAAGGGCTGGGCGGAACAACCCGCAACGTATTGGTGGGGTGCGCTGAAAGCCAACACCAAAAACATGCTCGCCGAGAGCGGTGTGGATGCGGCGGATATCATTGCCGTGGGCATCGACGCATTTTCGACGACGGTGGTGCCGGTTGACAAAGCCGGTGAGCCGCTGCGTCCGGGCCTGATCTGGATGGACCGTCGTTCGGTAAAACAGGCCGACTGGATCCGCGACAATCTGGGAGAAGAAACCTGGGAGATCAATGGCAACGTTTCCGATGCGGGGAACCCGGCGCCGAAGATTATGTGGATCAAAGAGAACGAGCCGGAAATTTATGAAAACACCCACATGTTCCTGCATGCCAACGGCTATCTGGTTCATCAGCTGACCGGCGAATATTCCATGGATAAGTCCGAAGCCGGACTCTCGCAGTTCTGTAATACCAAGACCTGCGAATATTCCGACGTCCTGCTGGATGGCTGCGGCATTGACCGCGCAAAGCTTCCGCCGATTTACAATTGTACCGACGTGGTCGGAAAAGTAACCGCCGCGGCAGCCGAGCTGACCGGTCTTGCTGAAGGCACACCGGTCATTGCCGGGTCCATGGACAACGTGGCGGCCGGTCTGGGCGCCGGTGTTTCAAAGGGCGGCGAGGTATTCATTTCCGGCGGAACCGTAACGACGAACAACGTGTGTTTAAGCGAGCCGAAATACAACAAGAATCTGCATGTCTATCCGCACATTGTCCCGGGCACCTGGATCACCGCCGGCGGCACCGACTTCGGCGGCGCGGTGATTCGCTGGTTCAACGAAGAAATCCTGGAGCTGGAAGACTACAAAGAGCTCGATAAGCTCATCGATACATCGGTCACCGGCGAAAGTTCCGTGATTTTCCTTCCCTATATGGTCGGCCAGCGCTGTCCGATTTGGAATGACAATACAACGGGGGTGGTGATGGGACTTAAGCCCACCACCAGTCGTCGCGATTTTACCCGCGCTGTCATTGAAGGTACCGTTTATGGATCCCGTCATGTATTGAGCATTGCTGAAGAAGAAGGCGTGGATATTTCCAGCATCCGGATTACCGGCGGCGTTGCGAATTCCGCCGTCTGGGTTCAGATCTTCTCGGATGTGATCGGTAAGCCCATCGAAATCCCCGGCGCCGTCGACCTGCCGCCGCTGGGCGTGGCGATCGCGGCCGCCTATGGCGTAGGTGCGATCAAGAGCTTCGATGAAGCGATTGAGAAGATCCCGACCCGCGCGCACTTCGAGCCGGACGCGGGTCATCATGAATACTATTCCGACATGTATAAGGTGTTCCGGAATCTCTACAGCAACCTCATTGGAGAGTTCGATATGCTGGCCGAGATTGATGCGAAGTATGGAAAGAAACGTTCCTGATTTAAATAAGTAGAAATCAACCCTTGGAGAAATTAATGAGAGCTGCATTGAGAAAGGGCCTGAAAAAGGTCGAATGTATCGAAATGGACAAGCCGACTCCCGAAGCGGACGAAGTGCTTGTTGCTGTGAAATCCTGTGGCATCTGCGGATCGGATATCGTTCGTATTCAGGAAGAAAATCCGCGATGGGACGAAGTGGTCCTCGGTCATGAGTTCGCCGGTGAGATTGTTGCGGTCGGCGAAAATGTTGAAGGCTGGAACGTGGGCGACCGTGCCTCGGCCGCTCCGCTCATGCCCTGCATGAAATGCGACAAGTGTGCACAGGGCAACTATTCCCTCTGCAAAGGCTACAGCTTTATCGGTTCCCGGGTACAGGGCGCCTTCGGTGAATTCCTGCGGGTACCGGCCAAAAACCTCGTGGCCATCGGCAACCTTTCCTACGACCAGGCGGCCTTCATTGAACCGATCACCGTTTGCCTGCATCCGATTCTGCGCCTTGAAAATCTCCTCGGCAAAGACGTGGTCGTAACCGGAGCCGGAACCATCGGCCTGCTGGCGATCCAGATCTTCAAAGCCATGGGCTGCAAAAACATTGTTGCGTCCGACGTGGCCGCCGGAAAGCTGGAGATGGCTAAAGAGATGGGTGCAAACATTGTATGCAACCCGATCGAAGAGTCGCTCGAAGATGTTTGCGAACGCGAACTTGAAGACGGTGCGCACGTCGTATTCGAATCTTCAGGTGCCGGTCCGGCCAAGATTTCCGCGATGGCCGTTGCCCGCGGCCGCGGTACGGTTCTGCTGGTTGGAACGGCGCATGCACCGCTGACCTTCACCGCTCCGCAGTTTGAAGCCATTTCCCGCAAGGAGCTCAACGTGGTCGGTTCGTGGATGAACTATTCAGCACCGTTCCCCGGCGCCGAGTGGACCACTGCTGCGTGGATGATGGAAGCCGGCCTCGTCAAGGTCGACGGCCTGCAAACCCATACCTTCCCGGTTGAACAGATCCAGGACGCTTATGATGTCATCTACGACAACAAAGAGCTCTGGGCGAAAGTGATGATTAACTTCTAAATGCATTCTTCATTTAGAAGATTTGAAATTTACAATTTGAGATTTGAAATCTCCGAAGGAGTAATATGAGCGCTGTAGATAAATATGTACAAATCCTGGCCGATAACCGCGCCGGAAAAGGAACGGGGATCTATTCCATCTGTTCTGCCCAGTCCACCGTGCTGGAAGCATCGATGCTTCAGGCGAAACAGGATGGATCCATCCTGCTGATCGAGTCGACCTCCAACCAGGTGGACCAGTTCGGCGGATATACCGGCATGAAGCCGGCCGACTTCGTGGCCTATGTTCACGGCATTGCCGCGAAGGTTGGATACGATAAAGAGAACATTCTGCTCGGCGGCGATCACCTCGGCCCGAATGCATGGCAGTCTGAAAATGCGGAACCGGCGATGGAAAAAGCGCTGACGCTGATCAAGGAATACGTGAAGGCCGGATATCAGAAGATTCACCTCGACGCTTCGATGTTCTGTGCGGACGACGAAGGCGACCGTCATCAGCCGCTGGCCGATGAGATTGTGGCGGCCCGTGCGGCGGCGATGGCGAAAGTGGCCGAAGCAACGCATCAGGAATTCCGCGCCAACGATCCGGCCCCGGTTTACATCATCGGTACCGAAGTTCCGATCCCGGGCGGCGCCCAGGAAGAAGAGGAAACCGTAACGCCGACCTCCGCGGCGGATGCGATCAAAACGATCGATGTGACCAAAGCGGCGTTCGAGGCGGAAGGACTTTCCGATGCCTGGAACCGTGTGTACGGCGTGGTAGTTCAGCCGGGCGTTGAATTCGGCGATGATCAGGTGTTCCATTATGACCGCGAAGCGGCCAAAGGCCTGAGCGAAGAAATCATGAAGCAGGATCGTTTCGTTTATGAAGCACACTCCACCGATTATCAGTCCGAAACCGGACTCTCCAAGCTGGTGGAAGATCACTACTGTATCCTGAAAGTCGGCCCGTGGCTGACCTTCGGTTACCGCGAAGCGCTGTTTGCGCTGGCGATGATCGAAGAGGAAATGCTCGCGCCGAAGGGGATCGAAACCTCAAAGCTGCGTGAAGTGATCGACGCCGTGATGGTGGAGCAGCCCAACTACTGGAAAAAATATTATCCGGGCGATGAAGCCACGCAGGCGTACAAGCGCAAGTACAGCTTCTCCGACCGCTCCCGCTATTACTGGCCAAACGAGCAGATTCAGGCGGCGGTTGCAAAACTGGTTTCGAACCTGAAGGAAAACCCGATTTCGCTGTCATTGCTGAGCCAGTATATGCCGAACCAGTACAACGCGGTTTCGGAAGGCACCATTGCGAATGATGTTGAGGAAATCATCATCAACCGCACGCAGGACGTCATCGGCATCTATGCCCGTGCCTGCAACATGTCCAAATAGTTTCCAAACATTGGAAACCTGCAAAGCCGGTTCCTTCGGGGATCGGCTTTTTGCATTCTCCAGCTTACAACGATGTTTAAGGTCTGGCGAAATATCGTATGTTTAATGCTAATTACCTCCTATATCCTGAAATTGAATCCGGTATAACGGTACATGCTTAATTTAATTTATCTTTTTGAGAAGGTGGTGTGATGATGAAACGTATATTTACCGGTGCATTGGCATTGATGCTTGCGGGCGCAGTGCAGGCCCGAAAACCGAATGTGATTTTTATTCTGGCCGATGATCTGGGCTATGGCGATCTGGGCTGCTATGGCCAGACCCTGTTTGAAACGCCGAATATTGATGCCCTCGCCAAAAAGGGCATGCGCTTTACGAATCACTACTCCGGTTCCACCGTATGTGCGCCGTCGCGTTGCGCGCTGCTGACCGGTTTCCATATGGGCAACGCCGCTGTGCGCGGTAACGCCGAACTGAAGCCGGAAGGTCAGCAGCCGATGCCGGGCGACACCTATACGGCAGCGCACCATTTCAAGAAGGCCGGCTATAAAACCGGTATTTTCGGTAAGTGGGGGCTGGGTGCGGCCGGGTCTGGCAGTGATACGGTCCAGATGGGCTTTGATACCTTCTATGGATACAACTGCCAGCGCATTGCCCATTGTTACTATCCAGCCTGGATGTGGCGGAATAATGAACGCGAGTTTCTCTGGGGCAATGTCTCCTCGTTCAGCAAGGACTACGCTCCGGATTTTATTCATAAAGAAGCGCTCCAGTTTATCCGCGATAATAAAGATGAGCCGTTCTACTGCTACTACGCACTGGTTCAGCCGCACGCCGATATGATTGCTCCGGAAGAGTATATGAAAAAACATCGCGGAAAATATCTGCCGGAACTGAACTATGAAGAAGACTACTATATTGGCCAGCCGGAAGGACATGCGGCCTTTGTGGCCATGGTGAACATTCTTGATGACTATGTGGGCGATGTGATGGCCGAGCTGGAAAAACTGGGCATTGCGGATGATACGCTGGTGATCTTTACCTCCGACAACGGGGCGCATGAAGAGGGAGGGGCCGATCCGGAATACTTCGACTCCAACGGGGTATGGAAAGGTTTCAAACGAGATCTGTACGAAGGCGGCATTCATGTTCCTATGATTGCAACCTGGCCGGGTAAAATTGAAGAAGGCGTTGTGAATGATCATATCTCTGCTTTCTGGGATTTCCTCCCGACGGTTGCCGAGCTTACCGGCGAAGCTCTTCCTAATGAAGTTGATGGTAAATCTTATCTTCCGACCCTGCTGGGTGAAGAGGGGCAGGCAGAGCACGATTATCTCTATTGGGAATTTGCCATGAAGGGAGGGCGCAAAGCCATTCGTCAGGGCAAGTGGAAAGGCGTGATGTATAACATCAATAAAAATCCGGCCAAGGCGACGCTGGAACTTTACGACCTCGAAAAAGATCCCGGCGAAACCACAGATCTTTCCGAAGAATATCCGGAAGTTGCCGCTGAACTTTCAGCACAGATCAAAGAGGCGCGCAAACCGTCGCATCTCAGTAAGTGGAACTTTCCGGCAGCGAAAGGAAAGAAATGATGAAGCATCTTTTTTTAGTATTTTGCGTTGGGTTGGTCTCTCTGGGAATGGCGGCAAAAAAACCGAACATCGTTATTCTGCTGGCGGATGACATGGGCTACGGCGAGCTGGGCTGCTACGGGCAGAAAGTCATTAAAACGCCGACCATTGACGGCCTGGCGGAAAAGGGGGTCCGGTTTACAGATTTCTACGCGGGCTGTTCCGTTTGTTCGCCATCGCGCGGGGTGCTGATGACCGGGATCCATGCCGGGAAAGCAACGATTCGCGGAAACAAGGCATTCGTCACGGTCGGCGGGGAATGGGACCGCATCGCGCTCAGAAAATCCGAGGTGACTCTGGCGGAAATGCTGAAGGGTGCGGGCTATCAGACAGCCTTCGTCGGCAAATGGCATCTGGGGATTCCGGAAGATGTTTCCACCTGGGCCACCGGGCGCGGGTTCGACTTCGCCGTGCAGGAGCAGTGGGGGACAAAAGCGATCGGTGGCAAATTCGATGAGCGCTATCATCTGAAAAACGGTTGCACGGAAGAAATCTTCTACGACTACACAAAGTACAGCTGTTTGGATGAATTCAGAACGGAACTGGCGCTGGATTATCTGGATAACGAATACACAGACGACAAACCGCTCTTCCTGTTCATGTCGTACCGCAGTCCGCACGCACACGAGTTTTTCGTGAGCGAAAAGGAAAACTATAAAGACGAAACGCGCGACGGCTATCGCTGGCCCGAAATTGAGCGCCGTCACGCTTCGCGCATCTCCATGCTGGATCAGCAGATCAAGCGCCTGATGGATAAGCTGGAAGTGATGGGCGAGCTGGAGAATACCTTCTTCCTTTTTACCAGCGACAACGGACCGACGGTGGAAAATCATCACGATCGTTTTTTCTTTGAAAGCTCGGGCGGATTGAAGGGCTATAAGCGCGATATGTATGAAGGCGGCGTCCGAGTGCCGGGCATTGCCTACTGGCCGGGTAAATCGCTTACAGGAAAAGTGACGGATCATCCGGCCACGTTTTACGATGTGATGCCGACGCTTGCCGAGCTTGCCGGCATTCAGGCTCCGGAACAGACCGACGGGATTTCCTTCCTGCCGGAAGTGGTGGGTGAAAAACAGATGAAGCACGATCATCTCTACTGGGAGATTGTGGAGAGCCCTACCGAAAAAGCCTTTCGCCAGGCCGCGCGCATGGGGAAATGGAAAGCCGTTCGCTACGGGGTCCAGAGCAAGGTGGAACTGTACAATCTCGACGAAGATCTTTATGAAACGAAAAATGTGGCCGCGGACTACCCGGAAGTGCTCGAACGCATGAAAAAGATTTTGGAAACCGAAAGCACCAAGACCGATTTTTATCCCATGTCCGGACAGCCGATTAAATAAGGATAAGGAGGGGGGTCGCATGCGTTCAGTATTCTTAACCATTGCTCTGGTTTTATGTTCTGCTCCGGTGCTTTCCGCCCGGGAGCGGATCAATTTTTCCAATGATTGGAAGTTTTGTCTCGGTGATCCGGCGGCAGCAGAAACGATCCAGTTTTCCGATGCCGGTTGGCGTAGGTTGAACCTGCCCCACGACTGGTCGGTTGAATTCGATTTCAGCAAGGACAATGCGGGGCGCAATGCCTGGTTGCCGGGCGGGATTGGATGGTACCGGAAGTCTTTTGATATACCGGCAGAAGACCATGGCCAGCGGTTTGAACTTCAGTTCGATGGAGCCTATCGTCATACGGAAGTCTGGGTGAACGGTCGGTCGCTCGGCATTCAGTATGACGGTTACACCAGTTTCTATTTCGACATCACATCGCATATCCGGTTCGGCAAAAAGAACACCATCGCTGTTCGTGTGGATAATTCGGATACGCCCAACTGTCGGTGGTTTTCGGGCTCGGGCATCTATCGTCATGTGTGGTTGACTAAAACGGCACCTATACACGTGGAGAACTGGGGAACCTTCATTACGACGCCGGAAATTACGAAAGACACCGCAACGGTAAAGATTGTGACGGAAGTCAAGGGCTCCACGGACGCCTGCAAGCTGGAGACGGTTCTGCTGAATGCCCAGGGCGATGAGGTTGCTAAAATCGTCTCCGCCGGTGCTGATGTGGTAGAGCAGACTGCTCTGGTTGAGTCACCCCGTCTATGGTCGGTGGACGATCCGTACCTGTATTCCATGATCAGCCGGGTCAAAGTCGGAGATAAAGTGATGGATGAATATCAAACGCCCTTTGGTATTCGTTCGATCCGTTTTGATGGAGAGAAAGGCTTTTTCCTGAACGGGGAAAATATGAAGTTGAAGGGGGTTTGTCTTCATCATGACATGGGGACCGTTGGTGCGGCGGTGCCGCTGCGCATGTGGGAGCGCCGTTTGCAGTATTTGAAGGACCTCGGGTGTAATGCCATTCGCACGGCGCATAATCCGATGGCGCCGGAGTTTATGGACCTGTGCGACCGCATGGGCTTTCTGGTAATGGACGAGTTTGTGGACAAGTGGGAGCACCAGATCCGTCCGAATGCCGATCCGTTGAACGATCCGAAATTCGCCGAGCCGAACTTTTCCAAAGAGTGGAAAAAGAACTTTGAACAAACCATCCGGCGCGACCGGAACCACCCTTCGGTTATCATCTGGAGCGTGGGGAATGAAAACTATCCGGCGGGCAGTGAAAAGCAGAGTGAGGGACTGGAGCGGTACTGTAATTTTGTTCGTTCTATAGATCCGACACGCCCGGTGGTTTCTGGGATGGAACGCGGGAAGGACAAAGACCCGTCGGAGAAGGTGGATGATATCCTGCGTTCCACGCAGCACATGGATCTGATCGGCATGAACTATGGCGAGCAGTGGGTGAAACGCATTGGACATCGCAAACCGGGTAAGGCATTTGTGAGCACGGAGAGCTATGTCTATTACAACAGCACAGAGTATAAACGCTGGGACCTGGTGGAGAAGTCGCCGTGGTTTGATGTGCTGGAGAACGATTTTAATACCGGACTCTTTCTCTGGAGTGGAACGCGCTATCTCGGGGAGGTCAGTAAAAGTAAGGCATGGCCCCGGATTCATGGAGGTAGCAGCGCCTTGCTGGATATGGCAAGTTTCAAGTCGATTAACGGTTACTTCTATGAATCGCTCTGGTCAGACCGGCCGGTTGTCAGCGTTGCGGTGTATGATGAAAAGACTCCGCCCAAACCCTTTCGCGGCTGGGGATCCCCGGAGCGCCGGATGAACTGGAACTTTAAGAACGGGGAGTCGTTGAATCTGGTCACCTTTACCAACTGCGAATTTGTGGAGCTCTATCTGAATGGCCGAAGGATCGGAACGCAGAAGTTGAGCGATTTCCCGAATCGTATTATGAATTGGTATGATATTGATTATGAACCCGGAGTTTTGAAAGTGGTGGGGCTCAGGGATGGCAAGGCGGTCTGTGAACACCAACTGGTTACGGCTGGAGCTCCGGCCCGCCTTCAGCTGAAGGCCGATGCAAAAACGGTGGAGCCAAACGGGATTGTGCACGTGGAAGTACAGGTGCAGGATGCGGTAGGGAATCCAGTCCGCCATCAGGAGTCTGTCCTCTCGTTTGAGGTGGATGGCGCGGAGGTGCTTGGGTTGGATCATGGTGTGATGACGGCCGAGTTGAGTTTTCTTGAAAAGCGGGTTCGGCCAACGAATGAAGGCCGGTGTCTCTGCATTCTGCGTGCCGGAACACAGCCGGGGCAGATTGAGTTGCAGGTGAAAGCAGAGGGGCTGGAAGCCACGACCCTTATTGTGGAAGTGAAGGAGTAAAACAGAGATGAGTATGAAAAAATACAGTGTGATAGCGATGATGATTGCCCTCGGCCTGCTGGCCGGCTGCCGGGAAGTGGATGAAAATACCATTAGCGTTAATCGCGGCTGGAAGTTCCAACGATTGGAAAATCCGGACGCGGCAACTGACGGATTCCAGGCCATGGAATTCGACGACTCCGACTGGGAATCGGTAAATCTTCCGCATTCCGCCTATCATGAACCGCTGGTAATTACGGATCAGTGGCAGGGCGTGGTGTGGTATCGGAAAGTTTTTGAAGTGGATGAAGATCTGGCTGATCAGAAAATCTGGCTGACGCTAGAAGGAGCCATGAGCCAGTCCCGGATCTGGATTAACGGAAAGCTGGCCAAGGAGCGCATGGGAGGCTATCTGCCCGTTGTGATTGACGCCACAGAGTTTGTGGCGCCGGGCAAAAAGAATACGGTGGCGATCCGTCTCGACAGCCGGGATAATCCGCTGACCGGGCCAAAGCCGATGAAGCGTCTGGATTTCTGTATGTACAGCGGACTCTACCGCAGCGTGCTGGTGACCATGAAGGAAAAGGTCTACATCTCCCACCCGGTGCTGGCCGATAAAGAAGCGGGCGGCGGCGTTTTCATCACCTACCCGGATGTATCCAAAGAAAAATCTACCGTGCAGGTGAAAACCCACGTGGTGAATGAAAAGCCGGCCGCGCAGTCGGTTCAGGTTGAGCAGCGGGTTCTGAGCGATAAACAGGTGGTGGCAATTCAGGTTTCCGCCCCGGTGGTACTGGAACCGGGAACAGATGCCGAACTGGTTGAAACGTTCCAGCTGTCGGAAGCGCCGCTCTGGTCTCCGGACGAACCGAATCTCCATACGCTCGAAACCTCGTTGTTGGTGGATGGTAAAAAAGTTGATTCCGAATCCACCCGTTTCGGTATCCGCAAACTGGAGTTCAGAAACGGACATGAGTTTTATCTGAACGGTGAAAAACTTTATCTGCGGGGAACCAACCGCCATCAGGACTATCCCTATATCGGCTATGCGCTTTCCGATGCGGCGCAGTATCGCGATGCGAAGAAGATTAAAGACGCCGGATTCAACTGCATCCGTTTGTCGCACTATCCGCATTCACCGGCGTTTATGGACGCTTGCGACGAGCTGGGTATTTTCACGATCGATGCCATCATGGGCTGGCAGTACTATCTGGAAGATGAGCGCTTCCGTGAATACTGCTTCCGTTCCTCGCGGGAACTGGTTCGCCGCGACAGGAATCATCCCTGCGTGGTTGCGTGGGAGGTTTCGCTGAATGAAACCAAAAACATGCCGGACGAGTTTATTGAAGAACTGCACCGCCTCGCGCATGCGGAATATCCGGGCCCGAATGCCTTTACCGCCGGCTGGATGGACCATGCATGGGATATTTTCCTGCAGGCCCGTCAGCACCGCATTCTGCACGGCTATCATGAGAATCCGGACAAACCCTACTTTGTTTCTGAATACGGCGACTGGGAATACTATTCCAGCAACGCCGGACTGAATCAGGATAAACTCGATAAATCCCGCCGTTATGAAACCAGCAGCCGTCAGGCCCGGGGCTATGGCGAGAAGCGATTGCTTCAGCAGGCGTATAACCTGCAGGAGTCGTATAACGATAATCTGGGCACGCAGGCTTTCGGTGACGGCTACTGGGTGTTTAATGATTATAATCGCGGATATGCCAAAGACATTGAATATTCCGGCGTGGTGGATATGTTCCGCATTCCGAAGTTCGCCTACTACTTTTATCAGAGTCAGCGCGTCGCGTCGCTGGGCGCCATGGCCCATGTGGCAACGTGGTGGACAGCTGAATCTCCGCTCAATGTGAAGGTTTTCAGTAACTGCGATGAAGTCGAACTGTTCCTGAACGGGGAGTCCGTTGGAAAGCAGAAGCCCGACTCCGATAAAAACTGCACAAACCTGGAGCATCCGCCGTTCACCTTCAAGCTGGAACAGTTTGAAGCGGGAACTCTGAAAGCCGTCGGATTCATCGATGGAAAAGAAGCGGCCTCGCACGACGTTCGCACTCCCGGTAAAGCGGTCGAGTTAAACATCCGCATCGACGAAAGCGGAATCGCTCCGCAGGCCGGCGTGAATGATACGGTCTTTGCTTATATTGAAGCGGTCGATGAAAACGGTGCCGTGGTTCCAACCTTTGGAAGCGACGTAAGCATGGTCATCGAAGGCGATGCTGAGTTGTTGAATACGGACGGCATTATTGCGGAATCGGGTATTGCCGCAGCCCTCCTGCAGATCGGCGGGAAGGAAGGCGCGATTGTGCTTAATGCGGTTTCCGGTGATCTGAGTGGCAGCCTGCACTTCGAGAGCGAGTAAGCATTCTGATTCTTCCAGTGTTGGGAAAAAGTACTGTCAAATCCGGGCAGGGGAGTCGCACGAAGCCGGGCCCACGGGCGTTTTGTCCAGAGTCCGGGCTTAATTGCGGTCTCTGATTTCCAGAGGTTGGGATTTTGCTATAGGGCGGCGCTTCGTCACTGCCGTTCGGTGGCTCCTCCGCACCGGAACAACTGCTGCAGTAATGCAGTGCAACTCTCTATAATGACCTGGCAGGTGAATCCAGATCGGGGAGTGTCATTTTAAATCACGAATCCAGATGTTGCGGTATTCGACGGGGCTGCCGTGGGCCTGAAGGAAGAAGGGGCGTTTGGCTTCGTGGGCTTCATAGGGCAGCACTTTGTTATGCTTGGTCGGTCCGGTGATTTCAGTGTTGATATGAACAAATACACCGTTGTGCAGAACCGTGATGAAGGCCGGCTTTACGAGCTTTTCGCCTTCAAAGGTCGGTGCCTTGAAAAAAATATCGAAGGTCTGCCATTCGCCGGGCTTGCGGCAGACGTTGAACAGGGGAGGCGTCTGGCCGTAGACTGCCGCCGCAGATCCGTCGGCATAGAGCTCGACGGAGTAGGAATCGAATACCTGCAGTTCATATTTTCCCATCATGAAAATGCCGCTGTTGCCCGAATTATTGATTTTGTTGGTATTGATTTCTGTCGGTGTGCGCCATTCAATATGCAGCTGACAATCGCCATAAGCATCCTTGGATGAAATACCTCCGGTAACCCGGAGGGCACCATCTACGACAGGGCATTTAGTGGAAAGCTTTTCAAGCGAGGTGCCGTCAAACAGGACGATGGCATCGGCGGGCGCCGGAGCCATTCCTTTATATTCGCCGGGATTGACACGCGGCGGCTGCGGGCGGTCTTTCTGATGAACAATCCAGTCCTGTCCGGGAATCTTCGGCGTCCAGGTCACGCCCGGGCTTTTGTATTGATGAAAGCCTTCTTCAGCAAAAGTCGTTGAAGCGATCAGCAGTACAGAATAAACGATCCATTGTTTCATGCTTCCTTCTCCCAGTTTCGTGCTTTCGGGCGGAAGCGTTTCGCGTTGGCTTCCGCATCACCGACATATTCTTCCTTCTTCGGATCCCACTTCAGCGTGCGCCCGAGTTCAATGCAATGTACGCCCATGAGCAGCGTTGTGGTCATTTGGTGCAGATCGGTGGCCGGATAGATCGGCGGCCTGCCCGTTTTGACCGCATCGAGGAAATCGCGGTGTTCACGCGGCGGTATTTTCCAATGTCTGGACGTCGCCGGTGCATATTTGGTACGCAGGATCGCTGTATCGCTCGCCGTAATCCCGCCATAAAACTCCATGCGCTTCAACCAGCCCTTGGAACCAAAGAACTCCAGCTGGCAGCTTTTTGGATCCCACCCCTTGGCGGGGCCGTTATACACCCGCATCTCAACGCCGTTTCCATAGGTGTAGTGAAGGTCAAAGGTTACCGGTACATCGGTCATTTTATTTTCAGGAATCAATCCGGTTCCGGACACTTCTACCGGGCAGACATCCGGATCGTTCACGGCCAGTTGGGCGGTATCCACCAGATGTGTTCCAATGTCCGTGATGGCCCCTTTGGAATACATGCCGATATGACGCCAATGCCCGGACATCCAGCGGCTCGGGGTATATTCGTGGAACTCCGCCGGCCCCTGCCAAAGGTTCCAATCCATTTCCGCGGGCACCGGTGCGGGGTTTTCTTTTTCACGAATATGCCCCTGGGGCATCATCACATTGACTCGCTCAAGATCTCCGATTGCCCCGTTTTTTACCCATTCCACCATTTTGTGGAAATGAATGGTGGAGCGGTCTTCAATCGCCGCCTGGAAAACCTTTCCGCTTCCTGCAAAGGCATCTGAGAGTTTGCGCCCTTCGGCAATGCTCTGGGTCGGTTTTTCGCAGATAACATGCTTGTCCGCTTTCAGCGCCATCAGCGCCATCGGGACATGCCAATGGTCGGGCGTGGAAATGCATACGGCATCAATCGACGCATCGGCCAGCACGTTGCGGAAATCCTGTTCGATCTTCACATCTGTGTTGCCATACATTTCATGCGCAATACCCTGCGCCCATTTAGCGGCATTCAAACGGGCATCGCAGACCGTGACCACCTGACAATCTTCGTGGGTGATAAACGGCTTCATGTTATACATCGTGCCCTGGCTGCCCATGCCGATGCATCCGATTGTAATCCGGTTGGACGGTGCATTTTTACCCAGCACACGGGATGGAATGATGGACGGGAAAATCGCTGCTGTCGCTCCGGCCCCTTTGAGCAATATTCTACGATTCGTTTTCATGGCTTATTTTCCAGTTTAAGCATTCATCCAGTCGGTGGATGCTTCGCGGGAGCGTAGTGTATTAGCTTCGTCGTCGCCCGGGAACTCTTCGGCTTCCGGATCCCATTTGACCGTGCGGTTCAGCTTCATGGCAATGGAACCGGTGAGCAGGGTAGAGCTGAGGCGATGCAGATCTTCAGCATCATAGTTCGGCTTAGCGCCATGCATAACCACATCCAGGAAATTGCGCTGTTCATAGGGAGGCATCTTCCAGATTTTGCTGTCTGTGTATTTGCCCTTCAGGATTTTCTTGTCGTGCGCCATCAACTGACCGCGCCATCCATCGCACCCGCACCAGCCTTTGGTGCCGTAGAACATAATGCGCGGCTGCGAGGAGATTACGTTCATGGTGACGGCGTTGGCATAAGTGAATTTAAGGTCGAAATAGTTCGGCACATCATTCATGGAATTCTGCGGCGTGATGGTTTTTATCACGTCCACCTTAACCGCGCTGGTGCGCTCGGCAAAGTTGGCGACCTGGGCGGTGTCGCACAGGTGCATGCCCCAGTCGGTCAGAACGCCGGCCGCAAAGGCATCCTGCTGACGCCAGGCCTGCGGTTCCGTGCGGTTTTCGGTATAGGGTTTATACTGCGCCGGGCCCAGCCACATGTTGTAGTTAAAGTCCGCCGGCACCGGGCTCTCCGCCAGGTTCGGGTAGGACCAGGATTTATAGGGCAGGCCGACGTCGATTTTGATCAGGTCGCCGATGGCGCCGTTACGCACGGCTTCGGCCAGTTTGTAGTAGTGGATGACCGCGCGGTCTTCGAGGCCGACGGTAAACACCTTGCCGGTTTTTTTCTGCACGTTCACCAATTCACGGCCTTCGGCAATCGTCAGGGTCGGCTTTTCGCTGATCGTGTGCTTGCCGGCTTCCAGTGCCATGATCGACATCGGGACGTGCCAGTGGTCGGGGGTGGAGATGCAGACGGCATCAATATCCTTTCGGGCGAGCACATCACGGAAATCGGGAATGCCCGCGCATCCTTGATCTCCATACTTCTCGTTTACAATGTTCTGTGCCCGTGCCTGTCTTCCTGCATGCACGTCACAGACCGCCACCACGCGGCAATCATCCTGGGTCAGGAAGTTCTTCATGTTCACGTTTGTGCCCTGACCTCCAACACCGATCATTGCCATGGTGAGGATTTTGGAAGGCGCTTTATCGCCTAGAACGGAGGCAGGAATAATGGTAGGCGCTGCAACAGCACCTGCGGTAAACAGGCCGGCTTTCAGGCTGCCGCGTCGGGAGAGGCTGGATGTGTTTTGTTCTGTAGTCATAGTATTCAGATATATCATGAGAGCGTTCTCTCACTAAGAAAATTATCTTTCCAATAGTTGGACTATTGTAGCGTGAAGGTATGTCGTTCCGCCTTCAGGCGGTCAGTCCGCAGAGCCGCCTGAAGGCGGAACTACGTACATATTCACTTCCGTAGCGCGCCGGGGGACATGCCGGTTTCTTTACGGAATTGACGGATAAAAAAGGGGACATCGCGGTAGCCCAGCGCATTGGCAAGTTCAGCCAAGGGACTATTGGTCATTGCCAGCAGCTGAATGGCCTGAGCAATGCGGCGTTCAATCACATACCGGTTGGGGGAGTTGCCAGTCAGGCGGTTAAACCATCGGGTCAGCTGCGACCGGGATATCCCGGCTTTCTCGCTCATCACCTCTACGCGCCAGTCCCGCCCCGGTTCACGTTTAATCTGTTCAATCAGCTCTTCCACTTTCATCTGGATAGAACTGACGGGACCGCGGGCAAGGTTGTCTTCCATCAGATGGAACAGTTGCAACAGTGCCGTTTCCGTTTGGCGGTCGGAGCGTTCATCATTCCGTTGCCGGCTCTTTACCGCGTATGCTGCAGTCTCTTCAAAAAGGGTGATCTCGCGGATCGGCGCATGGATCAGTCCGTCAGGGTTTCCAAGGTTTGGAAGTTTTTTGAAGTGTGCGGCAAACATGGTGACCGGTTTTGCGTCGATCGAATGGCCGGCCAGTTTTTGTCCTGGCGTGAACAGGAAGCAGGTGCCTTTGGTCGCTTCATAGATTTGTCCATTAATCTCATACACGATTTGGCCGCTCATCAAGTATTGAAGGGTCAGCTCCTGGACTTCCACCTCCCATTTCCAGTTTTGCATGTTATGCAGCATGTAGGGGGTGGTGCGCATCGGCGCATCCGGAAAGACCGGTTGGTCCTTCTCATAGACCGGAGTCTGGAACTTCAGGGGCTGGAAACTGTTTTTCATTTTTTCACCGATTCCGGCTGGCAACCGAATTTTTGCGATATGGTTGCAGCGGTTTCCTTTACAAGTTTTCCAATGGTTGGAAACTTTTCTTCGGTCAGGTTAAATGAAATGCCGGTGGCCCAGAGCATGGCAATAGGGTAGTCGGCGTGGTCTCTGATCACCGAGCCCACACAGTTACAGCCGTCGAACTCCTCGGCCAGATCCGTAGCATAGCCTTGTTTCCGAATGGTTTTAATCTCCGCTTTCATCGCCTTTTTGGTGGTGATCGTACGCTCGTTGAACTTCACCATATTGAGCTTTGATAGCAGAGCATCGCTCTCCTTTTCCGGCAGGAAGGCGAGCAGGGCTTTGCCGGGCGCGCCGGAATGGAGGTTAAACCGCGAGCCGAGGTCGACAGAAAACTTGAACGGCGTTCCGCCGGTGGCCTGTTCCAGAATAACGCCCTGTGTTCCTTCGAGTACGGCGAGATAGACCGATGCATTCACTTTGTCGCGCAGTTTGAGCATTTCATTGAAGGAATATTCCACCAGTTTCCGGTCGCCCATGGCGGTTGCGCCCAGGCTCATCATTTTCCGGGTGAGGAAATAGCGGCGGGTGGGCTCGTCGCGGGCGATATACCCGTGATCAATCAGGGTTTCCGTTATGCGATAGACGCTGTTTTTGGATATTTCCAGGGTGTCGATCATCTCTTTCTGAGTCATTCCCTGCGGTTTATCCGCCAATAGCTGGAAAATGTTCAATGCCCGTTCGAGGTTGGGAACGTGGTATTTGTTCTCGGCCATAAGGTTTCCTGTGTCGTTATTTTCGGTTATCGTGTCTTTAATTATGCACGAGGTGCGTCTACTATCCAGATAATATTTAGACAGCAGGGATATATATGAAACCAAAGAGCGCGTTTTTAGCTAAAACCAAAAAGAAAACCGGCCGATTTTTTCCAATCCTTGGAATAGCGGGCCTGTTGACTGCCTTGCAGGTGCCAGCGGAGCCGGAGCAGAATGCCGTCGATTCGCTGCGAGCCGCTATTGAGCATTTGTCTGAAACCTATGGTGCGGATTATCCAAAGGGGGCGGAATTTCTTCAACGCCTGGAACAGATTCCGGATGCTGCCACGCCGGCCTATACCAACCTCCAGCGTGAGGCGCTGTCGGCCAATCCGTTGATCAGCGGGCAGCCGATCCTGTTTGTGGTTCGCGAACAGTACAAGCCCGACCACCATAATACCGCGACCCTTTTCCAGACCGGCGAAATCAATACCAGGAAGTATGATCCTCCCGGTGTGCTGAAAATACTCGATGTTTCCAATGATTGGAAAGTCAGCACAATATGCGATCCCGGTCCCACGGGATTAGTGCGCGATCCGGAAATCAGTTTCGACGGAAAGCGGGTCATTTTTTCGATGCGTAAAAGCATCGATGACGATTATCACATTTATGAAATTAATATGGACGGCTCCGGGTTGAAACAGCTGACCTCCGCCAAAGGTGTTTCGGACATCGATCCGCTCTATCTGCCAAACGGGGACATTGTATTCAGTTCGACGCGTGAACCCAAGTTCTGCATGTGCAACCGGCACATCATGGCCAACCTCTTCCGCATGGAGGCCGACGGCGCGAACATTCACCAGATCGGAAAAAGCACCCTGTTCGAGGGGCATAGCTCGCTGATGCCGGACGGAAGCATCCTTTACGACCGGTGGGAATATGTCGACCGGAATTTCGGCGATGCCCAGGGGCTGTGGACGGTGAATCCCGATGGCACTACCCATGCTATCTTCTGGGGCAACAACACCGCCTCGCCGGGCGGAGTTATCGACGCACGAATCATTCCCGGCACACAGCTTTGCCTTTGCATCTTCGGTTCCTGCCACGACCGTCCCTGGGGCGCCTTGGCCATTGTAGACCGCAGCAAGGGGGTCGACGGGGTCGAGCCGGTGGTCCGCACCTGGCCGGCCTCGGCTAGGAATCTCGTTGCGGACGAGCTCGAGAGGGGCTATGGCTTTGACCATTTCAAGAAGGTCACACCGCGCTACGAAGATCCGTTCCCGCTCAGCGAAAACCATTTTCTGGTCTCCCGCGAAACTGGAAAAGGCGAACAGATGGGCATCTACCTTGTCGATACATTCGGCAACGAGGTTTTGCTGCACACGGAAGGTCCCGGTTGCTTCGACCCCATGCCGGTTGCACCGCGTCCGGTTCCGGACATGAAACCCGATGCCCGTAATTTTGCGGCGGCAACCGGAACCTTCTATGTTCAGGATGTCTACATTGGCACCCATATGGAAGGTGTTGAACGTGGAAGCATTAAGTATCTGCGCATTATTGAATCTCCGGAAAAGCGGACTTGGAACGGACCCGCCTGGGGCGGGCAGGGCTCGCAGTCGCCCGGTATGAACTGGACCAATTTCGAAAACAAACGCATCCTCGGTACTGTGCCCGTCGAAGAAGACGGGTCAGCTTTCTTTGAAGTGCCTGCCGACCGCTTTCTCTTTTTCCAGGCCCTGGACAAAAATGGCATGATGGTGCAGTCCATGCGGAGCGGGACTATTATTCAGCCGGGTGAAACGCAGGGCTGTGTGGGGTGCCATGAAAACCGGGTGGAAGATGCGCCTCCCATGCTTCATCAACCCATGGCGCTGAAGCGTGCGCCATCCAGAATGAACGGTTGGTATGGCGAACCCCGTATGTTCAGCTTTATGGAAGAGGTGCAACCGATCTTTGACCGGCATTGTGTAAAATGCCACGACTTTGACAAAAAGGGGGGTGAAAAACTGATTCTTGCGGGCGACCGCACCGTATCGTTCAACGCATCCTATATTGATCTGCAACAGCAGGGTGCCATCCAGTGTGTCGGTGCCGGGCCGGCCCATACTCAACCTGCGTATTCATGGGGATCGCACCCCAGCCAACTCATCAAGGTGCTGCGCAACGGGCATAAAAAGGTGAAGCTTTCCAAAGAGGAGATGAATCGGCTCATCACGTGGCTCGATATCAATGCGCCGTATTATCCGGTCTACGAATGCGCCTATCCGAACAACCCCTGCGGCCGTTCGCCCATCACGACCAAGCAGTTAAAGCGGCTCGAAGAGCTGACGGGCGTGCAGTGCATTGTGAAGCATCGTCAAAAAGGGCGCGCGCAGATCAGTTTTGATCGTCCTGAAAAAAGCCCGTGCCTGGCCACGCTGGAAAAAGGTTCTCCTGAATATAAGGAAGTCCTTGCCATCATCCGGTCCGGGCAGGAACAGTTAAAAAAACTTCCGCGCGCCGATATGGCCGGCTTTGAGCCGAATGCCACAGACCTCAAGCGCATCGAAAAATATGAAGACCGTCAGAAGATCGAGCTGGCCAACCGCGCCGCCATCCGCGACGGGGAAAAAGCGTACGATCGGGATTTTCAGTAAACGCATCGGGTGAACCGGGTCAATAAAACGCTGGCTGTTCTGTCTTGCGAACAGCCTGCAGGTTGTTCCGATCAATGCAAACATTGAGCTTCCGGGGTGGAGGCCACCCGGTCCGAGAACGAAAAGTCTGCGGAAGCCATTCGGAAAGGCCGGAAGCACTACCAATTCGGGTAGGTTGAAATTTCATTCGCAATAAGGTATCCCTTTTAGCGCTTTTGTAACGTTTATTAAGAAGCAGGAGGGAAACCATCTTCCTGTTTAATCTAACCTGAAGGGTAGGGGATTTATGAAATTGATACGTGTTGTTGTGGCGGCGCTGACCGTTGCTGCTGTTGCGAATGCTGAAAAGCGTCCGAACTTTTTGTTCATTCTGGCGGATGATCAGTCGCCGTTTGATCTGCAGATGTATAACCCGGAGTCGCCGCTGGAGACCCCGAACCTGGATCGGTTGGCGGCGGAGGGCATGATTTTCGACGGGGCCTATCATATGGGATCCTGGTCCGGTGCGGTTTGTTCGCCTTCGCGTTCCATGATCATGACGGGACGCACGGTCTGGCACCTGCCGAACCGAAAGGATAAAACCATTCTTGCTCCGGCCGACATCAACGATTTTGTGCTGCCGGCCATGTTCAACAAGGCGGGCTATGCCACGATGCGTACCTGTAAAAAAGGAAACAGCTATGAGCCGGCCAATAAGCAGTTTACTGTTCGGCACGATGCAACTAAACGCGGCGGAACAGCGGAAACCGGAAGCGAGTGGCACGGGAATCAGGTGCTGAAGTATCTGGACGAGCGGGCGTCGGGCAAAGACGAGCGACCGTTCTTTATTTACTACGGCTTCTCTCATCCGCACGACGTGCGGGACGGCACCGTTGATCTGCTGCGTAAATATGGCGCGGTGAATCATAAGGACAAAAATCAGAAGCCTCCGACGCTGAATCCGGAGCGGCCAACGCCGGAGGTTCCGGTGAACTATCTGCCGGAACATCCGTTCCATCATGGTCATAAAAACCTGAGGGATGAAGTGCGCGTTCCCGGAGTCTGGAAAAACCGCGATGTGGCCACGATCCGGAATGAACAGGGGCGCGAATTTGCCTGTTCAGAAAATATCGATATTCAGATCGGCAAGGTGCTCGATAAGCTCGAAGCGATGGGAGAACTGGAAAACACGATTATTTTCTATACTGCGGACCACGGCATTGCCATTGGACGTCACGGCCTGCAGGGAAAACAGAACCTCTACCAGCACACCTGGCGCGTGCCCTATATTGTGAAAGGGCCGGGGGTGAAAAAGGGCGTGCGCGCCACCGGAAATATTTACCTGCTCGATACCCTGAAAACGCTTTTGGATTTAGGCGGGATCGAAATTTCCACCGAGCATACCGAAGGAATCAGTTTTAAGCCGGTACTGGAAGGGAAACAGGATGCAACGCGTGATGTGCTCTACGGTGTGTACTGCGGAGGATCCAAACCGGGTATGCGTTCCGTGAAAAAAGGTGACTGGAAACTGATCAAATATGATGTGCTCGATGGTTCCGTTCGCGAAACGCAGCTCTTTAATCTGGCCGAGAACCCGAACGAGTTTTTGAAGGAGCATCACGATCCTGCCGTAGTCAGGGCGACGGGAGTTAAGCCAAAGCCCAATCAGGTTAATCTGGCCGATAATCCCAAATATGCGGAGAAGCGCAAAGAGCTTGAAGCTCTGCTGCTCGAACAAATGAAAGAAAACGACGATCCCTATCGCCTTTGGGATCAGCCGCAGGATTAATGAAAAGCGCTGGCTGAGGAATGGGATCCTATCCTCAGCCAGGGGATGAGTGGTTTACCACCAGGCTTCAAACTGCACGCCGGCAGAGATGCCTTTCTGTTCATTTCCGTATCCGTTGCTGGCCACTTCCCCTTTGAAATCTTCAGACCACAGCGCATAGGTGAAAAAGGCCCGGATTGATGGGCGGGAGAAATGTCTGGAGGCCGGTTGGATTTGCGGAGCAATCGTGAATTTACCGATGACACCTTCCAGCATATCTTTTTGGTGGGTGTAGTCCGCTCCGGCTTCAAAGGCCAGGGAGTAGTAATCGTTGAAGTGATAAACCGGCCGGACCCCGATAGAGACCCAGTCGATCCGGTTGGCTGTATCAAAGCCGTTGTCATAATTCTCGTATACCGCAGCGAACTGCATCGATAGCGGGGAACCGTTATCAATGACGATATCATCGGTAATGCGCAACCGGTGTGTATCGTTGATCGGAACAAACGTGATGGCTGGATCCGTAAGGTCAACTCCTTGAGGGGCAGTAATGACTGCTTTGAAATTATCCGCAGCTCCTTCGCCATATTGAATGGTAAACCGGTTGTCCATTTCTTCAGTCAGTTCGGATTTAAGCATGGCACCAACAGACCAGCCAAAACTGTCATCAATTTTAATTGTTGGATTCGGTGCTGCTTGAGTCAGTGTGTCGCCGGAGAAATATGCCAGATCTCCAATCAATTCCAGTTTGCCGATGCCAAGCGGAATTTCATACAGCCTGAAGTCGAGTGTGTTTTTATTGAAATGGTAATCATTCTCATAGGCGGTGCCGCTGGAGCTCAACTGGTCAATGGAGCCACCGAGCCAGGCAAACGCCCATTTCATTTCATCACCAATAGTTACATCTTCAACACCGCCGCCGAAACCGGCCATATCGCGGAAGAAGAAATCACTGATATGGATATCCAGATGTTCATAGAAGCGATTACCTGCCCAGAAGAGAGCATCCTCTTGTCCGCTCCACACCCCGCGAGCTCCGGCATACAGTTCCCGCAGGGAGGTGGTGGTATCGAAGGTGTTGTTGTCTACAGTCGGCGTGACATAGGCCAATGTGATTTTAGTAAAAAAATCGACCTTGTTTTCAATTAAAGCCTGAGTCCGGAAGTTTTGCTGAAACGTGGCTTCAGCGTAGGCTTCAGCTTCGTTACCCAGGCGATACTTTGCGCCTGCGTTGGGGGCTTTGAAGGCTTCCATGGGATCCCCGTTGCCATTCACGCCAAGGCCTGCACGGAAGTAGCCGTGAAATTCAAAGTCCAGTGTGCTCCGATCTTCGAGTCCGCCTTGATGTACTTCGGTTTGGTTGGTTCCTGTTTTCCGGTCCTCCAGACTTTGGATCCGGGCATCCGATTGCAGCTTATAGGCTTCGAATTCTTTACGAAGCTCTTCGGCCGATTGATCTGCCCACGCAGATAGGGTTGCAACGCTAAGACATACCGCGACACTCATTACTTTCATAACAACCTCCTGTGTTGTTCAGACAGAATAGACGATTAGAAGTTGTTTTCAAGAATTGCGTGGAATTTTTGGAGCTGACTCGATCACCGCGGTTCTGGGTTATTCTTCTATCACATACATATAGCCACCGGAACGTTTCCGAAATTGCCCGGTACTCAAGTTCCCGTCATCCAACTGAGAGTCAATCTCCTTCATATGCTCGTCGCCCCAGTTTGGACCATAGACGGAAATTGCAGCGGTCACACCAAATTGTTTGTAGTCCCAATCCCACCGTCCGCCGATCGGGGTTTCTTCCCGCCATTCGATCCCGGAGAAATAGCCGGCCATGCCGGGCGGCATTACGCCCGGTGTTCGGTCCGGCGGATAGGTGTCAGTTTCCATTACATGTTGAATGATGGCATGAGAAGCCGCCCTTGCGGTACTCATGAAAGATCTGGATCGCGAATTCCGGCTGGCCAGGAGCATGTTTGGAAGTGATAGACCGGCAAGAAGACCGATGATTGCTACCACAATCATGATTTCAAGCAGTGTAAATCCATGTTTTCGGGCCCGAGTATGCATACAGGATATTAAGCAATCCGGATGCCAAGCCCGTTGAACTTATTTTAAAAAATGGGGTTATTTGGAGAATAATACCGTTTTTAGCTCATTCAAAAAAAGCTCAATGCGTGTGTCCCAATTCCCCGTTGTTCTGTTCATGACCAATTAAGACGCGCTCTTTGGTGGGCCGCTGAGTCGTTATAATAAGGAGAATAGAATGAAAAAAATAGTATATGCGGCTGGAGTGGCTGTATTGTTGCAGGCTTCTGCTCATGCAGCAAATATTGCTGCCTCAACCTCGAGTCCGATCACAACAACTGTAACTGTAGGCGCTGGTGACTCGTGGGAGCAAAATGCGGGCTACGAACACTTCACGGTTAACGCTGGCGGATTCCTCGACGCGACTGATTCTACCGGGAGATTTAGAATTGGAGTCGCTACTACAGGCTCATTGACGATTGATGGAGGTGCGGTAAATATCGGTACAACGGACACCATTCTTTTAGGAAACGGCAGTGCCACGAGGTCTGCACTCATTGATGTTGTTTCTGGTAGTCTTAACGTTGAAGCTGGATTTAACCAGTTTTTCCTTGGCCGACAGGGTTCGACAGGGATTATCCGTATTGAAGACGGTACGGTCACATTGCCTGAGTTACCCCAGCTGGACGTCATAAACAGCGGAAAAGAAGGAATTGGCTATTTCGATTTCACTACCGCTCTCGACGGCACGGGCACGGGGTCGTTGACGGTTACTGGTTTGGTTGAACAGGACTATATCGATATGTTTGACGGTGATGACCTCTATTATAATGGGTCTAACGCAGGAAACTTTTCTGACTACTTCGAAGTGACAGGTTCGACGCTAAGTGTGATTCCTGAACCGGCCACCCTCGGATTGGTTGCTGCATTTGGTGCAGGCATCCTCTTCATCCGCCGCCGTTTCATGATCTAAAGTGCGTGTTAGTTTAGAACAGGTAACCCTTCGTGTGATCGGAGGGTTATTTTCTTTTTAGGAAGTCGAAGTCGTACTCCATGCGCTTCAAGTTGAACGGTGTAATTTTAAATAAGGATAAAAATGAAACATCATCTACTAATTGGAGGGTCCGAAAACTAATCGGGAGCGAATTTGCCTGAAAACAAAGGGCAAGATGAATGATTTTGGCGAAAAAGATGTCCGGGGAAAGCTCGGAAGTGATAGATAATGACGGTGTTTAAGCAGAAAATATTCGATTTTATGCAGTCAGGGCGCGGCGGATCAACCGTTCATCTGGAACGGAAAGGTGTGCTCTGATGATAGCCGCCGCGGTAGCGTCAGGCAGCTTCGCGGTAATAGTACGAAATGATTCCGCCCAGACGTTGTTCTAGCTTGATCTCACCTTCGGTTGCTGGCGTAAAGTCCGGACGGAGGACCTTGTTTCCGATGTCTGTTCCCTGATGCGGTCTTTGCTCGTTGTAGTACGCCAACCATTCACGGTTGATATAATCCAACTGATCCAGGCTCACGCAAAAGAAGTGGTTCAGGCACTCCCGTTTTACCTTTCCGATATAGCACTCGGCGTAGGAGTTCGCCACAGGAGTGCGCACAGGCGTTTGAATACATCTGGCCTTTTCGCTTTCCCAGAAAGCTCGAAACCGCCGGCTGTATTTTGTGTCCCGATCATGGATCAAGTATCTGATTTTAATGCCCATGTCCTCAAATCGCATAGCAGCATTACGGGACTGTTGAAGAACCCAATCTTCCGTGGGATTAAACGTCGCCGGACTCATGAGAACATGGCGGCTTCCCAGATGAATAAACACAAGCACATAGGCATCTACCCACCCCCGCCATGTCAGAACCGGTTTTGTGAAGAAGTCTGTGGCGGCGAGTGTGTCCATGTGCGAGCTGATAAACTGTTTCCATTGACCCGGCGGTCGGCTGCTGCCTTTGTCGGGAATAGGGTGGTGATTCGCCCGTTTAAGGATGTCGCTGATGGTGGTGGCCCCAATGTGGATGCCCAGTTTCTTCAACTCACCCTGAATGCGTTTGTATCCCCACGTGAGATTTTCGACAGCAAATCGCATAACCAGATTTACAGTCGCCTGCGGAGTTCCGGGCCGACCCGGCTTTTGGGGTTTAGAGCTTTCTTTAGGTCTCAACCAACCGCGGTAGGTGTCCGGCTTAACCACAAGCAGTACATCATCAATATCATGCTCAAGCTCTTCTCCGAGCCGGACAAGTTTCGCCCGTTCTTCCGGGCAGGTATAAATCCGGTCCGTATTAATACGGGATCTCAACATTTCAATTTGATAAGCCAGCAGTTGAAGCCGGGCATCGTACCGCTTGCGATACCTCGCCTCAAAAAGCATCTCAAACACCTGATACATCCTCAGAAAACCGTTCATATATCCTCAAGCCCTATTAACCAAATCTTCCTTAAAACCAACACGTTAGGTGAGCTGATATGTTTCCGTACCCCTCGGAAAAGCAAAGAGTTGGTAAAATTACCGAAACGCAGCGTTTCCAGCCACGCGAAAACCGGATTTGGAGCCGGGAAAATCTCAACCGGCGGCTGCGAATTGATGGTTTACCTGTTGGGGACGAAAACCGGGTTAAGTTCGCATCGCCATCAAGCAAGGTGGTCCGATCTTGATAGCTTTCCAAAAAGCGAAAAATGGATGGATTTGGCGCATGCGCGAGTCCATTTTGAAAGAGGCGGTCGGAACTCGTAGGTGTTGTGTGAATTGTAAAAACGGAGAGTGAAATTTTTTAAGTTCGCATTGCCATCAAGATCGATACCTTTCTTGATGGAGAGTGGTTTTAGAGAAGTTCGCATTGCCATCAAGCCGGACCGACCAAGCGGTTCAGTCTGAACCTCCGCCCGCAATAAAACTGCGTAGCGTCTGTCACTGAGGTGATCGAAAAGACGCATACATTCGTTTGGCGGTTTCAGCTGGTTATGACGGGGAGCTATTCGGGGAGTGCTTTTCCGGTATGACCGTTTAAGTACTTTATTTTGTTTTTCGAAATAGGCCCAGTTTATGTCCCCGATGCACCGCGGCGGGGGCATTTTCGACCTGCAGTTTTTCGTAAATGTGGCGGATGTGCGTGGCGACAGTGGCGAAGCCGATATTGAGCTGACCGGCGATTTCTTTTTTAACGAGACCTTCGCTGAGAAGCTGCAGAATTTCCATCTCCCGTTTAGATAACTCGGTATAGTCCGCCTCTTCCGGAAGCTGACTGCGGAGGGTATCCATAATGAAACGGGCAAGGCTTGAGTCGATCGTGCTGCCGCCTTCAGATACCGTTTTAATGCCTTGCATCAGCTGATCCATGGTCGAAGATTTTAACAGATAGCCGGCGGCGCCCTCGCGGATGGCCTGCAACACATCGGCTTCTTTATTAGACTGCGTGAGAATGATGACGTTTGCATCCGGCAGGTAGGATTTAAAGTAGGGCAGGGCATCAAGTCCTGAGAGCCCGGGCAGGTTGAGGTCGAGCAGGATCAGATCGGGCTGAATGCGGGTTGAAATGGACTGCAGGCTCCGAAGGGCTTGGTCTGCACTGCCGAACTGGCTGATGAGGTCATAGTCGGCGCTGCTGCCCAGAATCATTTCCACGGTTTCGCGGAATTCCGGATGGTCCTCCACCAGCATGATTTTTAGTTTACGTTTCATAGATTTGTCCGGTTCGTGGTTTCCAGTGCCTGGAAAGCCTGAGTGTAATGCTTGTGCCGCCGCTTTTCGGGGTTTCTACTGTCAGCTTTGCGCGCAGCAGTCGGGCCCGTCGCTTGAGGGCACGAGGAAGCGGTGTGTCCGGCGAGTTTATGCCGATCCCGTTATCGCTGACCGTGAGAACCACTTCTGAGGCTGTTGCGGTCAGATGGGTTGCAAATCGGGTGGCTTCGGAATGGCGGTAGATATTCACGAGGCATTCTTTGTAGAAAAGAAAGAGGTCCACCCGGATACGGGGTTTGAGTTTCTTCAGGTATTCATCGCCTTCGATGGTCATGTCGTGTTCAAAACGGGCGGTAATGCGCTGAGCGGCGCGCTGCATATCTTCCGAAAGTCCGAGGTAGAGCTCTTTATCCTCCTGCATGTCGGAAAAATGACGGATGGCGGTTCCGGTGCGGTCGGATAGCGCCCGGATGCGGGAGAGGATCTTTTGGGTATGGTCAGGCGACCCGAGCGTCGTCTGGGCAAAGTCGCTCATGAGTCCTATGGAATGAACGTTGGCCCCGAGCTCATCGTGCAGGTCGGCGGCAAAACGCTCTTTAATCTGCGCGAGCTGCCGCATATGGACCAGACGTTCGAGCAGTACGGCAATTCCGATGCCGAACAGAAGCAGGGCCGCAACAATATACATGCGGTTCAGGTTGGTTTTCTGTCGGGCATAGCGGCGGTTCAGTTCCGCCTCAATGAGTGGTCGTTCGGTTTCCAGGTCATGGCGCCGGGCCAACTGCTCCATCCAGTCGCGGACGGGAAGGATACGGCCGTAAAGATTAAGACCATCGGTCAGTGCGATCGGTGTGCGGCCCCTTTTTTTGAGCGATTCGGCCTCAAGTGTTTTTTTGTTCAGTGCCGCATTAAGGCCACCGCTAAACAGTTCGATTTCTGCAAAGCCGATCCGGTGGAGTGTGGAATTTTTTTCAACGGGGTCACCGGATTCCTCAGCGATGATTTTAACATAGCGACAGATTGTTTCGGGGATGCGCCAGGCCATCAGCGGGCCGGTTTCATGGATGGAGTCCCAGCGAAAATCGAGGAGGGTTTGGGCATCGGAAAAATCGGCGCGGTTGGATCCCTGAATGACCAGATGCCGCGGCATGCCGAGATCGCCGGCAAAGGCCTGGGGCACCGTGTCACTCTGATCAACGGCATGCAGCTGGATGCGGTTGAGTGGGTAGGCCTGTTCAAGGTCCAGGGTCAGTTCAGGCCTTTTGCCGCGCTCACTGATATAAGCAAGGCTCTGATCCTCTCCGGCTGCATCCATGAGATAGGGAACCGATCCGTCAACAAGGAATTGCTGACGCCATGCTCCGGAGGAAAACTCGCCGGAGGTTCTGGAATCAACCGGTTGCCGTAGGGCCACATTTTCGGTTCCACTGAAAACCAGCAGTTCGGAAAGCTGAAGGACCTCCTTGTCATCGTAGGCCCGTTTGGAGAGTCCGGAGGCTTCGATTTTAATCCACGACATTGATGTTTCAGGAATCGTGATAAATAACGGTGCAATCCGAGGTAGATGCCGGCCTGCATCCGAAAATTCAGCAATCACGGTTCCGTTTGTATTCTCGTCGGTGCCGGAAATCACTTTAAAGGCGGTTGGAAATCCGTCGTCGATAAAGCCTTTTTCCCGGTGTCTCCAGAGCGTCGGCACCAGAACAACCGCGTCTACGGTGTATTCACGGTCGAATGTAATACTGACCCATTCCGGGATTTCCGCATCAACAACGGGCAACGGACTGGAGCGGTAACCGATAGAACCAATACCGCTTCGAAGGCTGTAGCTGGCGAGATGCTGCAGCTCCGTGTCGATTTCGGCCAGGCGCTCTTCGAGCTCTTTCATGGACCGGTTGGAGATGGAAATATCTTCAGGAGAGCGTGCGTAAACGGATAGAGGTGCCGATAGGCCTACAAAGAGGATGAGGAGCCGGGCGAGCTCTTTTTGGATTCTGTTGTAGTTAATACCTAATCTTCTGCGCATATCGACGTTTACCACAGTATAAGCTGAATAACAGTTTATATAATGCATTCCGGTCCTGCATCAACTAAATGGTGGATACCGCTCGCAGGGTTCTCTGTCATCATGGAGTAGTAATCGGGAAAGGCAGAGGGCCTGTCCCATAAGTCAAATTCAACGGAAGCAGGAGGAATAAGATGAAGAGGAACATCACAAAACTATTCGCGGTTTGCTTGATGCTGGCCGCCGGAGCGGCCCAGGCGGCAACGATCGAATGGAAGGGAAATCAGGACAACGACTGGAATGTGGCGACCAACTGGAGCGGGAACTATGTTCCGGGAACGTTGAACGCCGTGGATACGGCTCGAATCCAAAGCGGTACCCCGGTGGTTTCCAGTGTGGTCGATACCACCAATTTGGTGGATATTCTGCTTCGCAATACCACGTTGGTAATCGGCGCGGACATGAACGATATCCGTAGATGCCGCGTCGACACGGGCGGAGCTTCTATTTCTCATATCGGCGGATCGATGGTCGTTCAGGAAGCCAATAGTGGCTGGTTCTTTGTTAAACCCGATGCATCCTATACGATTTCCGGTGGAGCGCTGGGCAGCAGATGCAGCTTGGTGATTCAATCAGACGGTCTTTTTAATGTAGTGGGAACCGATGCGTCCGTTTCCATCGGTGATGGTGCCGGTGATAATTTGGTTATTCAAGATGACGCGATCCTGAAATTTACGCTGGGCGCAACCGGTGTAAGCACCATTGGCGTTGCGGATCAGTTTATCGTTAACTCCAATTCCATGCTGGTGGTTGATGCTTCGGACTATACCGGCGATGCCGCAATGATTGACCTGGTCACCTTCGGCACCAACACTATGCAGTTTGCCATGAACAACATCACGGTCAGCGGCGTGAAGAGCTGGTCGGTAGGCTATGAAACCAACAAAATGTTTCTCGACCTGGTTCCGTATGGCCCGGGCGATACGCTGGTGATTGGCAAGGACGACAACGATGGCGATACGCTGTACCTCAGCCGTGTCAGTTCCGGAACCCGGCAGGACACCGCCGTGACATGGGCGATCTGCAACCGTTCGAACGTTGCGAACCCCGACTTTGTGGATGCTTCGCTCTTCCTGGCCGACGGCACGCCGACCACCAACACGACGGATGTTCTCGGCTTCCTGGAGTCGACCAAGACCGACAACATCTTCGGCATGTACCGCGGCGGCCTCGCGCCGCAGGGCGAACTGGTCTATACGTTCGATATCAACCAATATACCAACCTGAACATGGAAGTGGACTTCGCTGCGACGGGGGATCTGTTCGACAAGAACATCCAGATTGCCTATTCCATCGACGGGGGCACCACGAACACAATCCTGGATATTGGGCAGCTGAATGCCAACTGGATCCAGACGATGGAAGACGGGCGGTCTGTTACGAACACCCGCACCGGGACGGTGACCGTGAACGGGGTTGGCGCCGCAAACCTGTCGGACGATTTCCAGACTTATGCCCCGACCATGGCCGGAACCGGTTCCGAGCTGACGGTCATTGTGTCCATGGGTTCGTCGGTCGGCGGCAACTATGCCTTCGGTATGGACAACCTGAAGCTCTTCGGAACCCTGATGGAGCCCGTGACTCCATCGATGGACTTTGACTCCTGGGCGGCATCCTATGGACTGACCGGGGATGACGCGTTGCCGGGTGCCGATGTTGAACCGGACGGACTGGACAACCTGATGGAATATGGCCTCGGCGGAAACCCGACCAACGACGACCATGCAGCGGTTGCCCCGGCGACCTTTACCGCCGATGATGGAGGAACCAACTGGTTCTACCACATCTATGACCAGCGCGTGAACGATGCCGCGCTTACCTTTACGGTTGGAGCAACTGATGACCTGGCCGGAACTCCGGCTGATACCAATGATGTCGAGTTTGTGGGTCAGTCCGATGAAGTCGATGGCTTCAGAACGCAGACCAACCGCACCGAAATGACAACCGACGCGAAATTCATTCGTCTGCAGGTCGAAGACTGATTAGATACGGAAATCATTTCTCAGCCGACAGGTATTTCCTGTCGGCTGATAGAAAAGAGAAGAAGATTAAGAAAAGAGTATATGCAATGAGTTTGTGCCTGCTGGCGGTCGGAGCGGTTCAAGCAGCTACGATCCATTGGAATGGCGGCGGTGCTGATGATAATTGGAATACAGCACTCAACTGGGACGGTAACGTTTTGCCCGGCAGCAGCGTGAGCGATAACGCGTTACTGACGGCGGGTTCTTGTTTGTCCGTCGCTTATTACAGATCTAATCCGGCAAGCCCCGGATAACAATCCGGGGCTTTTGGGGGGCTTTAGGTAGAGGGACGTGCTCCGTTCCCTCCTGACCGACACTGCGGTTGTCCCCCATACGACGGGGCAGGCGAGCCGCCTGCGGTACGCGCCCTTTACGGCAAATGTGTCGCAGGCGGCCCGCCTGCTTCATGCAGGGCTTTCCAGCGAATGGGGTTGCGGAACAGAAAGAGAGAGCGACATGGATAGTATCAGAAAAGCAGGAGCTGCATTGGGATTGTGCCTTACGTTCGCTATGGGCACACAGGCGGCTACGGTTACCTGGGATGGCGGCGCGGGAGATAACTTGTGGAACAGCGCCACCAACTGGAACACAGACTATGTACCGAGCAGCAGCGTGAGTGATGGCGCAGTACTTGCGGCGTCGTCCCATAATGCGATTGTGAGTGCGCCTGTTACCCGTGGACCGGGCGCGAACTTCCTTAGCGTTACTATGCGAAACGGCGCAACACTCGATATCCATGACAATATGGACCTGGGCAACGGCTCGTTCTTGATTGGGACAACGGGGGATGGCCAGGCAACTGTAACGCAGGATGCGGGAACCGTGTCGGCTAAGGAATACACATTGGGGCTTGCCAGTGGCTCTCAACTGGCAAGCCACACGCTTTCCGGATCGGCGGCGCTTACGTTGAGAAACGACCTGACGATTCGAAGTAACTCACGCTTTACCGTTAGCGAAAGCGGTGTTTCGGTTCAGGTGGGCGACGGTGCCGGAGACGATCTGATCATGACGGGCGACGGCGAGCTGAAGTTTGTGCTCGGAGCCACCGGCGTGAGCGCAATCAATGTCTTTAATGAGTTCAATGTTGCGGCCACTTCGGTGCTCACGATTGATGGAACGGGGTATTCGGGTGGAAATGCAGCCATCACTCTGGTGAATGCTGCTAACATGGTGGGTACGTTTTCCTTCGCCAATTACATCGGTAACGTCACCGGACTGGGCACCGAGGGAGTGGACTGGACGCTTACTCAGGGAATCAATGGCGATGTCGTGCTGAACGTCATCCAGGAGCCGGCGGCTAATCTCGACTGGGATGCTGGTGCGATGACGAATGTCGGATGGCACACCGTTGCCAACTGGGATGGGGATATCCTGCCGGGGAGTACGACCAATCATACTGTGATTTTGGACGGAACTGTGGATGCACCTTTTGTCGTGCAGGCGTTTAATTCCGCAAACCCATTTGATATCACGGTGCGCAATGAGGCGGTGTTGACGGTTCAGGCAAACCTCAATAATGTGGATGATTTTTATCTCGGCATCAATGCAAACACTGGGGGCGGCCGTGTTGATCATAACAGCGGTGCCGTTTCTGCAAAACAGGTACGAGTGGGCGCCAGTGCATCGGCCACATCAGATTCCGGATATACCCTGAGGAATGGTGCTGTGCTCATGACTACAGCAGATCTATATGTGGGCATGGGCACCTTCCGCATCGATGGGCCTGGGGCCAGTGTTACGGTCGGCAATAATTTGGATTTGTCAGCGGGTGGAGACGTGACCCTTCAATTGGGAGAATATGGGACAGCGTCATTTGATGTCACTGGCACGATGATCATTAATGAGACGGACTCCGTCCTGACGGTAGACGGCTCATTTTATCGCGGGGGAAGCGGCCAATTCGAGTTGATCCGATTCGGCGGAATCAGCGGCTCTTTTGCGACGACTAATGTGGTGATTAAAGGCTTTAAGGCCAATCAGTCGGCATCGATCTCGGTTGATGCAGATAGCGTGGATTTAATCGTCACAACGGATGCCGTGGCAGACTTGGATAGTCAGTTGTGGTTTTCGATGACGCCGCCAGCCGGAACCGGTTCGGCAGAAACGTCTGATCTTCAGCTAAACAATGAACATCATATTTCGACACTGGCATCGCCCGATTTGACCTGTGTGCAGACGAATGCTGGAAATGATTTAGTGTATACCGTGGTCTGGACGGGGAATGATTTTGATGCGGATGGTTCAGCGGATACGCTCACGTTTGATCTTCGGGTGAAAGCGTACACCGGAACTTCGTTTGACTACAGTGCCAATGCGGCCAGTTCATCCATAACCGGACTGGGCAGCACGGGGGAAGTTACCGAAAACAATGGCCGCTGGGGTGTCGGATCCGATACCGATCTGGATGAAGGGGAAAGTCTACAGTTTCAGGTAGAGAATGTTCAAATTTCCGTTCCGGACTATGCCGCCGAAATTAAAGGATTTACGGCTTTTGGGTTGAATGAGGTGGGCGGGACGACGCACCAACATATACGGGGCGAAGGTGTTGGAAGCAACCTGAATTCCAACGTGATCAACTTTCCGCTTGATTACTCTTTTGACGCGCTGAACCCGCTGATGGTGACCTGCGCCGGTACGGCAAATTATTACGGTTTTCAGATCGATTCTATCGAATTCAGTATGAACGTCCGGAACCCTGACTTAGACCCGGTATGGGACGTCTCTGATTACTCGTATATGAAGGATGGGGTTGCTTATGTAGAGCCCTATCCTGAGCAGCAGCCGGGGGTGGATTTTCCCGAATTTTCCTGGGACACAGTCCCGCGCTGGCTGGCCGTACGGAATATCAATGCCTACAGTGCGGATCAGATCAGCACTATTGCAACCAACTATCAGTTAGTCATGCTCGAAAAGAGTAATAAAAACGGGCTGACCTACACGGAAGAGGGACAGCTTAAAATGGCCGCCGATCTTAAAGCGGTTTCGCCTGATGTTAAAGTGATCACCTATTGGAATTCACAGATACATTACCCCGATTATGAGGCCGCCTTAACCTACGAACCCGAGAATTGGAGTTTGAAGGAGGTAGATTCCAACGGGAATGTCTCGTATAAGCTCCGGCGGAATTTGCTGTATCAACATAATTATTCGAATGAGGAGCTGCGCGACTGGTGGGTGAATGTGACCTTGACGATGGCCTCCGACGAGAACGTTGATGGTGTGTTTATTGATATCCCAGAGGCTTCCAACCCGCACTTTTATGATGAGAATGGAGATCCGCAGACGGCCGCCACGCTCATGTATGATGAGTTGAGATCCAGAATGCCCGCGAATAAAATGTTGGTGGGAAATGCGCTGCGCGTATCGGATGTGAATGGACATAGGCAGTCTTTGGAGTGTTTTGACGGTTCCTATCTCGAAGGCTGGAAGCATACATACGCTTATTTTGAAAGCCTTGATGATGACCACACGGCAGGGGAGATTATCGGCACGTCAATTCAGTTGATGCGTGAGGCGCTCGCACGTGGCAAAATGATTAACCTGCAGTCGGGGCCGGGCACAAACGACGAACCTGAGCCGGCGGGCATGGACGAACGCAGGGCCTATGCCGAAAAATATGTGGACTTTCCGTTGGCCGTCTTTCTGATCGTCGCGGAAACCAATGCCTACTTTGGCTATAACATGGGCGTGAATGCGATTGAAGAGAGTTATAACACCGATGTCTGGGACACGAGTTACATCTCCGCATTTAACCGCCCGCTGGGTGCGCCGCTGGGCGATCCCACCCGGAATGGCTATGTCTATACCCGCTCCTACGAACACGTGGATGTCTGGGTGAATGTGGGCTCAGGCGAGACGGTGTTCGCGTGGGATAGCGTTGATACCGATGCGGATGGCCTGAATGATCTCTGGGAATACCGCAACTTTGGAAATGTGACCAATGCCGTTCCAACGGATAATCCAGACGGAGATGCCTACACGAACGAAGAGGAATACATTGCCGGGTTAAATCCTCTCGTTGCTGATTCATTTGATATTTCCGGTTTTGTCGCTGATTCCAGTAATACGCTCGAGTGGAGCTCAAACGAGGGACGAACTTACAATGTCTACTGGTCGAGCAATCTGGTGGATGGTTTTACGCTGATTGAAAGTAATCTGGTGGATGGAACATTTATCGATACGGACCGCACAGGTGAGCCCAAAGGGTTCTATAAAATTACGGTTGAACTGGAGGACTAAAGGGCCACACGCAGGAAGCGCCGACTGGTGTTTGTCCGCCGCAAAGGCCCGAAGCGGAACTCGACTATATCGATGAGACGACTTCAAACCTGCTTTCCAATGATTGGAAAAATGCCGTTGTCGTGGAACTTCCAAACCCTGGAAACCTTGATGCCGACTATGAGGCCGTCACTAACCGGATCGACGCCATCGGCAAAACCAATGAATTCATCCGTCTTAAGGTTAAAGCGCTGTAATAATTCCCCGGAGTGCGCAGGCTTGACTGCGCTTTTGAGGAGAAAACGGCATCCACTAAACGGTTGATAGGCAAAATTTCAATGAGGAGTAGAGTGGATTGTGAATTGGGAAAGAAAACGCTCCTCGATTGATCAGATTCACTTGAAAAAAAGGAAATGGGATAAAACACACACATATAACGATCACTGCAGCCTCCTTGTTGCTGGCTGTCGCGCAGTATGCTTCCGGTGCAATTATTAAGGGCGATATACTCGTGGTGGATTTAGGCCAGACGGGGCTTAAATGATTGCTCATGTTTAAGAGAGTTGGGTGTCTCGGGGGAGACCGCTTGATCAACGACATTAACCATAAAAAATAAAGGAGATAGAAGATGAAAAAGATACTATGCGCATTGGGCGCTTGTTTGTTGATGGCTGGCACATCATATGCCGGAGCCATTACATTCGCTGACTTCAATAATTTGGATTTCAGTGGAGGCAACACGGTGACAGAGGACGGCTCCGGATCTGTCACAAGCATCACGAAAACGACGGTTGATGCCGACAATACCAACTTCCTCGTTACATACACGGACGCAGACGGAACCTTGACGTTCAATTTGCTGGTCGAGGGATTTACGGGCAGTACTGCCTCCACGTCCGTCACTATGCCAGGCTGGTTGTCGACAGCCACTGACGGATCCGCTACGCTCGGCACAACCTCTGCCGCAGTAGGTACGGTGGCGACTGCGACGGGCAACGCATTCGGTGTCGGAACCGGAATGGCCACCGGGTCAAGCCTCCGGTTCTCCATCGCAGGACCAATTGCTTATACTGGCGGGAGTGCTGTATTCGACGGCTTCACTGACGTAACGGTCCAGGAGACTGGTGGGAGGGATCATCAGTGCGTCTTGGGTCTGGGGGACTCCGGTCTGAGTAGTGCCGGCTGGGACTCACCTGGTGCGTATACTCTGGATGCAGGGGATCCTGATGTCTTGGTGATCACTTCCTCATCTGCAACAGAAGTCTTGACCTGGGGTGTAAATGATGTCGGTTTCCAATTCACCACGGCGATTCCGGAACCGGCAACTTTAGGGATGGTGGTCGCGTTCGGCGGAGGACTGTTGTTTGTCCGCCGCATCCTGCAGCTCTAATCTACAGCACATCAGCGCGATAGCGTTGACCGCTATTCCGTAACCGGACTTCCAGGTGACTGGGAGTCCGGCATGACGATGAATGAAACGTGGGCTACAAGAGCTGCGATCACAACTGGAAGTCGACTGAAGCGCTCATTCAGAACTTTGTCGATATCGTCAGTAAAGGCGGCAACTATCTGCTCAACGTCGGCCCGACTGCCACGGGCGCTGCCTTCAAGCCGTATGAGATTGGCAGCTTTACTGTCGGGAAGGCCGGTGAATACACGCTTCATATCAACCCCGTTCAAAAGGGGGGGGGGAGCATCTCGATCTGCGCTCGGTCAAACGGGTTCCCGCTGAACAATAGAGCGTGCTGCCGCCCCCTGACCGCACGGGCATGAAAAAAGAGAAAAAATGAAACTGATGACATACAGGATAAGTTGGCTTGGAGTATTAGGGCTCCGTTTTAAAACCCGTAGACCATCAGGAGATAGAAGATGAAGCAGATACTAAGCATTATAGGAATCAGCGTGCTGATGGTGGGGCCGCAAAGGCTCCGAGGCGGAACTCGACTATATCGTTGAGTCAACCTCCAACCTGATTTCCAATGATTGGAAAATTTACCGCCAAAGATCATTGCCATAGTCCCAGCCTTTGCGGACGGGTTCTTTAAGGTATCGGTTTAATTCCGGTCGGTTGGTGATTCGGCCGCGTTTAGCATCCCACTCAATTTTTCCTGATTCTCCTTTGCTTGAAAGCGTATCCCGAACCCCGGATTCCGCTATCCACTAAACGGTCGATAGGCAAGATTTAAGTAAGGAGTAGAGTGGATGGTGGATTGTGAACTGGGAAAGAGAACGCATGCTTATTCGAACTGGAATAGCACTTTCCAGAGGTTGGAACCACAAAGGATAAAGTATGGATATTTTAAAAGCAGGAATGATTAGCGCAGTCGTGGCGGGATTATCCGCTGGAACACGATGTGATGCGCAGATTGAACCGACCTGGGAATCGCTGGCGGAGAAATACCAGGTGCCGGACTGGTTTGTGGATGGGAAGCTTGGAGTCTGGTTCCACTGGGGGATTCCGTCGTCTGTCAAGGACGGCCGCCCGCACGACGGTTCGCATTATGGTGCCTGGATGTATGGAACAGAAGGGCAGCTGAGTGCTTCAAAACATCCAGAAGCTGTACAGAAATTAACGGACTGGCACGATGAGACGTACGGCCCGCACGCGGAGTTTGGATATGAAGATCTGATTCCGCTGTTTAAAGCGGAGAAGTGGGATCCGGATGCGCTTGTGCAGGAAGTAAAGGCTGTTGGGGCGCGTTTCATTATGCCGGTGGCGTGTCACCACGATAACTTTGATATGTATGATTCTTCCCACCCCTGGAACTCGATGGATATGGGACCCAAGCGCGATACGCTGAAGGAGTGGAAAGCCGCCGCGCAGAAGCATGGCCTGAAATTCGGAGTTTCGACGCATCTGTATTGGTCGCCGCGTTTCTTCAACTCCGCCCGCAAATACCAGACCGAAGGTACGGTGGAGTCGAAGTTGTTCAATATGGACTACTCGCCCTCCGGCTACAGCCGTGATGACGCATGGAATACGCATTGGTTTGAGCGTTGCTGGGAAATTATCGAAAAATATGATCCCGATATGTTCAATAATGATTCGCCATACCCAACTATCCAAAGCGGTAACGGGCTCGGCCTTAAGCTGTTCACCGATTATGTGAATAAAGATTTGTCGGAAAACAACGGCAAACAGGACGTGGTGCTCTCGTTTAAGGACCCAAAGAAAAACAAGGCCGCTTTCACCTACAACATGGAGCGGGGCAGTGCGGCTAAAATTGAACCGGAGCCGTGGATGTGGGCGACTGACCTTTCCGGCACCTGGTTTTACCGTGATGGTGCAGTAAATCGTATGAGTATTCCGGTCATGCTCGGAAACGCTATTGATTCGGTAAGCAAGAACGGGGTGATTATGCTGAATATTGCGCTCAAGGGCGACGGCACCATCCCTGAGAACCAAATGGAATACCTGGATGCATTTCGGAATTTAATGAAAGTGAATGGCGAGGGCATCTACGGTTCCAGACCTTGGAAGGTTTTCGGCGAAGGTCCGCTTGTAATTAAAGATGGGCGCGGCAGTGAAAATATGAAGCCGTGGAGCCAGCAGGATATCCGTTTTACCACGAAGGACGGTCACCTCTATGCGTTTGTGCTGGTCCCGCCGACTGAAAATATCGAAATCAAGACGTTGGCCAAGGGCGGGATCTTTGAGGACGAAATTAATAATATTTCAATGCTGGGCAGCCGAGAGGCGGTCCAATGGGAACGCACCGCCGACGCCTTGGTCATTCAGCTGCCGAAGACGCTCCCGGCGTCGGGAGTGGTCGGGTTTAAAATAGAAAAATAGTAGGGGAATTATGATGAAGTTTCTCCTGATCTTGTGTTGTGCAGTCGCGGCGGTTACCGGAGTGGCTGAAGCAAAACCGCTTCAAGGAAGCAGGCCTAATATTATTTACCTGATGGCGGACGATCAGAATTTCGGGTCGATCGGCATTTACGGTAATTCAGAAGTGATAACGCCGAATATGGATAAACTGGGTCACGACGGCGTGATTTTTGACCGGCACTACAACACCACCTCCGTCTGTATGGCGAGCCGCGCGAATGTGATGACGGGGATGTATGAATATAAGGCCGCTGCGAATTTCAGTCATGGCGATATGAAGCCTGAGGTATGGGCTAAATCCTATCCGGTATTGCTGCGCAAAGCGGGGTATTTGACGGCTTTTGCCGGCAAGTTCGGCTTTAAGGTGGATGGCTATGGCTATGAGTGCGGCGAGTTTTTCGATATCTGGGGTGGCGCGCCGGGGCAGTCGCAGTATGTGACCGCCCGGAATAAGTCGATGGCCAAGTACGCCAAAGAGTATCCGCACTCGACGCTATCGTATGGTGCGTTCGGTCAGGATGTGATCAAGAGCGCGGTGGAACAGGATAAACCGTTCTGCCTCTCTATCAGCTTTAAGGCGGCGCATAAGCCTGCGACTCCTGATCCGCGCTTTGACGATGTGTATGCCGGTAAAACATTCACCAAATCGGCCAACTTCGGGCGCGAAGCTGGCGAGCATATGTCTCCACAGAGTAAAATGGGCCGTCAGTATCCGCGCTTTACCGAGTGGAATTACGATACGGATTACGATGGCGTGATGGCTAAATATTATCAGCAGGTCTACGGCATCGACGTGGCGCTGGGTATGATCCGTAAAGAGTTGGAAGCGCAGGGGGTGGCGGATAATACGGTTATTATTTATACCAGCGACAACGGCTTTATCTGCGGTGCGCACGGCTATGCTTCCAAGGTGTTGCCAATGGAGGAATCTGCCCGTGCGCCGTTGTTGATTTTTGATCCGCGCAGTCCGTCGGCCGGCAAAAAACTGCGCAGCCCGGCGCTGACGGGGAATATTGATTTTGCGCCGACGATTCTGGAACTGGCCGGTCTGCCGGTGCCTTCAACTATGGACGGGGTCAGTCTGCTGCCGCTGTTGAACGATCCGGCTTCCGATGTCCGCGAACAGATGGCGTTTATCAATGTGTTCGGCCCCCCTGCTACCCATAGCCTGACGTGTCTGACCAAGGAGTGGAAATATACCTATTGGTGGTACGGCGGTGCAAAAATGGATCCGATGGAGGAGCTGTACTATTTGAAGAAGGATGCGTTGGAGATGACGAATCTGGCTGCAAATCCCGAAGCCCGCGCTGCACTCGAGACCATGCGCGCCAACTATGATACCGAGCTGGCTCGTTGGAAGGAGCAGGCGGTTTCCTATAATGATTATCAGCAGTACGGAACCCTCTTTGATCGCACCATTCCAGCGGGCGAAAAGAAGTGGGTGAGGGTTAAGAAGCAATCTGAATAAACAGAGAGAAAGTAAGATGAAAAACTGTTTTATGAAAATGAATGTCGGCTTGCTGGCGGGGTTGAGTTGTCTCGGCGCGGCCGAAGCGAAACCGATGGAGGGCAGCCGTCCGAATATTATTCTGGTGATGACGGACGATCAGGGGATGGGCGATTTGGCCTGTATGGGCAACCCGATTCTCAAAACGCCGCATCTTGACCGGTTCTACGAACAGTCCACCCGCTTCACCGACTATCAGGTGAGCCCCACCTGTGCTCCGACGCGCGCGGCGTTGATGAGCGGCCGCGCGCCGTTCAAGAACGGGGTGACACATACCATTTTTCAGCGCGAACGGATGGCGCTCGATACGTTTACGATGCCACAGGCGTTAAAGCTGGTGGGCTATTCCACCGCGATTTTCGGCAAGTGGCACCTGGGCGATGAAGAGGAATACCTGCCCGGCAGCCGTGGCTTTGACGAAGTGCTCATTCACGGAGCAGGTGGGATCGGGCAGGTGAGCCTGGGCGATTTTCCGCCCAATGGACAAAATACGTATTTCGATAGTGTTCTGCTGCACAATGATACTGTTGTGAAAACCAAAGGCTTCTGTACGGACCTGTTTTTTCAGGCGGGTCTGGCCTGGATTAAGGAACAGGAAAAATCGGAAACACCTTATTTTGCCTATATTTCTTTGAATGCGCCGCACGGGCCGTTCATAGCCCCGGATTCATATAAAAAGCGTTTTCTGGATGAGGGGTATGATGAAAATACTTCAGGCCGATACGGGATGGTCGAAAACCTTGATGACAATTTTGGACTGCTTTGGAAAAAGCTGCACGAGTGGAATGCGCTTGAAAATACCCTCGTCATTTTCATGACCGACAACGGGATGTCCATGAAGCCGATTATGAAGAATGGCGAAAAGGTGGACCGCTTCAACGCGGGGCTTCGCAGTTTTAAAAACTCACCCAATGAAGGCGGAACCCACGTGCCTGCATTCTGGTATTGGAAGGGTGTGCTGGGAGAGGGCGTTGATATTGATGCGCTGACTGCTCACATCGATCTCTATAAAACCTTCTGCGATCTGGCCGGGGCGAAATTGCCCCCGAGCATGCAGCAGATGGATGGTCGTTCGTTGGTACCGTTGTTGAAAGATCCGAACGCCAAATGGGCGGATCGCGAATTGTTTATTCATTGCGGTCGCTGGAAGGCTGGAGCGCGCGACGCGTTCAAGTATCAGAAATGCGCTGTGCGCACCGCAAAGTGGCGTTTCGTGAACAATAAGCAGCTCTATGACATTTCAAATGATCCCGGCGAAACCAGAGATGTGGCTTCCTCCCATCCAGAAGTCGTGGAAATGCTGCGCAAATCTTATGACAAATGGTGGGCTTCGGTATTGCCGCTGATGGTCAACGAGGGGCTGCCGCGGGTTAAGCCGGAAGATCAACCGCTGGCTATCCGGTATAACAAACAATTGAAAGAAGAGGGCATCCCCGAGTGGAGCCCGCCCGAACTGTAGGGGAACTATGATGAAGTTTATCCTGACCTTATGTTGTGCAGTCGCGGCGGCTGCCGGAGCGGCTGAAGCAAAACCTCTAGCGGGCAGTCGGCCCAATATTATCCTGATGATGGCGGATGACCTGGGATGGGGCGATGTGCGGTGTTTTAATCCTGACTCGCCGATCAATACGCCGCAGCTCGATGCGATGGCTGCGGCCGGTATGCAGTTTAATCGTTTTTATGCATCGTCGCCGGTTTGCAGCCCGACGCGTGGTTCGTGCCT